>CAYWBK010000555.1:0-3919 GCA_964455745.1 uncultured Armatimonadia bacterium
AAGATTCAGCCCTGGGGCGAAATGCACCTACATCGCGACTTTTGCAACTGGCTCCTCACTTAGGGGTTTATGGCCAACAGAGCAATGGCCGTTTGAACTGGTCCAAACGTATGTCCGCTATCGTCGGCCTGCTGACTCTTAGCCTGCACGTCATCGACGCTGTCACTCTCAAGGACAAGCGCCAGGTCATCAAGAGCCTTATTGGCCGGATCGAGCACCGCTATAACGTGTCGGTGGCCGAAGTCGGCGATCTGGGCAGCCGCAGCGATGCTGAGGTCGCCGTCGCGTTCGTCGCTAACGAGGAGGCCCACGTGCACCGGGTCCTCAACGAGGTGGCCCGGTTTATCGAGGCCGATTCGCGGGCGGATGTCGGGACAGTGGAGATCGAGGTCTTGTAGACGTGTCGAAGAAGGAGTCGTCCCGTGCCCCCCACCCAGAGGCAGGAGCGTGTCAATCACCTCCTGCGGTCAGAGATTAGTGACATTCTCCGCCGCGATGTCGAGGACCCGCACATCGGCTTCGTGACGATCACCGACGCGCAGGTCACGGCCGACCTGAAGTATGCCAAAGTCTTCTTCAGCACGCTTGGCACGCCGCAGGAAGCCGTCGAGGCCACGCGGGCCCTGCGCCGCGCGCGCAAGTTCGTCCGCAAGAGCCTCGCCGACCGTCTCGAGCTGCGTCACGTCCCGGAGATCGATTTCCGCCTCGACGAGACAGCGGCGAAAGCGCAGCGGATCGAGATACTCCTTCAGCAGGTCGCCGAGGAGCGCGAGGGGCAACCCGAGAGCAGCCCTGATGGCGATGACTGAATGCGTGCCGCCGCCCGCCGATGCCTATCGCGCGATCATCGCCAGGATTGCCGAGGCGTTCGGGACTGCCGGCAGTATCCTCCTTTGCGGCCATGAGAACCCCGACGGGGACGCGATCGGCAGTATCCTCGCCCTCGCCCGCGCCCTGCGATCCCTCGGTAAGCACGTCGTCACCGCGCTCCCGGGCGTATTCCCGGACAAGTACCGATTTCTGCCCGGCAGCGCCGAGATCGTTGCGCAAGCCGGCGAACAGGTCTTCGATGTGGCCGTCGCGCTGGACTGCGACGGGCCGCAGCGGCTGGCCGACCTTCGCCCCGATTTCGAGCGAGCGCGCGTGCGGATCAGCATCGACCACCACGGCACGCGCGAGCCGTTCGCGGAGCTTTGCTACCTGAACACTCAGTCGGCGGCGACCGGGACGCAGGTCTATCATCTGCTGCGAGAGGCGGGCCTGCCGATAACACCCGAAATCGCGGTGTGCATCTACACCTCGGTCGCGACCGATACCGGCAACTTCCGCTTCCAAAACACGAACGCCGAAGCCCTGCGCGTCGCCGGGGAGATGGCCGCGCTCGGCGCGATCCCCTATGAGATCGCGCAGGCGACCGGGGACGAGAAGCCGCTTCGCGCGCTGAAGCTGCTCGGCTGCGCGCTGGCGTCCCTGCGAACCTACGCGGAGGGGCGTATCGCCCTTGGTGTGCTCACTATCGCCGACGAGGCAAACTCGGGGGCGGAAGGCGGAGACAGCGAGGGCATCATCGACGCTTTCAAGGCCACACGCGGGGCCGAGGTGTACGTCCTGCTGCGCGAGACGCCAAATACGGAGATCCGCGGCAGCCTGCGGTCGAAGACACTTGACGTGGCCGCGGTTGCGCAGGAGTTCGGCGGCGGTGGACACAAGGCAGCGGCGGGGTTCACGGCGAAAGGGACGCTTGCGGAGGCCGAAGCTGCGGTGGTGCAGGCGATTGAGAAGGCGCTTCCCTAAGCAAACGACTGCGTAGGTCGCCGCAAGCCGGCGTTGCCGCGCATCCAGCCATGAACGGCATCCTGAGCATTCTCAAGCCTCCCGGCATGACCTCGCACGACGTGGTCGCATTCGTGCGCGGGCTATCCGGCGCGAAGGCCGGTCATGCCGGAACGCTCGACCCGGCGGCGGCGGGAGTGCTGGTCGTCGGAGTCGGTTCGGGCACTCGCCTGCTGGAGTTCCTGACCGGAGCCGACAAGACCTATCGCGCCGAGATCACCCTCGGCTTGACAACCGACACGCAGGATGCCGAGGGAGAGGTCCTCTCCGAACGCGACGCTTCGGAGATCACCGAGGCGGACGTGCGCGAGGCGCTCGTGCGGTTGACGGGGCGCATCTTCATGGTGCCGCCGATGTACTCGGCGATTAAGCAAGACGGCCGCAAGCTGTACGAGTTGGCGCGCAAGGGCGAAACCGTTGCCCGCGAGCCACGCGAGGCGCACATCCGCAGTCTCGAACTCCGGCAGTTCGATCCCGGCCATCGCGCGACGGCCGTCGTCGATGTGGCCTGTTCCAGCGGCACTTATGTGCGCTCTCTGGCGGAGACCCTCGGGGAGAACTTGGGCTGCGGGGGCTGCCTGACCTTCCTGCTGCGGACGAGTGTCGGGCCGTATCGGCTCGCCGATGCGGTCGCCCTTGAGGAGTTGCGCGCGGCGATGAAAGGCGGCGACGCCGGCGGCTACCTGCAGAGCGGCACGGAAGCCCTCGCAGACATGCCTGCGGTGACTGTCGACGGCCCCGTGGCCCTTCGGCTGTCGCAGGGATGCAGCCAGCGGCTCGATTACAGCCCGGCCACAGGCACGGTCCGGGTGATGACACCCGACGGCAAGCTGCTGTGCATCGCCGAGGTCCAGGCCGAAGCCGGGGCGTACACCGTTCGCCCGCGCAAGGTCTTCACTGAGGCCGTCTGACTGAACAAAGAGGCCCCGACCGGTGCGTATCGTTAACGGCCTTCACTCCGAGTCCATCAAGCTCCGCCCGCGCGTGGTCGCTGTCGGCGCCTTCGACGGTGTGCATCGCGGTCACCAGTCGCTCCTAACGTACTTGTGCCGGCGTGCGTATGAGGAGGGGGCGGAATCGGCGATCTTCACCTTTGAGCCGATCCCGGCAGAGGTCTTCCGGCACAGCGGCCACGGTGGACTGCGCTTGACGTTGCGTGACGAGCGGAATGCCCTGTTCGAGCGGCAGTGCGCCGACCTGGCGATCATCGCGGACTTCGATGAGACCTTCCGCAACATGAGTGCCCGAGACTTCGCCCGCGACGTGCTGGTGGGCGTGCTCGGAACGAAGGTCCTCGTCGCCAGCGAGCGCCATACCTTCGGCAGGCACGCCGAGGCGGATGTGCGGCGCATCGCCGAGTTGGGGAGCGAGCTGGGCTTCCGGGTCGAGGTCCTCGGCACGGTCGCTCTCCTTGGCGGAGTGCCGATCGCCAGCACCCGCGTGCGCCGCGTGCTGTGGGAGGGCGATGTCGCAAAAGCGGCGACGCTTCTGGGACGCCCGTATTCGCTGTGCGGCACCGTCGTTCGCGGGAGGGGCGTCGGGCGGACATTGGGCTTCCCGACCGCGAACATCGCGATCCCGCCGGCCAAGCTCCTACCCGCCGACGGCGTCTACGTGGCCTTCGCCTACGCGGATGACCTCCCGCCAACACCCGCTGCCGTCAACATCGGCCCGGCGCCGACGTTCGGAGTTGCGGAGCGCCTGGTGGAGGCTCACCTGATTGGTGCGGACGTTGACCTGGTAGATCGCAACGTGTGCCTGGGCTTCGTCGAGCGCCTCCGGGATGCGGTGAAGTTCGAGGGGAAAGAAGCACTGAAAGCGCAGATCGGTGCCGACATCGCTACAGCTTCCGAGATCTGCAGCCGGTACGGCGCATTCGACGCGTTCGAGTGTCCGAATTGCGGGCTGACGTAGGCTGCGGCACGGAATCGTCGAATGCCTCGCGAACGCCTGGGTCCGCCCGCCGATTGTAGGTAGAACTGCTGCAAGCATGGCGGCAGGGAACGAAGCAGGACACAGGATGGATGGGACGTACCGCGCCGCTTTGACAACCGGCAGACGAAGCGCTCGGAATGTTGTCAGAGGC
>CAYWBK010000556.1:0-3916 GCA_964455745.1 uncultured Armatimonadia bacterium
CCGGCTGAGGGGCGCTTCGCGCCGGGCGTCCTGCGGACGCGACGGCAACGGCCTTGCCCACAGCAGTCGACTACCACCCTCGCCAGGACCAGTTCATGGCATCTACCTATACACATTGATGAAGAGCCCGCGGCAAGGGTAGGCATCGCGAGGGTGGGCGGAGAAATGAGGCGGGAATGGATGGAGGTCCCCAAAGATGACAACAGCTTCCTACCCCGCCGCCCTTGCGGGTGGCAAGTTGAACCTCGCCGCAATCCTGATCGCCTTGCTGACCGCGGCCTGCGCGGCGGCGCTGGCGGACGCAGGCTCGGTCGGCGGCACTTATGACGACTGGACCAAGTATCGCGATGCCCTCGCAAAGGACTCCGACCTGCTGCGGATGTACACCTTCGATGATCTTGCGGGCGGAGGAACGCAGACGCGGGACCTCGCGACCGGCGGACAGGCGCTGACCTATGGCGTCGTCGGCGACCCGGGCGAGGCGGAGAGGCTGCCTCGGCGGGTCGAGGGCCGCTGGCCCGGCAAGGGGGCGGTGCGGCTCGATCACGGGTACTTCGCGGGCGCGGCGTTCGATCCGGTGGACAAGTCGTTCACCGTCGCCGCCTGGGTCCGGGTGAACGGCCTGGGGGCCCTCCGCGGGGACGCGGTGCCGACCGGCGGCACGCTTCTTTCGGTCGGCGGGGGATATTGGGACGGCTGGCGAGTGACGATCAACTACCCGGACAAGATCGTCGGGTTCGAGATCGGGCGGCCGCAGCCGTCATCCTCGGTCGGTCTCAGCACCGGCGCGACCTCGGACGGGGTCTGGCGTCACCTCGCCGCCACCTGGGACGGCAAGCTGATGCGCATCTACCTCGACGGGCTTCTTGCCGCAAGCGGGCCGTATGAGGGCGCATACACCCCGGGCGGGCAGTTCCGCATCGGCTTCGCCGGCTTCGGCTGGGGGGCGGTGGTGCTGGATGTCGATGAGGTCGCGGTCTACAAGCGCGCGCTGTCGCCGACTGAGATCATGAAGAGCGCGCTGTTCTATGCGCCGCTGCCTGACGCCCTCGCGGCGCGCCTGGAGGCCGCGACGAAGGCTTACGAGAGCCATGACTTCGCCGGGGCCGCCGCTGGCTATCGCACGGTCGCCGAGGCGAAGGACACCGCCCCGGCGTATGTGGCGCTCGCCCGACTGCGCCTGGGGCAGGCGCTGGCCCAGCAGCGCGATCCGGCGGGGGCGCTCGCTGAGTTTCAGGCCGTGATCGACATGCCCGCAGCGCCGCAAGGCATCCGCGCCGCGGCCATGTCGCCGCTACTTGACCTTGCGCGACAGGCGAATGAGGGCGTGTCCCGGCAGGTCTACGAGACGGTGCTGAAGCTGGGCAACCTCTCGCCCCACGATCGGCTTGACGCACAGATCAAGCTCGCCGGCAGCTTCCGTCAGGAACACAACTTCGCCGCCGCGCGACTCGCCTATGCCGACATCCTGAAGGAGGGCGATCTCCCGATGCGCGACAGGCTGAACACGATGCTGCAGTTGGGCCACACCGCCTGGGAGGCCGGCGACCTGGCCGGCGCGCGGGTCGAGTACACGAAGCTGGTGACGATGACTGACGCCCCCGCCGAGTACCGCTGCTACGCAGAGCTGCGGATCGCGCAGAGCTTCACGCGGGAGAGGAACTACCACGCGGCGAAGACGGAGTATCAGAGCATCGCCAACATGGCCGACGCGCCGGAGCACTTGCGCTGGGAGGCGCAGGACTGCATCCGCGAGGTCGAGCGGCTGGGGCAGGGGCTGCCGGCGCGCGACCCGAACTGGTCGCGGACGAAGCTCCCGCCGAAGCCCGCAAACGCTGTCACGCTGTATGTGGCCGCGAACGGCTCCGACGACAACCCCGGCACGAAGGCGAAGCCCTTCGCGACGCTGATGAAAGCGCGGGACGCGATCCGCGCGATCCGGCAGTCGGGCCAGACGGTGCGCGGCGCGATCACGGTCTTCATCGAGCCGGGGGAATATCGCCTCGCGGAGACGCTGAAGCTCGACGCTTCCGACACCGGCACCGCGGCAAGCCCGGTTATCTACTGCGCCGAGACGCCCGGCACGGTGCGCCTCACCGGCGGCGTGGAACTCAAAGGCTTCAAGTCGGTCGAGGACCCGGCGGTTCTCCAGCGCATCCCCGAGGAGGCGCGGGGGAAGGTCATGCAACTCGACTTGAGGGCAGCCGGCGTGACGGACCTGGGGCAGATGCAGGCCCGGGGGTTCGGGCACAACCCGACACCGGCGGTGCAGCTTTTCTTCGACGGCAAGCCGATGCAGCTCGCCCGTTGGCCGAACGAGGGCTTCGTAAATACGGGCAAGATCGTGGATGACGGCGCGAACACGCCGAACGGCGGCGCGACCTTCGAGTTCGACAACGACCGCATCAACCGCTGGGCGCAGGCGAAGGACGCGTATGTGTTCGGCTACTTCAAGTATCTGTGGGCGGACGAGGCGTTGGGGGTGGCCGCCATCGACCCGCAAACAAAGCGGATCACGCTGGCCGACAAGGCCAACTACGGCGTGGCCCAGGGCCAGCCGTTCTACGTGCTGAACTTGCTCGAAGAACTCGACCAGCCCGGCGAGTGGTACCTCGACCGCGCGACCGGCATCCTCTACTTCTACCCGCCCTCAGACCCGGCGAAAGCCACCGTGCAGCTTTCAGTGCTACAGGGGGCGATGTTGCAGGCTGAGAAGCTGTCGAACGTGACCTTCCAGGGACTGACCTTCGAGCTGGGGCGCTTCAACGGCGTGGTCCTCACCGACTGCAACGCGTGCTTTGTGGCCGGTTGCACCCTCCGGCAACTGGCCGGAACGGGCGTGATCGTCGACGGCGGCAGCGGGTGCGGCGTGCTGGCTTGCGACATCTACACGCTCGGCCGGGGCGGCACAGCGGTCAAGGGCGGCGACCGCAAGACGCTCACGCCCGGCGGGCACTTCGTCGAGAACTGTCACATCCACGACTTTTCGAACCTCGACCACACCTACACGCCTGCGGTGCTGCTCGAGGGCTGCGGGAATCGCATCGCCCACAACGACTTCCACGATAACGCCTGTCATGCGATGCGGATCGAGGGCAACGACCACATCATCGAGTTCAACAACATCCACCACGTCGTCCGCGAATCCGATGACCAGGGCGGCCTCGACATCTTCGGCAACCCCGGCTATCGCGGCAACATCATCCGCTACAACTTCTGGCACGGGATCGGCGAGGGTCCTGAACCCCCGTGCGGCCGCGCGGGCATCCGGCTCGATGACGCGATCAGCGGCGTGCTCATGTACGGGAATGTCTTCTATCGCTGCTCCAGCGGGGGTTTCGGCGGCATCCAGATCCACGGCGGCAAGGACAACGTGGTCGACAACAACCTGTTCATCGACTGCAAGTACGGGGTCAGCTTCTCCGGCTGGGGCGATGCGCGGTGGAAGGACTTCCTCGCGAGCGAGTGGGTCCGAAATCTGCTCTACAAGGACATCGACATCACCTCACCGCCGCACAGCACGCGATACCCCGCTCTGGCGCACATCGCCGACGGCGAGGGCATCAATGCGGTGTCGCGCAACGTCGCGTACAAGTGCGGGCAGTTCCTGACCCGCGACCGGGGCATTCAGGACTTGATGGACAACTATGTGACGATGCACGACCCGGGGTTCGTGGATGAGGCGCGCGCGAACTTCAGCTTGAAGCCGAACGCGGCGATCTTCGACCGCATCGGGCTGAGGCCGATTCCGTTCGATGAGATCGGGCTTTACAAGAGTGAGCTGAGGAAGTGAGGGAAGGCGGACGGCTTCCTGCCTCTGCTTGAGCGGCATCCGATCATAGCAGCGCTACGCCGGTTGTGCGGCCCTGCTCGGCAATGAGATGCGATGCGATGCGGAGAAATGGACGGCGATTGA
>CAYWBK010000557.1:0-3899 GCA_964455745.1 uncultured Armatimonadia bacterium
GCGGCCCCCAGGTGCGAAGATGTGGGTAAAGCATAGCCACGAGTGGAGAGGGGCCTACCCGCTGTAGGCGGGTCAGGGTGAGGTCGCCGTTCGCCCGGCAAACGACGATTCTTGAGGCAGGTTTGGGATGAAACTGGACGAAGCGACAATCGAGCGCATCCGAGTAAAGCTGGCAGAGGTCTGCCCTGAACTGCCGGTGCGTCTCGTCGTGCTGTTCGGGTCGCAGGCGGACGGGCGCGCGCGGCCTGACAGTGACGTGGACATTGCGGTGCAGTTACTGCCTAAAGGCACATGGTCGGATGCGTTCAGGGTCGGGGGGTGCATTGAGTACCTGGTAGAAATGGAAGTCGATGTCGTTGTCACGGACGATGCCGGAGCCACACTGCTGTTCAATGTGGCCACTGACGGCATTCCCCTGTATGAGGCGCGGGCGGGGGACTGGTGGCGCTTCCGGCTGGCGGCCTGGCGCACGTACGAGGAAGCCGAACCGGCGCGCAGGATGCAGCGCACCCTCCTGCAAAAGAAACTGGGGGTAACGGTCTAGATGGAGCGTCCCAGCACTCTACCCGAGTACCTCATCATCATGGAGAGACTGCGCGTCGAACTTGCTCGGGTCGCGGGTTACCCGCTTGAGACCATACTCGCCGACAGAGACAAGCAACTTGCCGCAGAACGGCTCCTGCAGGAACTCGCGGACTGTGCACTCGATATCGGGCGACAATTGCTTGTAAAGATGGGCGAAGACCCAGGTACGACGGGCAGACTGAGCTTCAGGCAGCTCGAGCGATCCGGCATCGTTGATCGAGAGATCGCGCACCGTTTGGGCGACTACTATGGACTGAGAAATGCGCTTGTTCACGGTTACGCGGCGATGGCTGATGATGAGGAGATTGCGAGATTGGGCGAGATCGAGGGCCTTGTGAACGAGTACATGGCGGCGGTCACAGCCTATCTGAACCGATGTTCGGATGCGAACCCGCCCGTCGATGAGGCCATGCCGCCCGCGCTGTGAAAGGGCTTCGGATGAAATTGGACGAAGCGACCATCGAGCGCATGCGAGTGAAGCTGGCGGAGGTCTGCCCTGAACTGCCGGTGCGTCTCGTCGTGCTGTTCGGGTCGCAGGCTGATGGGCGCGCGCGGCCTGACAGCGACGTGGACATCGGGGTATGGTTCATCGGCGATACGGATTACGAAGCCCTCGGCGAAATCCGGGCGATTGCCGAAGTCGTGGCCGGTGACCGGGAAGTGGACTGCATTCCACTTCGATGGGATGCCCCGACACTGGTACTGAATGTCGCTTTGTCCTGTATCCCCCTTTACTACCGCACCGAGCGCGACTTCATCGATTTCCTGCTTACCGCGCACAGGGTCTACGACGATCACGCCGGGTGGCGCAGGGCCATGAAGGAATTTGTGGATGCCTGGCTGGCAAGGAGGGGATATGGACTACATACAGCCGATACGGGATAGCCGCGGTGACATTTGCGGCTTCCTTGACGAACTCAGGCCGGTCGCGAGGCTATCGTGGGAGGAATACAGCGGAGACATCGCCCAGCGACGCATCGCCGAGCGCGTACTGGAGCTTCTACTGGAGGCGGCCGCGGACATTGCACGGATGTATCTTTACAGCGTGAAGGAGAGCCCTGGCAATAGCAAAGCCGCAGCTATCCGCAAGTTGGTGGAGCTTCGAGTGCTGACTTCGGGTCTGGGCACTCGGCTTGTTGATGTCGTCGACGCGCAGAACGTCTTCGCCCACACATACCGAGGCATTGATGATCGACGTGTCTATAACCTGGTGCAACAGGCGGACGACCTATTCACCCAGTACGTGGCGGCGGTTGAGGCGGCATTGCCCCCGGAAACCGGTGACTGACTTTGAACTCCCTCACGCTCCTCATCATCGTATTGTGCTGCCTGGCCCTTGGCTATCGGTATTACTCCGCATTCCTCGCCGCGAAAGTCGCCGTCCTGGACGACAGGCGCATCACCCCCGCGACCAGGATCCACGACGGGCGCGACTATGTCCCCATGAACCGCCTGGTGCTCTTCGGGCACCATTTCGCGGCGATTGCGGGGGCGGGGCCGCTTCTGGGGCCAGTGCTGGCGGCGCAGTACGGATTCGCCCCCGGCGTCATCTGGATACTCTTCGGCGCCGTCTTCGCGGGCGCGGTGCATGACTTCATCGTGCTGTGGGGGTCGGTGAGGGCCGGCGGGGCCTCGCTGGCGCACATCGCGCGGGCCGAGAACGGGCGCTTCGCCGGTGGTGTGGCCTCGGTGGCGATCTTCTTCATCATCATCCTGTCGCTGGCGGTCCTCGCTATGGCGGTGGTCAACAGCCTCAAGGAGAGCGCCTGGGGCACCTCGACCATCGCTTTGACCATCCCCATCGCCATGTTCGTAGGCGTATACCTGCAGGTATTGCGGCCGGGGAAGGTGGCCGAAGCTTCGGCCATCGGCGCGATCCTGGTCATCGCGTCGGTGGGCATCGGCAAGACCATCGCCAACTCGGCGGCCCAGTGGTTCTTCAACTTCGATCCACACACTCTCACCGTGCTCATCGCTGTCTACGGTTTCATCGCCTCGGTGCTGCCCGTGTGGCTGCTCTTGTGCCCGCGCGACTATCTGAGTTCGTACCTGAAGATCGGCGTCATCGGGTTGCTGATTCTCGGCGTGTGCTGGGTGCACCCGCAGCTTGTTTTCCCGGCGTTCTCGCAGTTCGTTTCCGGCGGCGGGCCGATTATCCCGCATCCCGTATGGCCGTTCGTGTGCATCACCATCGCCTGCGGGGCCATATCGGGGTTCCACTCGCTCATCAGCTCCGGGACTACGCCGAAGATGGTCCGGCGCGAATCGGACATCCGCTTCATCGGCTACGGCGCGATGATTGTCGAGGCGGCCGTCGCTCTGATCGCGCTGATCGCGGCGTGTTCGCTGCAGCAGGGCGACTACTACGCCATCAACTGCCTGCCCGCCAAGTACGCGACCCTCGGGATGCAGCCCGTGGACCTGCAGGCGCTCACCGCACAAGTCGGCGAGGCGAATCTGGTCGGGCGGACGGGCGGCGCGGTGACGCTCGCGGTGGGCATGGCTCGCATCTTCTCGGGCATCGGCGGCCTGCGGCACCTGATGGACTTCTGGTATCACTTCGCCATTGTGTTCGAAGCCCTGTTCATCCTGACGGTCGTGGACGCCGGCACGCGGGTCGCGCGGTTCCTGCTCCAGGAGTTCGCCGGCGGGTTCTACCCGCGCTTTCGCGATGGGGGCTGGGTGCCCGGCATCGTCATCACGAGCGGTGTCACTGTCGTCTTGTGGGCGTACATGGTCTACACCGGGGACATCAGCCGCGTATGGCCGATGTTCGGGATCGCGAATCAGCTTCTGGCGGCGATTGCGCTCGCGATCGGCACCACGCTGATCCTCCGGCGACGCCCGAGCCGATACGCGCTATGCACCTTCATCCCGTTCTGCTTCATGCTCATCACCACTCTGACGGCGGGGACAATGGCCGTCTTCCGCCAGTACATCCCCGGCGGCGAATTCAATGACTACCTGAATGCGGCGCTGACCGGACTGATGATGGTGCTGGCGGCGCTTATCGCAGGGGATTCGGTGCGCCGGTGGATCGAGATCCTGCGGTCGGGGGAGTGCTGCCAGGAGGCGCTGGACCTGGACTTCGGCGGCGGCGATGTGCTGGAGACCGGTGAAGGCGAAGTGGCGACCGAGGCGCTGTCGGGGTCGGCGGGGTAGAGCGGTGTCTGCATGGGCCGCCTTGAAAATGGAGTGGGCGCGACAATCCTGTCGCGCGTGGGGCGGGCGTCTCGCCCGCCATCGCCGTCATTCTCATCGACCTCACCCTGACCCGCCTACAGCGGGTAGGCCCCTCTCCACTCGTGGCTATG
>CAYWBK010000558.1:0-3894 GCA_964455745.1 uncultured Armatimonadia bacterium
CAAACCACCGCCCGCGCAACGAGTCGGGACCAGGCCGCAGGGAGGCGATCTCTCCAGTCGCCGCGCCAATCTCCAGGCGGCAGACGCCGTTATCGAGCGCCACGCGGTCGCCGGAGCGCGTGGCGGAGATCGGGCCAGCGTTGGCGGGGACAGTAGCGACAGCGGCACACAGGAGGGACAGTGCGAGCAAGGTCCTCATCGGGGGTCAAGTCTCCATAGGTGAGGGTACGGGGTGTCGGCCAGTTCGCCCTGGGCGGGCGGCGTGCCTGCGTCAGGTGAGCGGGTGCCAAGGCATCGTCTGAGTTCACCGGCGCGGCGGCCTCACCTCATCGGTCAACTGGCGAGCGCTCCAGGCTTATCGCGGAGTGGCTCCCCTGACGGCTGCCCCAGGTCCGGCGCTCTGCGTTGCCGCCGTCATGGGAACACGCGGCGGTTGTGCGTTCCGTCGCGCCGAACGACCCATAGCTCGTGCGGCGAGGCACCCGATCCCTTGCTCAGCCAGTAGGCGATCTGCAGCCCGTCAGGCGACCACGACGGAGTACCTAAGAGGCGCCAGGTTCCCTTCGAGCCCCCTCGCGGCAGGGAAAGGAGAACAGTCCGGTAGCCCGAGCCTATCGTGTAGCGCATCAGACGATCTGGCTCCTTGTCGGGCGTCACCTCGCATACGACGTCCCCTCCCCGTGGCGAGGCCGCTGGCCAACCTATCTGTCCGTGCCGCTCGCGGGCCTGAAGGAGAAGCCGCGTGGCGCGGGGCTGCCACTTGTAGGCAAACAGCCCCAGCCGCGTTGCCTCGTCGTCGTAGAAAGTGGACCATAGAAGCGTGTCATCGCTGCGCCAGCCGCACGGCCACCCCATGGACGGTGTGGGGTCGGCGAGAGGGTGCGCTTCCCCGCCCGGCAGGGCGATCATCTCAGGCGGGTCCAGCCCGAACCAGTACACGACCAGATGGCTGCCGGAAGGGGCCCACACCACCTCTGCACCTTCGAGATTGGTTCCTCGCTCCCCGGTCAGGAAGCGGAGATGGCCCCCGCGCAAGGACAACAGCGCCAGCCTGCATCGCGTCTCTTCTGGCGTGCCGAAGTAAGGACGCCGTGAGACGAACGCCACCACATCCCCGTGCGGCGAGCACCTGGGATTGATGTTGTCCTGCTGGCCTTGCTGATCGAACAGGCTCCGCACTGCACAGGTCTCCACGTCGATGCTGACCAGTTCCCACCGCCCTGCATCCCGGCCGGTGCCCGCGAAGCGCGAAGCGATCAGGTGCGAACCGTCAGGGGTCCAGTCGCACCAACCGAAGATCGTGGTGCCAGTCAGGCCAGGCGGCTTCGCCCGCCACGGGCGGAGTATCCGGGTGTCGGCGTCAACGCCCACGATGCCACAACTGGTCGCCAGCACTGGAAGCCGAGGATGCCACGCGATCCGATACGTGTCGTGGCGGTGATCGGCAGTTGGCGTCGTGGCGCTTGCGGGCGGCGGCTCTGGAGCTGTGAACGGTGATTGCCGAGACGCGTCGACATTAGCGGATTGGTCCGCAGCCGGGCCCGGCTGTGCGCTCCTGCACCCTGCCCCCGACAGCAGGACCGCCGCCAGCACCAACAGGTGTGCATCGGGTTTCATGTTGGGCCTTCTTGAAGCTGATTGCAAAGGCCTCAGGATGAAGGGATTCCGACGTGAGGCGTCTCGTAATTGCATAGCAGCCTCCGTCACCTGAAATCCTACGGCAACTTGACATGGTTGGAATGTCTCTCACTCATCCCGCCCCGATGCCTTCCGCAGCTTCTGCACGAACGCGGGATCGGGCGTCTCGCCGTGTTCTCGGCAGCGCTTCACATCCGCCCACGCCCTGTCATAGTCCATCTTGCCGTACCAAGCCCAGGCGCGGCCGCAGTAGGCGTTGGCATAGTCGGGCTTGAGGCTGATGGCCTTGTCACAGTCAGCGATGGAATGGTCGTAGTCATGCCTGCCTTCCGCATAGCTGGCACTTCGGTTGACGTAGTAGCCAGCACAGTCGGGCTTGAGCGCGATGGCCCTGTTGCTGTCAGCGATGGCGCGGTCGTAGTCGCCCTTGTACTCATAGGCGAGCCCACGGCTACAGTAGGCGTCTGCGAGGCCGGGCTTGAGCGCGATGGCCTTTTCGTAGTCGGCGATGGCGCGGTCGTGGTCGCCTTTGGCATCATAGGCAAGCCCGCGATCATAGTAGGCGACGGCGTCGTCGGGGCTGAGGGCAAGCGCCTTGTCGTAGTCAGTCATGGCGCGGTCGCGGTCTTGCTTGCCGCTGACATAGGCGTTCCCCCGAACAACGTATGCGTCTGCGAGATCGGGTTTGAGGGCGATCACCCGATCGAAGTCGGCGATGGCGCGGTTATAGTCACCCTTGTGCTCGTAGATGAGCCCGCGGCTATAGTACGTATCGGCGTCGTTGGGCCTGAGGGCGAGCGCCCTGTCGTAGTCAGCGATGGCGCGGTCGTAGTCGTGCTTGCCACCGTAGGCGTTCCCGCAATTGATGTAGGCATCAGCGAAGTCGGGCCTGAGGGCGATGGCCTTGTCGCAATCAGCAATGGCGCGGTCGTAGTCGTGCTTGCCCTGTCCGTAGTCGGCCCCGCGGTTGCTGTAAGCCCCGGCGAAGTCAGGTTTGAGGGCGATGGCCTTGTCGCAATCAGCAATGGCGCGGTCATAGTCATGCTTGCCCTCGGCAAGAGCAAGTCCGCGGTTGCTGTAGGCCCCGGCGAAGTCAGGTTTGAGAGCGATGGCTCGATCATAGCAGGCGATGGCGCGGTCATAGTCGCCCCTGCCGTCGCAGATAGCCCCAAGGCGGTTGTAGACCTTGGGCAAATAGGCGGGGCGTGTTAGGAACGCGATGAAGAGAACGACCACAAGCCCAATGCCGATGGCTACGCGTCTGGTCAAACGCATGGCGACTACCCCCTGGCGACTCAGTCTGCTGGGGCACGACGATCTCATTCAGAGAACCGTGCTCTTCCTTCGGCACTGAGAACCGAGTTCCTGCCAGTGGCCGATTGGACCATCGGCCTGCCGCACTGGGAGCGGCGGCTTCGCCTCCGTCGCCGCTCCCGTGTCGCGTCTATCGGCCACAGCAACGCTTGTATTTGCGGCCGCTGCCGCAGGGACAGGGAGCATTGCGACTCGGGGCTGGTGGCTTTGGCAACGACGCGGTCCTTGGCGGATCGGGCGCGCTGGAAATCCAGTGCACGCCGCGAAGGTGCGGATCGGGATGGAAATGCTCCATCGGATCGCGGATGAACTGATAGATGTCATACTCGGTGGGACTGTGCCTGCGAAATGCTGTCTCCGCCTCCTCCCACTCGTAGTCCCCTTCGCACTCCCAGTCGTCGCTCTCAAAGGTCGCGCGCAGAAGCGCCAAGTCCTCCTCGGTGCCCCCGACCGCCAGGGCATCCACCGCGAACGTCGGCACTGATGGGCCGCCCTCGTGGGCGCGGCGGGTCAGCTCGCGGGCCAGGTCAGTTGCGGCATTCGCGCACTCCGGGAACAACAGGCCCATGCCCCTGATCCCGTCAAACACGGTCCAGCGGGCGAAGAACTCGTTGTCGTCCTCACGCACGAACGCCTGGAGTTCCGGGAGCGCCTGCGGTCCGAGGCGCGCGAAAATCCCCGACCCGTCGTCGAGATACTCATCGGGGTAATCATCGTCCCACGTCAGAGGCAGGAGAAGCGACGAAACAGCAGAGGGATCGCCGATCATGCCAACCAGGAACATCGCATGGGTAGGGGCCCAGCCGGCCGTAGGATCGTCATCATCGAAGTACCAGCCCTCGCGCCACTCGAGTATCCTGCACAGCATCGGCACGACGGCGGGGCCGCGCGCCACGATGGCCTCCGCGAGACCAGCCGGCGCAGTCTCGCCGCAAGCCCACA
>CAYWBK010000559.1:0-3871 GCA_964455745.1 uncultured Armatimonadia bacterium
AAAATGACGACGATGGCGGGCGAGACGCCCGCCCCACGCGCGACAGGATTGTCGCACCCACTCCATTTTCGATGCAGCGCAGGCAGGTAAAGGGGCCGGAGATCGCTCCCCGGCCCCAGGTAGGACGCCCCCGGCAGGTGGCTGTTAAAACTTGTACTGCATCTGTGCGCCCCAGAGCTTGTCCGCTAGGTAGGGCCCGCCGACGGTGGTCTCACGCTGACCGTTGTCGTATTCCAGCGCGAGGCGGACGTTGGTGTCGAGTTCGCGGCAGACGCCATACGTCCAGCGGCGGAAGTTATTGAGCGTCGGCGTGGAGGCCTTCTCGTAGCCGTTCATAATGTCTCGGCGGACGTAGAAGGTGTCGTTGTTGTTGTCCTTGAACGATCCCTGAGCGGCCCAGCCGTTAACGTCGGAGCCGCAAGTCTCGCCCGTGTACCACTCGCCTTCCACGCCGAAGGGCTGCGGTGGAAGTATGGCGTGCAGACCATGGAGCTTGTCAGGGAATTCCTTGGTCGAAGTGGTGAACATGCCGTTGAACATGCTCGCGCCGACCTCGGCGTAGCGGTCGCCGATCATGAACGGGTAGGCGAAGCGGGCGGAGACTGTCTTGTTGATGTTGGCTTCAGCCGTGTCGCGGCCCTGGCCGTTGAAGACGCCGACGGTGAACATGCCATAGTCACCCTCGGTGCCGAACTTGCTCTTCATGGTATTGAAGAGATCTTTCTTCTCGGTGGGCGAGTACTGCACCCATGCGCCGAGGTCGCGGTCATTGGGGATCATCCGGCGCAGGATCTCGATCTTTTCGAACGTGGGGCGATTCGAGTCCGAGCGAGGCGTGTCGAGGCCGAAGGGAACGTTCCTTTGGCCGGTGTACAACGTGAAGTCCCCGTCATGGTCGAGCTTGTAGAAGCCGAACGCGTCGGTGAGGACAACGCCGCCTTCAGTGGCATCGAGCTCGACGGCGAATCCGGCGCGCTCGTTGACCTGTCCCTCGATGCGCGGTCTGATGCGCCGCAAGGTGAACTTGCTGAACGATGTATCTTTCGTTGGGACGGTCTGCGATCCCACGTCCGGGTCGTTGTTGCCGTCCTCAAAGCGGATCTGCCCATAGCCGCTGACCTTGAGCTTGTCGACCCACGACGGCTTGGCAGGAGCGGTCGCCTTGCCACCAGCCTGGGCCTTGAGGTCCGTTACGGTCTTCTCCAATTCGTCAACGCGCTTGGCAAGGTCCGCGTTGTTTGCCCCCGGCTGGTTGAGCTGATCCTTGATGTCGGCGAGTTCCTTCTCGATGTTGTCGAGGCGTTCGTGCAGCCCCGGCTTCTGATCGTCGCAGGTCCCGGCTGTGGCGAAAGCCAGGACCAGCCCGCCCAGTAGAACAGTCGTGAGCACGACCGCCCACTTTCCGTGATGCGTCATCGATTGCATACCTCCCTGTCTGAGTGTGCGCAGCAGCGGACTGATGAGTCCGCACAGGCATTCAGACTACGGAAGGGAAGTTAAGCGTGGGTCAATGAAGTGTTAAGGGAGGGTTAAGGCCGGAAAGATGACGTCGCCTCACCCCCCGGCCCCCTCTCCTGGTCGTGCTGTGCACGCCCAGGAGAGGGGGAGAACGGCGCGCGGCCCCGCCACTTGGAGAAGGCGGGGCCGCAGGGGCGAACGGGCGGCGCCGGCGCGGGACGCCGAGGGCTCACGGCAGCATCTGCACCTCGTACCCCCAGAAGGCCACGCGGGTGTGGCCCGTTGAGCCGGCCCAGCGCCTGGCCGAAAGCACCACGCCGCCGTCGGGAACGAACGGCGTGCCGTTGAAATCGTTGTCCGTCACATCCATAATCTGCTTGCCGTCCAATTCGACCGTGATGTGCGGCCCCTGGGCGGTGATGACGACCGCGTGCGGCGCGTTGTCGCGAGTGTACGGCACCGATGCGAGTTGCACGGTATCGCCGGTCGATGAACCCAGCGCGGCCTTGTGCAGCGTGATTCCTCCGGCCTGGAAGTCCAGCGAATACGAGTTATCGCCGTCGTGATGGCGGAATCCGATCCATGCGCCATCGCGGAAGTCGCTGCCCACGTCGAGCACCTGGAAGTTGACCTTCAGCCGGTAGTCTTTCCACGCTTCGGACCCGGTTTGCGCGCCATCGGCGATCCATCCGTTGCTCCCGCTGTCCTCGCCGATATACTTCCCATCCTCGATCCGCCACTTGCCCGCGCCGAGCATCCACGTGGGCGAGCCGTCCGAGCCTGCGGGGTATGCGGTGAAGTCGTCCTTCAGCGCATTGCTGCCGAAGAGCAACCTCCCGAAGTGCTCGGGGGCGTGGAACGTGTTGGTCGGCGACCAGGCGCTGGCCTCGAAGATCGCCTTGGGGTCGTCCGGCTTCAAGTTGCGGGCCCCGGAGCGGTCGATGCGATAAAGCTGCGCCCGCCATACGTCGCCGACTCGCGGCGGGGCGCTTCCGGCGGGCGCGATGGACTTCAGCGGGATCGCCATCTCGACCGTCCAGCCGCGCGTGTGGCCGCTGTTGACCTCGCCGTCGACCTGCACCGCGGTCCGCAGGCCCTCGCAGTTCCATTTCGCCGCCTCGTCGGTATCGCCCAGCGGCGCCCCGTTCTTCGCGCCAGCGATGTTCAGGTCGAGGACCGTGTTGAGCGGGCTGACTTCGATCTCCTTATAGGACTTGCCCTGTCCGAGAGGATCGAGGAACACCTCGCACACGTTCTCCTCCCAAAGGTGCGCGTCCCGTTTCGTCATCCTGCCCCACACATCCGGCTGTTCGCATTTGAAGGCCACATACAAGTTGTCGTCATCCCAGGCCATCCACGCTTGCGTGGCGTGTACCGGCTTGCCGCTTTTCCCACCAATGATGGCGCTGAAGTTGCCGACGGGCTGCGCCTGCTGCCAAATCGGGTCATCGAGCTTCCCGTCGATCACCGGCGGCGTGGCCGTCCGAATCGCCACGTATTCCGCCGGGGGCGGCATCGTCCGGCGCAGGACGCTCCCGATAGCCGCGCTCACGATCTGCGACTGCAGCCTGGGATCGGCAGTGAGGCTGCTCCACACATATAGCTCTTTCGCCCCGGCAAGCGGCCCCGTCTTGTGCTCGATCCACGCCGCGCCATCGCCGTAGGACTTGCCCTCCTGATCGTACAGGGTGATGATCGGCACGTACACATCGTTCGGGTCGAGGACATTGACAATCGGTCGCCAGCGCGGGTCGAGGCCCGACGCCGCCGAGGGGAAGGGGAACGCCGGCGGGATGCCGGCGATGAAGCTTTGCTGCGGGTCGAGCTTGAAGGTCAGCGTCTTGCCGGCCGGCGGCTTTTCCCAGCCGACGACGCCGGCTTCCTCGATCTTGTCCGGGCGCTTCTCGGCTCCGCTGCCGCAGATCGGCAGGCCGAACTTCGCCGCCGAGACTACCGGCTTGTTCGCCGCGTAGTAGAACGGGAAGGGCATCGTCGGCAGGGCGATGAGCGTGCCGCCGCCGGCAAGATACCGTTGCATCCCCGTGTCGAAGGCCTCCTGGTCCGCCGCGCTGGCCGCGTAGTCCTCGCCGCCGCAGTAGAGCGTCACCCAGAACTTGCCGGCGTTGAACGCGGCGGGCATTCCCATTTCCGTCGGCGAGATGACGGTGACGAAACGCATCAAGTCGGCCTTCTGCAGCATCTTGGCGACCTGCCCGCGCGAGCCGTCGGGGGGCGGGGTCGTGAGGAGCGCGATGTGGCCGGAGAAACGCTCGAACAGCGGCCGCATATCGACGAGCTTCTTGATGGCCGCGCGCTCGGCGGTGATTTGGGTCTGGAGGTCTTTCAGGGCCAGGAACGTGGGCTGCATCTGCGTCTCATTGCGCTGGCAGGCCGTCAGCGAAAACAGGTCCAC
>CAYWBK010000560.1:0-3863 GCA_964455745.1 uncultured Armatimonadia bacterium
AGGGACGTTGCCGTTCTCTGTGTCCTCTGTGTCTCGGTGGTCAATCGCCGTCCATTTCCCCGCATGGCATCTCATTACCGACCCGGGCTGCGCAACCGGCGTAGTAATGCCAGTTTCATGCCAGTGGTCATGCCGCAGTGTGGCGGAACGGCCGTACCCCTGCCGCACTGCGCGCGGCTGTCTCGAGGGCGACGACATCCACCCCTCACGGCCTGAAGTACGTGCCCTCGATGGAGCACTCCGGGCCGCCGTGGTTGTGGTAGTAGACCGCGAACACCAGGCCGGGTTCGAGTTCGATGGCTACGGGATAACCCAGGTCGCCGTGGCCGCCGTCGGCGCGAAGGACGATCTCGTTGTCCATGTCCCACGTCGCGCCGTCGTCGCGGCTTACGCAGGCCCGGATGCCGAAGGGAGGCCGCCGATACCCATATAAGGCCACGATCCGCCCGTCTTTCAGGTGTAGCAGGTACGGCGGGCAGCCCCACATCCTCGTGCGCGCGGGGATCGTGAACGACTTGGCGGCGTCGCCGGAGCGGTTCTGGTACAAATAGCCGTCTTTGTCCACCCTGTAGAGGCAGAGCCATCGCCCTCCGCTGAGGGGCAGGGTATGCGGCTCGTCCCAGAACTCACGCACCCACGGCTGATGATAGGGCAGCGATTCTGCGGTCGTGATGTCGGCTTGCCAGGTGCAGCCCAGATCGGCGGAGGTCGCGATCTTCACGTGGTTGATGCCGAATTCATTGACGATCCCGCACCAGTACAGTCGCCCGTCCGGCAGCTCTGTCGGGCCATGCGGGGAAAAGACGGGGGCGGGAGCCGGCTTGTCCCACGTCTTGCCGCCATCGGTGGAACGGATGGTTTGCGCGCCGTCGGAACTGAATGAGACGACGAGGGACCCGCTGGAGTGCTGACAGATGCCGGGGTCGCGTTCGTCGATCTTGGGGTTGTCGTAGACCGTCCAGCGTGGGCTCCAGGTTCGTCCGCCATCCGTGGAGCGGCACATCGACACCTTGCCACTGGGGTCGATATGCGCGGTGCCCTCGCGGAACACGACGCCAAGGCTGCCGTCCGCCAGACGCGCCAGCCCGGGGAAGGCGAAGTGCTTGCCCTTCTCCGAGGCGATGACCACGTGGTCGGTGGCCACACGCGCCCGGACCTTGCCGCTGACGATGGGTACGAACTTGAGGTACTCGACGTAGACTGCCGGCCCCAGGCAGCGGAGGACGATCTTCTCGCCGTCCATCGGCACTTCACGCCGGAAGCAGTATTCCCAATCGCGGTGAAGCTCCCTGGTCTCGCGGGGCGAGGTGACGACCGTCCATTCGTTCTCGCTGCCGAGCCGCAAGCTCATGCTGACGGTAAAATCGGTGGCGCGGGTGCCGATGTAGATGTCGTAGACGCCCTTGAGTTGCGGATCGTAGGTAAGATCAGGGGGCTTGCCAATCGAGTTCAGTAGCGGTGTCGGCCAGTCTTTCGTGCGGATGACCCAGTGATCGGGCTGGCGGTCGTCGCGCAGGACGGCCTCGCCGGGCTTGCAGCGCTCGAAGTCCTGGCGAATGATTGGATCGCCATAGACAGGCGGGCAGTCCAAGCTCTTCACGACCAGCGCGCCGGGCTGGGCCACGACTGGCGCGGCCAGCAGGATAGTCAACAAGGCGGCAAACATAGCTGCCCGACCTCCGATGCAGGAACAGGCGATCCCGATGCCGAATACTTCCCTACAGGGTGCGCGTCACCTCTCTGACTCTCGTCGATTGACTGCAGACGGTTCGACGGCGTAACGCGCAGGAAACACTGCATAAGTACACTTCGCCAAGTCGCCCAGCCCGTGTTAGCGAATCCGCCAGTGGCGGTCCAAGTCGTATACTACGACAGGAGGTCGGCAGACCATGAGACGCAAGGGCTTCACGTTGATTGAACTTTTGGTGGTAATCGCGATCATTGCGATCCTCGCTGCAATCCTATTTCCAGTGTTCGCCCGGGCGCGGGAGAAGGCCCGGCAGACATCATGTCTCTCCAATGTCAAACAGCTCGGGCTCGGGATGATGATGTATGCCCAGGACTACGACGAGCGCCTTCCGAGTTACCTCCCCCAGTGGCCGGTCCTCCCCAGCTCCACTAGCACTGGCTGCGACTGGTGGAACGGCATCTACCCTTATGTGAAGAACTACCAGTGCTACGTCTGCCCCAGCTTCCAGCAGTCACAGAGCGCGTGGAATTACAATAACCACTTATTCCCGCTGTACCCCTCCTATGGCATGAGTCAGAACTTGTATGGACTTGCCCTGGCGCAATTCACGAAGCCTGCCGATTGCATCATCCTGGGCGATAGCTGTCATCCCATGGGCGCCGACTGGCGTATGGCCTGGCCGGAAGCTCAGACGGCAATTCCTAGCAACCCGTGCGGTATCATGGGCGATACCGCCCTGCAGGATAGCGCCACCGTCCATAATCTGGGCTCCAACGTCGCTTACGCCGATGGACACGCGAAGTGGATGAGGGGCGACACGATCTACTCAGGCGGTTCGGGCCAATACTTCACGCCGTAGGTTAGCCGACGCCTGGAACTTTTTCCGTGCTGACACTACGCACCAGCGGGGCAAGCCCTTGTCGCCAGTATCGACAGGGGCTTTTCCGTTTGCCGGGGCCTCTGGCGGGTGCGGTTGTGTGGATGAAATGTGTGCGAAACACGAGATTCGTAGTATGGAAAGAAGGTGCAACGCGGGCATCGGTGAAGTAACCTGTTTGCGATACACCATTTGCGCTACAGGAGGTCCCGGCTATTATGAAACGCAAGGGCTTCACGCTAATCGAGCTGTTGGTCGTGATAGCGATCATCGCTATCCTGGCGGCGATTCTGTTCCCTGTCTTCGCACGGGCCCGTGAGAAGGCGCGACAGACGAGTTGCCTTTCGAACCTCAAACAACTGGGCCTTGGCTTCATGATGTACGTCCAAGATTACGACGAGACATTCGACTTCTACGATCCGGGGACGGCGGACGGCGCTCAGACCTTTGCATCCGCCACAGGTCCCCGATCCTGCCTGCAGCCCTGGTGGGTCGTCACCCAGCCGTACACCAAGAACGCCCAGATTTACGTCTGTCCCAGCGAACCAAGCTCGGGGCCGTTCGACGACTACCACGGTTCATGCAGCGTGCCGCTTTTCCCAGGCTACGCGGCGAACAACAATATCATGGACTACAACGGCGGGGTACTCCCAATGGCCAAGATCAGCCAGCCGGCGAATCTGATCCTGATTGGCGATTCGTGTCATCCGCAGACGGGAGTGGCCTGGGCCTACGCGGCCCCGGACGCCCCTGGAAACTGGGCTACGAGCCCAACGAAGTGCGTCGCCGCCCTCACCCCGTCAGACGACTGGGCACGCCACAACGGCGGCGGCAATATGGCATTTGCCGACGGGCACGCGAAGTGGCTGAAGGATACTGACATCCTTGCGAACTGGGCATCGACTTACGGGACGCCGTAGGGCTTCCGGCCTATATCTGACGCGCGCGTCTCGACAGGACGGGTACGGGTGCCCCCTGACACCGCGCCGTCACGGTTCTGAGCGGCGCGCAACTGCCGGGTCCGCCCGCTGATTGTAGGTAAGACTGCCGCAAGCGTGGCGTCCCGGCAGACAAAGCGCTCGGAATCTTGTTAGAGGCTGACCGTATCCCAAGATGAAGGACGAACGGCATTGAACCACGGAGACACAGAGGGCACAGAGAACGACTGGGAAACGGCCGGCCTGCCCCACGATAGGCGTTAAGGGACGTTGCCGTTCTCTGTGTCCCCTGTGTCTCTGCCTTGAAAATCGTCGTTTGCCGGGCGAACGGCAACCTCACCCCCGGCCCCTCTCCGCA
>CAYWBK010000561.1:0-3860 GCA_964455745.1 uncultured Armatimonadia bacterium
CTGAGGGTCCCCGCCTGCGGCGGGGCCGGGCGTCCTGGCGGACGCAACGGCACGGCCAACGACCGAGTGCTGGAGACGGCGTGGGCGATACAATCACGGCCCGATGTGCCGGACGGTCCGCTCAGATCCCGCCCCGGCGGGATCAAGCTAACCACACATTGAAGAAAAGCCGAGCAGGAGCCTGCAGCTCATGTGGCGAAACACTACTGCGAATAGTTGACGGCTCGATGGGTGATCCGGGCACCCGATCTGGAATGAGGGGCTCGGCCGATACTGTCGGAGTGTTTCAAGCTTCAGCCGAGGCGTTCAACTCGGCTGCTAGGGGTGAGGCTATGGAGCGAGACACGCTGTTCGGTCGGATCGTCGTGGCCGTATTGGCATTGGCTGTGCTGGCGACGTTGGTGGACTCCGCAGTATCCCGGCGCGAGCCGCGGCCCGAGCCGCGAGTCCTGAATGTGACCGCCGAGGCGTACGAGGAAGCCGAGCCGGACGTGGTCCGCATCTCTCTGGGGATGAAGGCGGTGCGCCCCACTCCCCAGCAGGCCGCGGCCCAGGTCACCGCGACGGTGGCGGCGGTGCAGCAACGCCTGGCGCGGCTCGGCGTCACCCAGGACAGTATCGAGACCTCCGAGCTTTACCTGGGAGAGGACCAGGAGTACGACAGCCGAATGGGGCGCGAGGTGAAGCTGGGTTACAAGGCCTACCACTGGCTCCGCGTGACCCTGAAGCGGGACAACTTCCCCAAGCTCGCGCAGGTGACCGACGCTGCCGTCGCCGGAGGCGCCACCAGCCTCTCCGGTCTGACCTGGGAGATGGAGGATGACACGCCGCTGCGCGCGGCGGCGCTCGAGAAGGCGACCACTCGCGCCCGGACCAAGGCCGTGGCGATGGCCAATGCGGCTGGAACGCGGCTCGCGGGGGTCTACCGGATATCCGACCGGTACAGCGAGGGCTGGGAGGACGACTACGGCGGGCAGCAAGCGCCGTACGTGCACGGCGGCATGGCGGAGATGCGTGGCATCCCCGCGCCAGGAGCGCCTGCCCCGCCGGGGATGAGCCCGGCTGAAGCCCCTGCGGGCGGGACAGGGGGCGAGCCGCCCGCAAGCGGACCGCCTCCGATGGCGGCGCCCCCGATGATGAGCCCACCAACGTCGCCGCCGGTGCCGGGGAAGCTGCGGCTCAACTGCAGCGTGCAAGTCGCGTTCCTGCTGCGCTGAGGCCGGAACCGGCCTTCCGCCTCCCCGGACCCGCAGGCCGCACAACCAGCCTATCCCTCCGCGACAGGCGTGTGCTTCCTCGCCGCGCACCGGAGCGGCTCTCGCAACTCGTCGCAGGCAACACGGCAGCCGTCCTTCGGGGCGGCTGCTCTCGTCTCTCCAGCCATTGCACCGGGAACCTTTCACGGTCGGCGAACCGTCGAACCGATGACTCACTTGCAGCGGAGGCAACACAATGCGGAACACGTTGCTGATCGTCGCTTCGGCGTGCGGGGCGCTTTGGTTTGCTGCGGCAGGCTATTGCCAGGACGCCAGGCCGTGGGAACAACAGGACGCGGCTGTCAGTGACGAGATCGTCGGCCCCGACGGCGGGAAGATGGTCTGGGTTCCGGCGGGGGAGTTCACGATGGGGTCGCCGAACGACCAGGGCGAGGACGCCGAGCATCCCGCGCATCGGGTGCGGATCACGAAGGGCTTCTGGCTGGGCCGGTGCACGGTGACGAACGCGCAATACCGCCGATACTGCCAGGAGACAGGGGCGCAGTTCCCCCAGGACAGCGATCAGGGGGACGATCATCCGGTGGTGTGCGTGACCTGGAACGACGCCGTGGCCTACTGCCAGCACTATGGCCTGGCGCTGCCGACCGAGGCGCAGTGGGAGTATGCCGCCCGTGGCCCGGAAGGCCGCGAGTACCCGTGGGGTAATGTGTGGGAGGACGGCAAGTGCTGCAACGCGGCGAACAAGGGGCCAAAAGGGCGGACCTTCCCGGTAGGCAGCTTCCCTGAGGGCACGTCGTGGTGCGGGGCGCTGGACATGGCGGGAAATGTCTGGCAGTGGTGTAGAGACTGGTTCGGCAACGACACTTACGCCAACTCGCCCGCCGCCGATCCTACCGGCCCGGACACCGGCAAGTTCCGCGTCGAGCGCGGCGGTGCGTGGCGCTACGATGCCGTTCTGTGCCGCTCAGCGGACCGCAGTAACTTCGACCCGGAGCGCGACAACATCAGGGGCGGGTTCCGATGTGTGGTTACGCCGTAGGGGGCGGGTTCATTGACCAAGCCGTGGGGTGTCAGCGCCTGCGCAGCAGGCGACTGACGGGGACCCCACGGCGACGCCGGGGAGAATAGGGGCACCGCCAGCCCGATCCCCGTTTCCGCCCGACGGCCATCCCGAACTCCTGTTTACCCGCGCCGGCATCGTCCTCGGCGTCGCCCCGACGGCGATCTCCTGGACCGCCGACCGCAACAAGACCTGGACGAAGCTCGACAGCCCCGGCACGGGCTACTACCCCCACGCAGTCCCACCCGCTGCTGGAACCTGGCATTCAGGTCGGTATCGAAACGCCCGACATACTCAACAACGAATGCTCCTTCGGTCGAAGATGACAATGCGTAATCTCCAATCCTGCCAGTAGCCACTTGCTTGTTGATCTCATCGGATGTAAGTGGGTACGATCCATTAAGACCAGTGTTGGGGTCTGCCATCGAGGTTCCCTCCCGTCAGTAGTAGCAGCGAGGGAAGCAGAGATGAAATCCTGCCGGAAGTCGAAGGCAGTCTTCTCGCATGGTCAAATACTCGATGCAGGATATTGCACAATACTTTGCAGTACTTTGCAGTAAAGTATTTGACTATTACTGTGTACATGGGTATACTACCGGTGGCAGCGCTAGTCAAGCGAAAGGCCATTTGTCAAGACCCATTCGAGCAGAGTCGCTCCGGAGCGTGTATTGTCCCGTGAGGACGAAAGTTGACGTTCAAAAGGCTATTCAGGTTCTGCTGTTCGTAACGCAGAGGGTCCCTGATATGTATCATGCTCTGAAGGTCCTCTACTTCGCCGACAAAGAGCACATGGCGAAGTATGGTAGGTTGATCTATGGGGATAACTATGTCGCTATGAGCAAGGGGCCAGTTCCTAGCCTCGCTTACGACATAGTGAAAGACGCTCGCGATGGTCGGTCAGCCGTGCCATGTATTCCGGCGTCGGAGTTCTTCTCTGTGTCTGGATACAGCATCACACCGTTGCAACCACCGGATCTAGACCAGCTAAGCGAGTCCGACACAGAGTGTCTTGAGGCGGCCATGAAGATCTATGGCACGATGCCATTCATCCTCCTCCGCATGAAGAGCCATGAGGAGCAGGCGTTCAGTGAAGCCGACGAGAATGACTTCATACCTACCGAAGCTATCGTAAGGATGCTACCCGATTCCGATGCCATACTCGATTACATGGTGAACTACTGACCTCCCGATGGGTACTCTTGCCAAGCACTTCCCAGATGGCCAGCGGGGGGATTACGTCTCCCGGAACATGATCCCCGGAAAGGTTCTGTATCTTTGGTGTGAATTCGACAACACACAGAAGAACAAATATCTTGTTCTGATATGCGCCAACGGGGTAACCATCCTTTTCACGATCAACTCGAACCTGCACCCGAGTATGTCTAAGAACCCGAACTGGTTAGCGTGCCAAGTCCCGATTCGGGCCTCGGATTATCAATTCCTCAGCGTCGATTCTTGGGTGAACTGCGCGAAAGTCAACGAGCTATTCGACTCTAGGTTATCAATAGAGGAACAGCTTCGGAATGATCCTAGCCCGGCGTAGCCGGAACCAAACAGGGCACAGCGTTCGCTCGGGCGAATTG
>CAYWBK010000562.1:0-3845 GCA_964455745.1 uncultured Armatimonadia bacterium
AATCGCCGTCCCTTTCTCCGCATCGCATCTCATTGCCGAGCAGGGCCGGCGCAACTGGCGTAGTAACAGTACCTGCAATTGGAAGACGCACCCCGTGACACCCGTGACACCCCACGCCTTGACCGTTGAAAGTGCCATATCTAAAAACGATGCTCCTGGCGAGAGGCCGGGACGAACGGCGAGGAGCACAGGATGGGCAGGATTTTGAGGATTACGGCATGGACGGACAGATCAAATCCCGTCATCATATCCGCCGCCGGAGGCGACCCTATCGGCCTATCCTGTTGGCAATACCGGCGAGGCGTTCGGCGCGGTCATGCCAAGGCAACTCACGTGCCAGCAGTCGGAAAGCGCATTCAGCCGAGGCGGCCCTTGTCCGCAGACACACAGCCTGATATGCTGAGCGGCGGGGGCACGCTCAGGATGGCGGCGGCAATGAAGCCTGGTGCGGCATCGACGCGCCACTCGGCGGCCAGACCGCTCCTGTCGGGCCTTGCCTGTCGTTTCGTAGCTCTATGGTCGTGGTCCATGCGTTTTCCGCCACCCTCCACTGCTGACCTCAAGGAGTCGATTCCCATCACACAGCCGCCCGACCCCAACTCGCGGCCCGCGCGCCGCTGGCGGCTTCTCGCGCTGTCCCTCGGGCACGGGATCGGCGACGGGTATGTGAACTTTATCCCGCCCTTGTGGCCGGCGATCAGAGACACATTCGGCCTGACGAACACCGGCATCGGGCAGATCGCCACCGTATTCGGCCTCGTCACGAACTTCAGCCAGCCGCTATTCGGTTACTTCTCCGACCGGCTCAGGCTGCGCCGGCTGGTGGTGCTGGCGATCCTCGTCACTGCAGGCTGCTTTAGCGCCATCGGCTACCCCACCACGCTCGGCGGCCTCATCACGCTGCTTCTCCTCGGTGGCCTGGGGGTCGCCTTGTACCATCCGCGCGCCGGCGCTCTGGCCGCCGAGGCTTCCGGCTCGCGCCGAGGCCTGGGGATGGCGATCTTCGGGGCCGGGGGAGCCATCGGCTATGCGGCCGGGGCGTTGGTGTCGGTCGGCCTGTATGGCCGGGCCCAAAGCCTCCGCGGGCTGATCTGGGCCGCGCCCATCGGGGCCGTCGTCGCGCTCCTGCTGTGGTTCATCGACCCCGAGGGGAGCGCACCTGAATCGCACGAGGAGCCCTTCAGCGTTCTCGTGCACCTCTTCCCCTTCTGGCGGCAGCTTCTCCCGCTCTTCGTAGTGATGACGCTCCGGTCCGCAAGCGTTACCGCCCTGGTCAACTTCCTGCCGCTGCTGCTGGCGAATCGCGGCCTGCCGCTCATGGCGGGCGGCCGCGCCAACTTCTTCTTCGTCGCCGGTGGGGCCATCGGCGGCCTCGTCGGGGGACATCTGTCGGATCTGTGGGGGCGTCGAGGCATCACGGTGGCGACGCTTCTGGCCAGCCCGCCGCTGCTATACTGGTCGCTGCTCACCAGCGGCTGGGCGTTCCTGGCGGTGCTCTTCGCCGCCGGGTTCATCCTGCGCTGCGCGGAGTCGACGAACATCGCGCATACTCAGGAACTGATACCCGCAGGCTCCAGCACCGCCTGCAGCCTGGGGATGGGCTCGGCCTGGGGCATTGCCGGGCTGATAGCGCTCCCCGTCGGGCGTCTCTCCGATCTGTACGGCGAGCAATGGGCGCTGACGCTGACTTTGTGGATCCCTGCCGCAGCGGGGCTGGTGGCGTTGTGGATTCCCAGAGCGCGCAGGGAGTGAAACCTCGGCAACCACAGGGCGGACGGAACTTCCGCACACTATCGTCGTCTATGTGTACCTGTATCGCCTATAGTGACTGACGCACGCGCAGGGGGCAGCAGACATGGTCAGGGTATCGCATCTCAGCATGTCGCTTTTGCTCGTCTTCGCCGCACCCATCGCCACCACCGCGTTTTCCTCCCCCACCGCCACGACGCTCGCCAATGGACTGCCCGCGAACATGCCGGTCGGCACGATCAAGCTTTCCACAGATGCCGAGTTATGGACCCACTGGCCCAACAAGTCCTATGACATCGGACAGAAGGCCTGGGACTTCGACGCGCACCTGGACGGCGAGCAAGTCGTATGGCAGCACGACAACGGGCGCACCTGGGAGATCTGGGCTGCCGCGCGCGGCAAGGGATGCCGGCAGATCACCAACGGGGCGTCCGATGCCGAGTCCCCTGACGTGAGCGGGGGGCTGATTGCCTGGTCCGGCTTCGACGGTCAAGCGTGGCAGATCTTCGTCTCCAACGGCGGGGGTTCTCCGGTCCAGATCACCCAGGGGCGCTCTGACAGCGAGTTCCCCCGTGTATCGAACGGGCGAGTGGCCTGGTACACTTACGAGAGGCGCAACGTCGCGCAGGTGTATCTATGGGATTCGCGAACCGATCAGATCACTCAGATCACGAGCGGCGTTCCCAGCGGCGGCCCCGTTGCCATCGACGGGGATGAGCTTGTCTGGATGGGTTCGGACGGCCGCTGGTTCCAGATATACTACCTCAATCTCGCCACCGGCGAGCGCAGACAACTCACGAACGACAAGATGAACCACCGACTACCGGCGATCCACGACGGCCTGGTGGCATGGGACGCGGGCGATGGCAAGGCAACCGAGGTCTTCGTCTGGGGCCACGAGCACGGGCTGATGCGGATCACAAACAACCAGTGGTCCGACTGCTTCGTCGATGCTCACGCCCGACGGGTGGTGTGGGAGACATACAGCTCGCGGCCCGGCATCATGGTCTGGGACGCCACGGTCGAGCCACCCGTAACCTTCCAGTTCACCGACCGTGGAGGCGGCGAATGTAACCCCCGGACAAACGGCTCGTGGGTGGTGTGGGATCAACGCGAGACGCAGACGCCGAAAGTCCGTGCGAACGACCCCGATGCGAATCGGATGCGTCGCGTCCACTTTCGCGGTCCGAACGAGCAATGCAATGTGTTCATCGTCCCCAACCTGGATGCGTTCTGTGCAGTCGCCCGCGTCGAGCAGGGCATCCAGATGGCCTATGCGGCGAGAGCCACCGACGACGCCTACAACAAGCAGCTTTGCACCGAAGCCGAGGCTGCGCTGGCCGCCTTGCGAACCGGAGCGGGAGACACGGACGGCGACGGGATCGACGGCGGCGTGCGCATAGCGCAGACGCACTTGACCCGGATACGGTCGTCGCTGGATAGCGCCAGGGGTCTACAACCGGTCCAACAGGCGGCATTCCAGCGCATCCGGGTTCTCATCGAGACGGCGCTGAGGGCCCTGTCCGGCGGTGCGTAATCCAGGTCGCCCGGCGCTACGTCACTGCGACTCCCACGGGTTCACTCGCCATACGAAGCGCGCTGTGCCTGCCGATGGCAGGTGCACCTTCCTCCACAAACCCTCGCCTGCCATTTCCGTCTCTGATTCTCGCCTCTAATTCTCCCCGTGTTCGGGTCCGCCCGCCGATTGTAGGTAGAATTGCCGCAAACGTGGCGGCGGGGAACGGCGAAGTGAACAGGATTGATAGGATCCGGAGTGTTGTCAGAGGCTGACCGTCAAGATGAAAGGCGAACGGGCGTTGAACCACGGAGACACAGAGGACACAGAGAACGGCTGGGAAACGGCCCGCCCCACGATAGGCGTCAAGGGACGTTGCCGTTCTCTGTGTCCTCTGTGTCTCCGTGGTCAATCGCCGTCCATCTCTCCGCATCGCATCTCACTGCCGAGCAGGGCCGCGCAACCGGCGTAGTAAGACTACCTACAGTCGAAAGACGCACCCCCCGTGTTCGGCCACACTGTGTTCCAGGAGCATCGTTTTTAGTCAGGGGCCTTCAAAGGGTCGAGGCATGGGCCGTTT
>CAYWBK010000563.1:0-3838 GCA_964455745.1 uncultured Armatimonadia bacterium
ACTTCTCCTGCGCGCCCTTCGCGTCGCCCTGCTGCAAGAGGGCCTGCCGCTCTGCATGAAGCTTCTCGAAGCGCTCAGGCGCGTGGAAGCGCTCGTCATTCCACCAGCGGAGCCACACATCGGAGAAGTTCGGAGCGTGGTCTGCTTGCTCGAAGCCAGGGAGTTCATCGACCGTCCATACGCAGTGCCCGGGGGTAGGGGCGGCCCTGTGCATGTGGAACTTCACTCCGGTGATGCGGGCAATAGCGGCCAAGAATACCGCATCCGTATGGATGCGCGTCATCATCAGTGGTACGCTGGATGGCCCTAACGCCACCAACTGCCCAAAGGGGTCGTTGTCGAACAGCCGGTCTTCACTTCGGGAGCTTGGCCCGATCTCCGCTGCATGGTCGTCCACCCACTGCCGCCACGCCCGATAACGCGCATCAAGCATCCGTTCCATGCTGGTGCCTGACCCATCGGCTGGCGCGCTCGCCGCGCGGTGCGGTCTGCCCAGGCCAGCCAGAACCGCCAGCAAGACCAGGGCCAACGTGAGCCAGGTTCCGTAACGGGTCCTCATACCATAAGCCCTCTTCTCACTTCGCCTGATCCGTCGTGGCCGGCGGAAGCGTCCACTCCTGCTTGTGCGCGTTCCACCACTTCGCGCAATCCGCCGGGCTGGCGTCGGGCTTGACGGCTCCGTTCGTGAGCGCCGACATGATCGGCGCGAGGTCTGTTGCGCCCTGGCCGATCTTGTCCAGCAGGCACGGCAGCACCGCGATGCCCAGGTTCTGAATTCGCTGGTACTTCTCCTGTGCGCCCTTGGCGTCTCCCTGTTGCAGGAGGGCCTGCCGCTCTGCATAGAGCTTCGCGAAGCGCTCCGGCGTGTGGAACCGCTCGACGTTCCACCAGCGGAGTAACAGGGCGATGTAGTCCGGCGCACGATCAGCCTGCTCGAAGCCTGGAAACTCCTCCACCGTCCACAAGCTATGCCCGGGTGCGACGGCAGTTCGGTGCAGGTGGAACTTCACACCCGCTATCCGCATAAGGGCGTCCGCGAGTGTGCCGTCCCTGCGAACGCGAGCCGCGATGCACGGCAAGGCGCGCGGTCCCAGCGCCAGTAGTTGCCTGTAGGGTTCGTTGTCATACATCCAGGCCGTGCTCCGCGAACTGGACCCGAACTCAAAGCGATGGTCCTCCACCCACTGCCACCACGCTTGGTACCGGGTCTCAAGCATCCGTTCCATGGTAGGGTCTGCCCCTTCGGCGGGTGCGCTCGCCGCGCGGTGCGGTCTGCCCAGGCCAGCCAGAACCGCCAGCAAGACCAGGGCCAACGTGAACCGGGTTTCGCGACGTGCTCTCATCGCGCCCTGCCTCCTACTTCGCCTTATCCGCAGCGGTCGGCGGTAGCGTCCATTCCTGCTTGTGCGCATTCCACCACTTTGCGCAATCTGCCGGGCTGGCGTCGGGCTTGACGGCACCGTTCGTCAGCGCCGACATAATCGGTACGAGATCCGTCGCGCCCTGACCGATCTTGTCCAGCAGGCACGGCAGCACTGCGATGCCCAAGTTCTGGATGCGCTCGTACTTCTCCTGTGCGCCCTTGGCGTCGCCCTGTTGCAGGAGGGCCTGCCGCTCCGCATAGAGCTTCGCGAAGCGCTCCGGCGTGTGGAAACGCTCGTCATTCCACCAGCGTTGCATGAGTTCCACGTCGTTCGGGGTGCGGTTCCATTGAACGCCTGGGAACTCGTCGACGGTCCAGCGCTCCCGCCCTGGTGCCAGGGACTCATTGTGGAAGTGGAACCTGACCTTCGTGATATCCTCCATCACGGCGCACATGGCGTCGGGGTCGGCGCCTCGAAGGCCGGCCGCTAGGCATGGCACGGCGCGCGGGCCGAGCGCCACAAGTTGCCTGTACGGCTCGTTGTCGAATGCCCAGTCGTTGCTTTCCGAGCTATACCCTAACTCCGAATGATCCTGCGTCCACTGCATCCACGCACGATAACGGGCTTCAATGAGCCGCTGCATTCCGGTGTCATTGTCGTCGGCCAGTGCACTGACTACGCGGCAAAGGGTGCCTGTGCCGGCCAGCGCCGCCAGGAGCACCAGTGCCAGTGTGCGCCAGGTCTCGTAACAGATCCTCATATCGCCGCCTCCGTCCTCACTTGTAGTAACGTACTGGCGAACCATACGCACTGCCGTTGAGTTGGTTCCATACGTGTTCTATCAGTTCGTCGGCACCCAGTTTGCTTTCGTACATGATCCACTGCCCGGCGCCGTCGGAGCAGTGGAGATGCTTCGCAGCATGGAAGTTCTGGTAGTACATTACCTCGGCGTCAGTAGGCCCCAACGCGACCGGGGTATAGCCCTTCTTCAGGAGGTAGAAGTTGTCGAGGTCGGCCATATCGAAGTTACCGTCGGGTGCCGGCACGCCGAAGTGCTGGTCTATGCCCTTGTGGTTCCGTACACCGTCTTTGACTTCATCCCACCATATCTTATAGCCCCAGGTCGTGTCTCCCACGCTGTATGCGATGCAGTTGTACCAGGGGTCTTTCTCTCCCGTGATGCTCCATTCGCAGTCGACGAGGCCCGGATACTTCCCCCTGATCGCTCTCCTCCGCTTCTGCCCCGGCTGCCGGCCGCGCAGCGCTGCAATGAACGTGTACTTCACGGTGTCCGTCGCGAGCGGTGTGTAATCCGGGCCCGGCGTGGTGTATGTCACCGTCAGGTATGCGGAGCCGTCACCGCACCCCTCCACCCACAGGCTGTTCTTCATGTTGTCAAAGGCAGTTCTGTCGACCGAAAGATCCCACGTTGGCTTGTCGCCATCAAGCGACATCTGGTTCGCCGGTCCTTTTTCGGCGTTCGTCCACACTTTGATCTTCGGGTCACTGCGCCGCAGGTATACACAGCCATTGGCCTCCGCCGGCGCACTCAGAGCGATGGCGACCGGCCTGAGGTCGTCCTCACCCGGTATGGGCCCGTCCAGCGTGTAGTCACCGGCGGTTGCGGGGTCGTAGCCGTCGATTGAGGTGTGCACCCCTGCGTCATCGTCAATGTTGAAGTGAACGAAGGCTCCGGGGTCATCTTCGTCATCCTCTACACCGTCAGGGTCTACGCGCGTCTCGGGCACGTCACCGAACAGGTCCGTGGCGTGCAGGTCGATGAGTTGCGCCATGTTGGTCGTCCCAACCTGGAGAGCCTGCTTGTGATCCTGCCCTCGGTTCTGCGCCGCCCTAGCGTCGCTCTCGGTGGCCCAGATCACGCAATACAGCGGCTGGATGATGCTGCCATCCAGATCGACGATCCCAGAAATGTCAACAGGTGTACTCCAGTGTGCCCCCTGTGCGGCCTGACCGGCCAATTCCGCAAGCGGCGTCGTCATGTCCACGCCGAAGAAACGGATAGTGCAGTCACTGGCGGCCTCACTCAGTGTGTACCTGACGACGGCCGTTAGGCTGTGGTTCTCCAGGTCCTTGTTGGACCAGTAGAACTTGTTGTCATTGATCGTCGCCGTCAGCGTTCTCGACTTGTCCTGGTCGTTGCACAACGGACAATTTGTGTGGGCCGCTTTGACCAGGTACGAGTAGACCCCTGCTGGAGCAGCGCCAACCAGCGGCGCATCCTGGCTCCCGTCCCAGTCCAACTGATCCTGGCCGATGCTTGTCTCGTGCTTCGTCAGCGTCCTCACAACCCCGCCTCCCAGGGAGTGTATCTCCACCGTCACATCCCAGCCCTCCGCACAGTCCGGCCGGTGGTCGAGGTTCCAACTTATCGTGTGGGAGGTGTCGCCGACATGATGCAGGATCACATCGCTCCCGGATGTCACGACCGTGTTGCGCGCTGTCTCCTCGCAGGT
>CAYWBK010000564.1:0-3830 GCA_964455745.1 uncultured Armatimonadia bacterium
CGGCCCCTCCTCAACAGCAACGCCAGCCCGTCGGAGGTGCTCGGAATGAGGCTTTTCGCTTGCATCGCGCTTTGCGTTCTGGCGGCGGCGACGGCTCTCGCGGCTGCGCAGAACCTCGTGGCGAACGGCTCCTTCGAGCAGGCCACCAAAGACCCCAAGATCGCCGACAACTGGGACGCCCCCACCGGAGCCGGCGGCGACAAAGCCCCCCAAATCGAGACGTTCCGTGATGCGGGCAAGGCGGGCGGGTTCTCGCAGGCGATCCGCTGCACGCGCTTCGGCGGCGATGGGCACGCGATGCTCGCGCAGGTCGGGCAGGTTGCTGTCGAGACCGACAAGACCTACGAACTGAGCTTCTGGGCGAAGACCGACGGCATTGCGCACGTCTCCGTGTCGATCCGCGACACCACGGTCTGGGAAGCCGCCGGAATCACCCGCGATTTCAGCGCCCAGGGCAAGTGGCGCTTCTTCCGCTACAAATTCACCGCCACTCGCACCATCCGCGAGACCTCCCGCCTGCAGTTTTGGTACACCAGCACCGGCACGCTGTGGCTGGATGACGTGTCGCTGGTCGAGGTTGCGCCGCAGGCCGGATCGAGCGCGTTCGTCGCGACTTGGCCGAAAGGCCGGAAGAACTGCCTGCTCAACTCCGGCTTCGAGCTTGGCGACGCGTACTGGTTCACTGAAGGGTACTACAAGCTCGTCGGCCCCGTCGTGACGGATACGCCCGCAGATGGGAAGCATTGCCTGCGCATCGACGTGGACCCGAAACAGGCGCCGGTCGAAAGCTTCGATTACTACGACCCCTCCCGCACGCCGCTCGCCGGCCTGCAGGTCGCGCCGACGTACTGGGTATCGGTCGAGCCGGGCGCGGACTACGTCTTCTCGGCCTGGGTGCGCGCCTCGCGGCCCATCGACGGCCACATCGGTGTCCGCTTCACGAGGGGTGACGCCGGGCACGAGGTCCGGCTCGGCGAGGGCGACGGCTGGCAGCGCATTGTGCTTCCGTTCAAAGCGAACGGGAAGCTGTGCTATCCCGTTATCGGACCCTCGGTTTCCGACAAAACGCAGCCCTGCACGGTCTGGATCGACTCCCTGCAGCTTGAGAAGGGCACTGTCGCCACCGCATACGAGCCGCGCAGTGTGGTCGAAGTCGCCGCCTATACCGATACGTGGCGAAGCGTAGGGGCCGACGGAGTTCCGGGACCGGTGCCGCTGCGGCTGACGGCGTATAATGCGGACCCGACAGTTGCTGCGGAGGCTCGTGTGAACTGGTCTGTTGAGGCCGCGCCCGGCACGCCCGCCGTCGGGAGCCGCTCGCTTCGCATCCCGCCACAAGGCTTCGCGACCGCGACGGTCAATGACGCTACGGGGAACGGAGCGAGGCTGGGGTTCGCGCGTGTCCTCCTGACCACTGATGGCGAAGCGCTGCCCCCGCTACGGTCAGCGGCGATACCGGCGACTGCCGCCACCGGCGACACCGCCTTCGGTATCAACCACGCCTACGGCTGGGACGACTGGCTGCTTCTCGCGCGCCGGCTGGGCATCAACTGGGTACGCGACTGGACGCTGAAGTGGCAGACTGTCGAGCCCAAACGCGACCAATTCGAACTGCAAAAGGCCGACTACTTCATCGACCGCCCGCTGAAGCTGGGGATGAAAGAGTTGTGCATGTTCCCCTTCCCCTCCTCGATTTGGGACGCCGAAACCCCGCCGAAACAGCCGCCGTCAAGCTTCGAGCGCTATTACCAGCAGGAATGCGCCTTCCGCCCAAAGGACACCGACCTCTTCGCGCGCTATGTCGCCCGGTGCGTGGACCGCTACAAGGACCGCATCGACCATTGGGAGGTCTTCAACGAGAGCATCTTCACCAGCTACTCGCTCCCGCGCGCCTTCGGCTATGAGGCCGAGGACTACGTGCCCCTGCTCGCCGCGGCATCGAAGGCTGTCAAGGCCGCCGACCCGAAGGCCACCGTGATCGGCGGGTACAGCATGCCGCCCGATGGCGGGCACGAGTTGTACCGGCGCTTCATTGCGAAGGGCGGGCTGGGCCTTTGCGACGCCCTGTCGGTGCACGAGTATCCCGGCGGGCCGCCGGAGGGCAGCGATGCGCCGGCGGGCGCGCTGGAGGCCGACATGGCCGCCGCAAAGGCCCCCCGGCCGATGTGGATGACGGAGTTTGCGTACTACGCCGATGACGACCCGGACCCCGGCCGCGAGGCCTTCGACGTGCAGCCCGTCGATGACGAGCAGACCCAGGCGGCCTGGACCGTGCGGTACTGCGCCATGATGTTCTCGCGCAATGTCACGCATATCTTCTTCCACATCTGGACGTCGTCCGCCAACCGCGACAATGGGGCGGCGCTATTCTGGAAGGCGAACGGGGAGCCGCACAAGGTCGCCCCAGCCATCGCGACGATGTCGCGGCTACTCGGGCCACAACCTCGGTTCGTGCAGCGTGTGCAACTGCCCGATGACGGCCCATACTGCCTCATCTTCAGTGGCCGCGACCGTGACAACAGTAGCCGCGACCGCAATAACAGTGGCCGCGACAATCCTGTCGCGGGCGGGCCGAGGAAGACCGTCGCCATCCTATGGGACGCGTGGGATCAGACGAACTGCGCAGGGAAGGCTCCCTCCGGCCGTTGGACTGACCTCATCGGCGGGCCAATGAAGTCCGCGCCGAAGGCACTGACCACCTCGCCGGTGTACCTGGAAACGGATGCCCCGGCAGCGGAGGTGGCGAAGCAGGTTGAGGGGTGGGTGAGGTGATCGTGACACTCGAGCCAGGTGACAAGGGCGGCTTTCACGCCTGGGTGCTGGAGCTGCCAGACTGCCATTCGCGGGGCGAGACCGAAGTTGAGGCCCTCCGCAACATCGCGGAGGCCATCGAATCGTACAAGGCGGCAAGACCAGGGGCTGACGGCGACCAGCCGGAACCGGAAGTGGATGAGTGGTTGGCGGCCGAGAGCGACAAGGCGTTACACGACCGTCGGCGAAGCAATGAAGAGGCGAAGGCGGCGCTCGGGTTATGAGCCACAACGGTGGTGACAGATGGCGATTTCGGACAAGACACGCAAACGCCTATGGGCCAAATCCGGGAACCGCTGCGCCATCAGTAAGGTCGAGCTTGTGGTCAGCGTGGGCAGTGACGGCGGGCACTCGGTGGTCGGTGAGGAGTGTCACATCTGTGCGCGCGAACCTGGCGAGGCGAGGTACGATCCCTCCCTGTCGGCAGAGGAGCGCGACGCATACGACAATCTCATCCTCCTCTCGCGGGATCAGCACAAGGTCGTGGACGATAACCCCGCCGAGTATACATCCGAGCGCCTCCGCAAGATCAAGGCCGACCACGAGGAATGGGTCCGCCTACGGCTGGCACTACCCAGCGGGGGGGACGCCACACGCACTGGCGGCGGGGCGCCCTTGCTCCTGAAGCGCATTGGAACCGGCACCGAGCTTCTTGGTGCCTGTGGGGGAAGCCATCTTTACGACATCGGCAGTGACGAGTTGGAGGATGAATGGGAGGTCGCGCTGGTAGCTGGCTTCCTGCAGGACGCAAACGACTGGGTGGAATTATGGGACGGGCTGGAGATCGGAGAGAGAACCCGAGCTGGATACGCATTGACCGAGACGATGCGCAAGCTGGAGGAGAATGGGTTCTGGGTGTTTGCGGACGTCTCCATAGGCACGTACCGTGCTGGCGAGATAGCGATTTCGAACTGCCGCAGAATGGTACTGAGGGTTGTGCGGATGGACAGCCCGGCTATCATATCACTGACTCATTTTCCGCACATTGACAGTTGATGTTTCGTTTGAGTTGGTCCCGT
>CAYWBK010000565.1:0-3813 GCA_964455745.1 uncultured Armatimonadia bacterium
CCTCTCCCCTCCCGGAACGGGAGGGGTGGTCCCGCGAAGCGGGGACGGGGTAGGGTCGTTTTCATCGTTCCAGAGTGCCGGAAACCGGCATGACGACTGTGGTTCAATGCCGTTCGGCCCTTAATCTTGCGTATCCGGTCAGCCCCTGACAAGATTCCGAACGTTTCGCCCTCCGGTTGTCAAAGCGGCGCAAAATGTTAGGAGCCGCGACGCTGAATGCGAAACGCTGAACGCTGAACGCAAAACGCAGAATCAACGGCAATGAAAACAAAACGGCACCCGCCGGTGGCGGTTGTCTCTTGTCGTTCGCCGTCTTTGCCGTTGATTCTGCGTTTTGCGTTCAGCGTTCAGCGTTTCCCTCGCGGGGTCCAGGTCGCGTTGACAACGCAGAATCGATTCGCTTATAATCGCCCTTGACCTCCTGCCAGTTGGAAACGAGCGATGGGGCCGTGGCCGGGAGAGGAGAAGCACGCATGGGTTGCAGCAAGAAGGGCTTCGGAGTCATCGGCTGCGGGGTTTGGGGAGAGACGCACCTGATCGCCTACTCGCACTCGCACAAGGCTGATTTGGTCTGCATCTGCGACAAGAACGAGAAGCTGGCCGCCGACCGCGCGGCGCAATACGGGGTCGGCGCCTGGACCGGGAACTATGCCGAACTTCTCGCCCGCGACGACATCAGCGCCGTGTCTATCGTCACCCCGGATTTCCTCCACCGCGAGATCGGGGTCGCGGCGATTGAAGCCGGCAAGAACGTCATCATCGAGAAACCCCTCGCGACGACCGTCGAAGATGCTCAGAGCATGATCGACGCCGCGGCTGCGAACGGCGTGGCTCTCATGGTCGATTTCCACAACCGATGGAACCCGGCGATGGTCAACCTGCGCCAGTCCATCATCGACGGCGAGATGGGCACGGCGCAGATGCTCAGCCTCCGCCTCAGCGACACGATCTACGTGCCGACGGGGATGCTAAGTTGGGCTGCGAATTCCAGCGTCGCGTGGTTCCTCGGCTCGCACGCCCTCGACCTCGTCACGTGGCTCACCGGCGACGAGATCGTGCGGGTCTACTCGGTCTCGCGGTCGCGCCTGCTGGCCGACCGGGGCATTAATACTCCTGACTTTTTCCAGACCATCGTCGAATTGAAGAGCGGCGCCGTAGCCCACGTCGAGAATTGCTGGATACTCTCGACGAGCATGCCGACCGTGTTCGACTTCAAAGCCGAGTACGTCGGCTCCGAAGGCACCGCTTTCGTAGACTGCAGCTCCCACCGGATGCTGCAGAAGTTCTCGACGCACGAGCTACAGTCGTTCTCGACCGCTCCAGGCACGGCCTATCCGGACGTGGCCGTGCGCCTGGACGTCCACGGTAAGCCCGGAGGTTTCGGAATCGAAAGTATCCTGCACTTCGTTGACGTTGTTGTCGACGGCGCTGAGCCGTTGGTAACACCCGAGTGCGGCCTTCGGAACACGAAGGCCCTGGTTGCGGTGCATGAGTCCGCTGCCTCCGGCAATCCGGTAGACCTTCGCTGATCCTGCGCGCCAGTATGGCTGCGCAGCAGCCACTTCCGCCCGTCCGGCCTCCGCATCCTGCTCCTGAGGGGGCGCTTTGCGAAGCTCGGCATGGGGACTTGCGTCGGCGGGGCAAACCGACCAGGAGCGCCAGCAACCGTGAGCGAACCGCAGCAAGCACCTCTCAAGGTCGTCTTGTGCACGATCGCGTTCCGCGAGAAGCTGCTCGACGACGCCTTGGATGCGGCACATAAGTTAGGGTTCGAGGGCATCGAGGTCTGGGGGCGAGAGCCGCACATCGGCGAGCGATACGACGAGAACCGTGTGCGTGCCGCCCAGAAGATGATCCAGGCAAAAGAACTCAGCGTGCCGGTCCTGAGCTCGTATCTGCGCATGGGGATGACCGGCCCGCCGCCTGAGGACGCCGTGGAATTGACGGACACCCTGCACTCGGCGCGGCAACTCAAAGCCCGCCTGGTCCGGGTGTGGATGTCCGACGTGGCCTCGGCGAAGGCCACCGAGGCGGTCTGGACGAAGACCGTCGCCGAGACGCGACACGCCTGCGATTGCGCGGCCAAGCTTGGTCTGGGCCTGATCGCTCAGATGCACGACGGCACCCTCGCAGACACCGGCGATGCCTCCCGCAGGCTTGTGGAGGAGGTCGAACGCGGCAACTTTGGCGTCATCTACCGGGTAGCCACGTGGGACAACGGGGAAAGCCCCGTCGAGCGCCTCCAGAAGGTCCTCCCGTACGTTCGGCATGTCCACGCGCGGAACTACGCATCCCCCCTTCCCTCTCGCAGCGACACGCCGCCCGCCAAAGCGCCACTAGGCAGTGGAGTGATCGACTACCGACGGATTGTGGGAACACTGCGCGAGGCCGGGTATGACGGCCACATCGCGATCGAGTTCGCATACAAAGACGGTGACGCGAAGAAAGCCGCCCTGGCCGAGGACCTGGCATTTCTGAGGAGCTTGTGACCGGGCGAAGGCCGGCGGGAGGCACTCGCGCTGCACGCCCGAGGGGCAGTGCCCGGCAGCGGTCGGGCGTCGTTGTTCCAGCCATCCGTCGGCCAGACAAGGGGATGGGGTAGGTCATGCGCAGGCTATGGATGCTCGTGGCCGTCGCCGGTATCGCCGCGATAGCCCTCGGCCTCAGTCGCGGCGAGTGGAGGGCGGTCAGTGACTGGGCCCACACCCTTTGCACCTCGTGCGTCGGGCTGTCGGGAGGGCAGTGAGGTGGGTGAGCCTCGGCGTCCCGCGACTCCCCGGTGGTTGAAGCACCGCTTCTGGGTTCAGGTCAGCTCCCTGATCCTCGCGAACTCGTACTTCCTTTCGCGGGCGAAAGGCTTTTGCTACCCGGTCCTCAACTGCTGGTCTTGCCCGGCCTCGAACTTCGCCTGCCCCATCGGAGCCCTCGGTAACGCCTCGATCAGCGCCCGTCACGGGATCGTCGGCGGCAGGTCGATCTGGGCGGTCATCCCGCTTTACACCATCGGCACATTGCTCCTGTTCACCTCGTTTCTGGGGCGCATGATGTGCGGGTGGCTATGCCCGTTCGGATGGCTGCAAGAGCAGATAGGCCGACTGCGCCGCCGCAAGTTCGCCCTGCCGATGTGGACGGGGTACTTCCGGTACGCGATCCTGATCGTGCTCGTGTTCATCGTGCCGTACCTGACGAGCACGACGTGGTTTTGTAAGCTGTGCCCGCAAGGCGCGCTTGAGGGCGGCTTGCTGCAGCCCCTCATCCGCCCGGAGCTTCGCAGCCAGATCGGGGCGATGTGGTGGATCAAGCAGGCGATCTTGTGGGGCGCCGTCGCCGCGATGATCTTCATCCGTCGGCCTTTCTGCGGCCTCGCCTGCCCGCTCGGGGCGATCTTTTCCATCTTCCACCGCTACAGCGCGTGGCGCATCCGCTATGATGTGCTCACCTGCACGAATTGCGAGTGGTGCGTCCGCAAGTGCCCGCAGGGTATCGATCCGCGACGCGAGGTGAACGGCCACCGGTGCGTCGGATGCCTCGAATGCCAGAAATGCCCGTGGGGGGCCATCGAAAGCCATCCGATCTGGCGTCCCGATCCGGCGCCCGAGAGCGAGGGAACAAGCGCAGCCCCGCTTTCGTCTCCAGAATAGGCCCACGATTGTGAAGCAGTCGTCATGCCGGGTTCCGGCACTCTGGAACGATGAAAAGGCGACGGCCCTACCCCGTCCCCGCTGCGCGGGGCCACCCCTCCCGTGGACCCGCCGCAGGCGGGTATGGGAGGGGAGAGGCAAACGGCGATTCCCGCACAGCAGGGAACTGCTG
>CAYWBK010000566.1:0-3778 GCA_964455745.1 uncultured Armatimonadia bacterium
TAACGGCAATCGCGGTCTGGAGACCGCTCCTACAGACGACGCAGCGACTTTTGCTATCACCTCATAAATGTGAAGCTTGCCCAAGTGGCGCAAGATCCCAAACGAGCCATTACGGGCGCGATGATGCTCCTTGAGGGAATAGGAAGCGGAGGGCGGCGTGACGTTGCCGTGTCGCCGCGTCCGCAGTAGGACGCTTGGCGCGAAGCGACCCTCAGCGAGATGCGTATGCGTCCGGGATCGGTCGCGCCCCATCTTACCCTGTCCTGCGGACAGTTGCGCCCTGCCGGCGGTAGACATCCTCCGAACGAGAAGAGGGGTGCGCGATTGCCTGCCCAAGTTGTCGAATAGCACAGTCGCGCCCCTATATGGTCGGTACAGGCGTCATCAGGAGCCTGCAGGACATCGACATCCGGGAGACGATCAGCTCCGGCACATTCGACCTACTGTGAATTCACAGATACTGGCTGGCGAAACCGCGAAGTCAGAGCTCACTGCGTCAACAAACTTGACGCGTATCCTAAGTCTGGCCCCAGAACCGGCTTCTCCATTCACGCACTCGCGGACATAGCGAGAATAGAACCAGCATCTCAGTCGACTTCGTCCCACGACAGCCGATCAGTCGACCACCGACCGCGAGAGCGTTGAGCTGGGCGGCGTGGTTGGTTCTGCCCACCGCTAGACAGCAGGCCTATCCGCGCTTACATAGCTCAGATTCCTGCGCGTCTCGAACGCAAAACAACTTGCACGATACTAGCCCGGCGTAGCCAGAACCAAACAAGGGTTCGCTTCTGCTGGGACGAATCGGTCGGGCCATCAGTTCATATCCACGACACGGGTGTCAATGATGGCTTCTTTGCTCGAACGGTATTCGTCCAAGATCGCTGGTGCATTGTCCTGCTTTTACCGCATCAGCAGCAGCGGCATCACCAAGCGGGTGCTGCGCCGCGCGCTACCGGAGTGGTCCAGTTCCCAGGTATCGCGCCTGCTGAAACGATTGCGCATACACGGCGTGATCAAGAAGATCAGGAAAGCATACAAGTACTACTTCACCCAGATGGGTCGGAGAGTGATTTTCACGGCTCTGCTTGGAGAATGGAGTGGGCGCGACAATCTTGTCGCGCGTGGGGCGGGCGCCCGCCATCGCCGTCATTCTCATCGTTTTAGAGTGCTGGAACCCGGCGTGACGACTATCTTCCGAATCCTGTCCATTCTGTTCCCTTTGCCGTTCCCGGACCGACCGCTGCCTCCCCCTTGACAGCGCCATCCGTTCCGTGCATAATAGCTGCATATTTGGATATGCGAATATACATACTCACCCAAGTGAGCAAGTAACCATGCAAATGCGAGACCAGGTCCGCGTCCTCGACGCCGTGGCCGATGAGAACCGGATGCGAATCCTCAAATGCCTGCAGGTCCGGCCCGCGTGTGTTTGCGAGTTGGTGCAGGCTACGCTCATGCCGCAGCCCCGCGTCTCCCGGCATTTGCGCATTCTGCGCGACGCCGGGCTGGTATCGGACGCTCGCGATGCGCAGTGGGTCGAATACTCCCTCGCCGCAGCAGACAGCGACAGCCCCGTCGGTCGCGTGCTCGCGCTCGTCGCCGAGTGGCTTGAGGATGACCCCCAGGTCGTCGAAGACCGGGGCAGGTACGAGACAGCCAGCCGGGATCAGTGCGCCCCCGGCGAGTAGCTGTTTGCACATCCCATCTATGCAAATATGCGGATAGGCAAATTAGCGCAGAGAGACAGCTTGAGATCATGTTGACGATGTCCGCTCCGTGGTGGAAAGGGCCATTCAAGAGCTTCGGCGATTTCATCGCCTACCGGCTGATGGGGTTGGACCCGCAAAGCCACCTCGGCAGCGCGGTGCAGTTCTTTGCCTGGGACGTTCTCAAGATCCTGTTCCTGCTGACGGTCATCGTGTTCAGCGTGGCAGTCATCCGCAGCTTCTTCTCCCCCGAACGCTCCCGCAAACTGCTCGGCGGCAAGCGCGAGTGGCTGGGCAACATCCTGGCCGCTCTCCTCGGCATCGTGACCCCGTTCTGCTCGTGCTCGGCCTGCCCGCTGTTCATCGGTTTCATGGAAAGCGGCATTCCGCTCGGTGTCGCGATGTCGTTTCTCATTTCGGCCCCGACGGTCAACGAGGTCGCGCTCGCGATGCTGTTCACGTTGTTCGGCTGGAGAGTGGCGGGTATCTACGTGGCCACGGGCGTCGTCATGGCGATTGTCGCCGGGCTGGTCATCGGTCGATTGCGCCTGGAGCGTTACGTGGAGCCCTACGTGTGGGAAGTACAGATGGGTGAAACGGACATCAAAGAGCCCACGTGGGCGGAACGCCTCGACTACGCGAAGTCTTACACGAAGGACCTGATGAAGCGCGTCGGGCCGTGGGTTCTGGTGGGCGTCGTGCTCGCAGCCGGCATCCACGGCTACGTGCCGGTGGAGTTCGTAGCCCGTGTCGCGGGCAGGGACAACCCGTTCGCGGTGCCGCTTGCGGTGCTCATCGGCATCCCGCTGTACTCGAACGCCGCCGGGACGATCCCCATCGTGCAGGCGCTGGTGGAGAAAGGCGTGCCAATCGGGACTGCTCTGGCGCTGATGATGTCGATTGTCGCGATCTCGATCCCCGAGATGATTATCCTGCGCCAGGTCGTCAAGTGGCAGCTCCTGGCGATCTTCGCCGGCGTCGTCATGGTCGCCATCATCATCATAGGTTATCTGTTCAACTACGCGGTGTTCCCCAATGGAACGCCCGGATTGGTCGTCAGGTAGCGCATCGTCTATTATGGAGAGGACTTGGGTATGAAGATCACGGTGTATGGTCCCGGCTGTGCGAAGTGCAAGCAGACTCTCGAACACGCCGAAGAGGCGGTCCGCCAAGCGGGCATCGAGGCGGAATTGGAGAAGATAGACAAGGCGGTCGACATCGCCAGGGCGGGCATCCTGTCCACCCCCGGCCTCGCCATCAACGGCAAGGTCAGGGCAGCAGGCAAGGTGCCAGAAGTCGCGAAGATCGTGGAGTGGATCAAGGAAGCGTAGTTAGCATGAGCGGTGATCCATTGACCGCAAAGGAGACGATCGGTATGTCGGACATTCATGGCGCGACGAAGAAGCGAGTGCTGTTTCTGTGCACCGGAAACTCCTGCCGCAGCCAGATGGCGGAAGGCCTTCTGCGGACGATGGCCGGCGACCGCTACGAGGTCGTCAGCGCCGGAACCGCCCCGGCGGCTGAGATCTACCCCCCCGCCATTGAAGTGATGGCGGAACTGGGGATCGACATCAGCGGCGGAGTGACGAAGTCCGTCGACGATCTCGATGACCTCAACTTCGATGTCGTCATCACCGTCTGCGACAATGCCAACGAGAACTGCCCGTTCCTTCCCGGCAAGTTCGAGCGCCTGCACTGGCCGTTCGACGACCCCGCGAAGACCGTGGGCACCGATGAGGAGAAGCTGGCCGTGTGCCGGCGGGTGAGAGATGAGATCAAGGCGCAGATCGCTCAGTGGCTTGATGAGCAGGCGAACGACGGCGAGGAGCTTTCGACGCGCGAAGATGCGGCATTAGGCCAGGCCATACGGCGAGACAAAGAGGGCCGCCCATGCCGGATTCTCCAGGTCTGGCTGCCTTGCGATCTGGTGGAGTCCCTTGATGCGATGGCCGAGGGCAAGGGCGTGTCACTCGCGGCGCTGCTGAGAGAGGTTCTCTCCGTCTACGTTGAAACGCCACGCTAGTGTCTTGTCAGACGAGAATCTTTGGTCGAATGGCAAAACGGCAAGATCG
>CAYWBK010000567.1:0-3755 GCA_964455745.1 uncultured Armatimonadia bacterium
GCGAGCGGTGAAGTTCACGCTTGACAAACCGTTTCATAGAGGCCGGATACTTCGACCGCCGATACGACTGGCGCTCTCGTAGTCCGGCCCCTCCTTGAACGGCAATCAGTCTTACCTTCGTCTCGATGTCCCCCTGCGTAAAAACGATGCTCCTGCTCCCGGTCCCTCCTCCCGATGTTGAAATCCCCCCGCTCTTGTGGTATCATTTCCAACCAGACGAGAGGTAACCCTGCGTTTTCCGTGACGTCCGTTTGGGTTCTGCCCAACACCCATATCTCAGGAGCCCGGACTTCGCTGGATGAGCGATGCCGTCCGTCCTCCCGGCGGTCGGTAAGCAACTTCGGCGAGAGGGCACCTACCTAGATTGTGGGTCTGAACCCTATAGGGCGCACGACCTCTGCGGGGCTCTCGTCGTTTTCGCACCCGCTTTCCCCGCCTCTGACGCGCCCTGATCCGCAATGGACTTGTTCACCTCCTCCGACGACCTCCGCCATGCCCCTCTTGCCGCCCGCATGAGACCCCGCGATCTTGACGAGGTGGTGGGACAGCAGCACCTGATCGGGCGCGGAGCGGTATTGCGCCGGGCGGTGGAGGGCGACAAAGCGCCCTCGATGATCCTTCACGGGCCGGCGGGCACGGGGAAGAGCACGCTGGCGATGATCATCGCTCGTCGCACCGGGTTGCACTTCGAGATGCTGTCGGCAGTGTCGGCGGGTGTGGAAGACATTCGCAAGGCGGCTGCCGCGGCGCGCGATCTGCGGGCTTTCAAGGACCGTGGCACGATCCTGTTCATCGACGAAATCCACCGCCTCAACAAGGGGCAGCAGGATGCCTTGTTGCCGCATGTCGAGGCCGGCACCTTTACACTCATCGGCGCGACGACCGAGAACCCGTACTTCAGCGTCATCACGCCGCTGCTCTCGCGCTGCCGGATGTTCACTCTGCAGTCGCTGACGCCGGATGAGGTGCGAACGCTTCTGTTGCGGGCACTGCAGGACGCCGAGCGCGGGGTTGCGAAGCTCAATCCGGAGGTGAACGCGGAGGCCCTGCAGCACCTCGCCGAGGGAGCGCTGGGGGATGCTCGCGCGGCGCTGGGGGCGCTGGAATTGGCGCTGCTCACCACGGAGCCGGGCGAGGACGGCCGCCGGCATATCGACCTCGACGCGGCGGCCGAGGCCTTGCAGAAGCCGGTGCTGAAGTACGACCGCGCCGGAGACGAGCACTATGACACGATCTCGGCGTTCATCAAGAGCATGAGGGGTTCGGACCCGGACGCTGCGGTCTACTGGCTGGCGAAGATGCTGGAGGCGGGGGAGGATCCGCGGTTCATCGCGCGGCGGATCGTCATCCAGGCGGCGGAGGATGTCGGCCTGGCCGATCCGACCGCTTTGAGGGTGGCGATTGCGGCGAAGGAAGCGGTGGAGTTCGTCGGCATGCCTGAGGCGCAGATTCCCCTCGCGATGGCGACGATCCACGTCGCGACCGCCCCGAAGAGCAACTCGGCGTATCTGGCGATTGCGAAGGCGCGCGAGGAAGTGCGCAAGGAGGGCGGGGCGAAGGTGCCCGGCCATCTCGCCGGCGGGATGCGGGCCGAGGACAGCCGCAAGGACTACCTGTACCCGCACGATTATCCCGGAGGGTGGGTGCGGCAAGCATATTTGCCGCCCGACTTGAAGGGAAAACGGTACTACGAGCCGAAAGATAACGCCCGAGAGCGGAAGATCGCTCAGTGGCTGAAGGAATTGCGGGGCGAGGAGTAGTCGCCTGTGCCGCGACGCGGGGGGCACGTGCCGTCATTCCGACTTCCAGCTTTTGAGGGGATTGCAGAAGTCGCCGACGTGCCTGTAGGAGCGGTCTCCAGACCGCGATTGCCGTCTTACCCTGCAAAAGTGACATTATGATTGTGCTAAATGACGGTCATCCGACACGCTTGACGGCAATATCGCACTCTGGAGAGTGCTCCTACAGACTTCTGTAACCGTCTCTTTCTTCTGAATTCCGCCTTTGCCCCCGGAGGTTGATCGCCTTGAGAATCGACGTGAGTACGCACGATGAGTGGCTGGTTGTTGTCAGCCTTGCGGGGGAACTGGACGCCTACACTGCGCCGCAATTCCGCGAGAAGCTGGTCGAGATCGTGGAGAGCGGCAGAGCCTGGGTCATTACCGACTTGACGGCGGTGGAGTACATCGACAGCGTAGGGCTGGGCATCCTCGTCGGCACCGCAAAGCGGGCGGGGCAGCACGGGGGGGACATTGCCGTGGTGTGCGGACGCGCAAATCTGCTGCGGGTTTTCGATGTCTCGGGCACCCGCGAACTGCTGAACGTCGCGCCGAGCCTCGAGGAAGCGGGACGCATCCTCCGGGATGCCCGTGGCGACGATGAGAAGGGGGAAGCATAACCATGCCGACCCGCGAAGACGATACGGTGGAACTCGTCATCCCATGCGACCCCAAGTACGTCACGGTCGTGCGCCTGACCGTAGCCGGCGTCGCCGCCCGGTCGGGGCTGACCGTCGATGACATCGACGATTTGAAGGTCGCCGTGTCCGAGGCCTGCACCAACGCCATCGACCATGCTTTCGACGAGGCCGGCGGGCAGCCCGGTCCGCACGTGCATGTGCGGCTTTACCCCAAAGACGGCGAGATGCGGATCGAGGTGGAGGACGAGGGGCAGGGCTTCGACCCCAGGCACGTCAAGAAAGCCCTCGAAGCCCAGGAGCCGGGACAGGAGGGGGGCCTCGGTCTGTATCTCATCGAACGGCTGACCGATGAGCTGAGGGTCGAGAGCGCCCCGGGCAGCGGCACCAAGATCACCATGACCAAACGCGTAGCGAGGAAGAGTTAATGGACCCTCGCTGGGACGGGCTATCGACCAACGAGCTTTTCCGCCTGCTGCGGGATTCCGCCGACCCGCACTTGCGCGAGTACCTCATCGAGCGCCACGAGGGCCTGGTGCGCCATGTCGCCCGCGAGTACATGTCCCTCGGCGAAAGCTATGAGGACATCGTCAGCGTCGGCCATGTGGGGCTGGTCCACGCCGTGGACCGCTTCGACTGCGACCGGGGCACGAAGTTCGCGACTTTCGCCGTGCCGACGATCAAGGGCGAAATCCGCCGGTACTTCCGCGATCGCACCTGGGGCATCCGGGTTCCCCGGCGCGTGCAGGAGCTTTCACTGCACGCTCGGGCGACCAGCGAACGACTCACCCAGCAACTCGGGCGCGCGCCGACGTACGCGGAACTGGCGATGGAACTGGGAGTGCTCGAGGAAGACGTCATCGAGGCCCTCGAAGTCGGCCGGCAGTACGAGCTGCTCAGCATCGACGCGGCGGGCGCGGGCAACGGCGAAGACGATTCCCTCGCCGAGATCGACCGCGCGGGCGGCCTCGACGCCGACATGGAGGCCTTCGGCGAACGCGATGAGATCGACCGGGCGCTGCAGCAGATCCCGCGCCGCCAGCAAGTGATCGTGCGGTTGCGCTTCTTCGAGGACATGTCGCAGCAGGAAGTCGGCGACCGGCTGGGAATCTCGCAGATGCACGTCTCGCGGCTGCAGCGCAAGGCGCTGACGAGGCTGAGGGAGATCCTGAAGAAGGCGAAATAGCACTACAAAGCCACATTGACAGGTGACGGGCGCAGCGCGCGAAACTCGGTCAAGGGCTGGCCGGACAACCGCGTTGGATGGCGTACGGCATTCGACCACAGTCGTCATGCCGGTTTCCGGCACTCTGAAACGATGAAAAGGCGACGGCCCTAC
>CAYWBK010000568.1:0-3718 GCA_964455745.1 uncultured Armatimonadia bacterium
GCGGCCAAAGCAGCCTGAAACGTCAAAACCACCACGGAATCTAGTCGCACCCGGAAACGCGGAACGCAAAACGCTGAACGCAGAATCAACGGCAAAAACGGCAAAGACGACAAGGGCGCTGCCGTTTCTGCCGTCCCTGCCGTCCCTGCCGTCCCAGAAACCTGCCGTTCCTGCCGTCTTTGCCGTCCTTGCCGTTGATTCTGCGTTCAGCGTTTTGCGTTCTGCGTTTCCGTCTGCGTTTCCGTCTTTACACCCGTCGCTGCGTTTGGTATACTCACTGGCCAGTCAACGAGGGGCGCTTAGCTCAGAGGAAGAGCACTACCTTGACACGGTAGGGGTCAGTGGTTCAAGTCCACTAGCGCCCACCATTTGCATGTTTCAGGCGGGGGCCACTCTGATGTGCGCGTGTCACTTCTCCGAGGGCCGCACGGCAACTACCCGCCCCGGGCAGACCGCCCGGGGATAGCTGCCATGCCGGCCGCTCAAGCGCATACGGTGGTCAACTGAGCAACACGGGCCTAAACGCCCACAGACCGTCTGTTTACCAGCGCCGCGCCCGGCTTCGGGATGCGGCGTTTTGCGTGCCTGGATACCGAAACCACGGGCCACGACCCGAAAGGATGAACCGATATGCCTAGTAGCCAGATCAATACCACGCTGCCCGATGGCTCGCAGAGAGAGTTTGAAGCCGGGGTGACGGGCCTGCAGATCGCCGAGGCCATCGGCGCGCGTCTCGCCAGGGCGGCGGTGGCGATCACGGTGGACGGCAAGCTCGTCGATCTCTCGTCGCCCCTCGACCACGATGCCTCGGTTGCCATCGTCACCTTCAGCTCCGCGGAGGGTGAGGAGGTCTACCGCCACTCGACGGCTCACGTGCTGGCCCAGGCTGTCCTGCGCCTGTTCCCGGAGGCCAAGCCCACGATCGGGCCGCCCATCGCCGAGGGCTTCTATTATGACTTCGATGTGCCTAAGCCCTTCAACGATGAGGACCTCGCCGCCATTGAGGCTGAGATGCGCAAGATCATCGAGGCCGACCTGCCTTTCGAGCGGCAGGAGGTCTCAGCGGATGAGGCTCGGGCGCTCTTCGCCACGAACCCCTACAAGATCGAGCTGATCGACGGTCTCACGTCCGCCGAGAGCACGGAACCGTCTTCGACAATCTCCGTTTACCGAGACGGTGACTTCGCGGACTTGTGTCGGGGACCCCATTTGCCTTCCACGGGGCGCATCGTCGCGTTCAAGCTCACGTCGGTCGCGGGGGCGTACTGGCACGGCGACGAGAAGCTGCCGATGCTCTCGCGCATCTACGGCACCTCATACCCGGACAAGAAGGCTCTGGCCGAGCATCTCGAACGGATCGAGGAGGCCAAGCGACGCGACCACCGGGTGCTGGGACGCGACCTCGACCTGTTCTCCTTCCACGAGGAAGCCGGGGCCGGGCTGGTCTACTACCACCCGCGCGGGGCGATGCTCCGCCGGGTCATCGAGGACTTCTCGATCAACGAACACCTCAAGCGCGGCTACGACATCGTCACGACGCCGCATCTCATCAAGTCCGACATCTGGCAGACATCCGGCCACGCCCAACAGGGCTACCCAATGTACTATACGGAAGTGGACGGGCAATCGTATGGCATCAAGCCGATGAATTGCCCCGGCCACATCCTTATCTACAAGACGAAGACGCGGTCGTATCGCGATCTGCCGATCCGTTACTTCGAACTAGGCACGGTCTATCGCCACGAGCTGAGCGGCGTGCTGCACGGCCTGTTGAGGGTGCGGGGTTTCACGCAAGACGATGCCCACATCTTCTGCACGCCCGACCAACTCGAAGGCGAGATTGTCGGGGTCATCGACTTCGCCCGTTTCATGCTCAACACGTTCGGGTTCAGCGAGTTCAAGGTCTTCCTTTCCACGAGGCCCGAGAAGTCCATCGGCTCCGACGAGATCTGGCAGCGGGCCACAGACGCTCTTGTGCAGGCGTTGACGCACAACGGTCTCGACTACGAGATCGACGAGGGCGGCGGCGCGTTCTACGGGCCGAAGATCGACATTAAGATCAAGGACGCCATCGGCCGGTATTGGCAGGGTCCTACGATCCAGTGCGATTTCACGCAGCCCGAGAACTTCGAGGTGAACTACGTCGGCGAGGACGGACAAGAGCATCGGGCCTGCATGGTCCACCGCGTAGTGCTTGCGGGGATCGAGCGCTTCCTGGCGCTGGTTATCGAAAACTGCGGCGGCGCATTCCCGGTCTGGCTTGCGCCGGTGCAGGTGATGGTCCTGCCTATCGCCGACCGGCACCAAGGCTATGCGGCCGAAGTCCGGGATCGTCTTCGCGAGGCCGGTTTCCGCGCGGAGGCCGACCTCGCCAGCAGCACGCTGAACAGCAAAGTCCGCGCCGCTGAGATGCAGAAGTACCCGTACATGCTCGTGGTCGGCGACAAAGAGAGCGAGGCAGGCACGGTCGCGGTGCGCCATCGCGAGGAGGGCGACCTGGGGCCGAAGCAGCTTGATGAGTTCATCGGTCGGCTAAGAGAAGAGGCGATGCCAGGGTAGTGGGCAGCCGCGCTCAAGTCAGGCACATGCGCGCCGTATAAACCTTGGAGCGACGTTGTGGGTCCGGGCCGGTACGCCCGGGGAGGAGGTGCCGCCCACGTGCGCTTCAAGGTGGTCATAGGCGCGCCGACCGACGTCGGAACCCGCCTGCTGAAGTCCGCGTCTGCGTATCAGAATCTGGATGTCGAGATCGGCCCGTGGGGATCGGAGTTTGTTTCCGCCGAGGCCGCGACCGGCGCAGACGCGATCGTGCTGTACCTGGACACAGAGCACGACGACGTGCGCGATCTCTGTCGCCGAGTGAGGCAGCAGACCGACAGTCCGCTGCTCATCCTTGCGGAGGACGACCGCTGCGAGGTGGCAGTCACGGCCCTCACAGCCGGCGCCGATGACTGCGTTCCGGCATCGACATACAGCCGCGAGGTCTGGGCACGAGTGCGCGGGCAATTGAGAAGGGCTCACGAATACGCGAGGACTCGAAAGCCTGCGTCGCGGATCGAGATCGGCGACATCACCATAGATACCGGGCGGCACGAAGCGTTCGTGGGCGGCGCCGCTCTTGACCTGACGCCCAAGGAGTTTGCGCTGCTCGCTTACGTGGCTCGCCAGGCAGGGCGGGTTATCCCGCGAAACGAACTTCTGACCACGGTGTGGCGCCACACAGACGGCATGAAGAGCCGCACTCTCGATGTCCATGTGGGCCGCCTGCGGGCGAAGTTCGAGGGCATCGCCGGCCGCGAGTGCCCAATCGTCACCGTCCCCGGCGTGGGCTACAAGCTGGCCGAAGCGGGGTAATTATCACCGAACCGACAGCGACGGCGCGCAACCCACTGTGGGATGCGTGGCGGCGTTGTTCGTCTGCGGGGATTACTACTCACCAGGAGAACGGGGCGCGTGGGGCGGGCATCTCGACCGCCGCCGTGAGTCGCTCCCCCTTCCCCGCGAGGGCAGCGGGGATAGGAAGCCGTCGCCGTTCTCCCCCTCTCCACGAGTGGCTATGCTTTACCCACATCTTGCGTGCGAATCACGGGCCGTTGTCCCAAAAGGCCCGAAGGGCCGAAAGAGTTTAGCCAGGCTCGCAAGAGCCTGGAAAGCAGCCCCTCATTGGATAAGAACAGCCCCCGAAGGGGGCGGCACAAATGGCGCGATGTTGTCGGTT
>CAYWBK010000569.1:0-3708 GCA_964455745.1 uncultured Armatimonadia bacterium
GGGGGCGCTTCAGTTCTCGGCGGATGTGGCGAGGGAGGAGGAAAACGAGAAGCTTCAGGCGGCCGCGCTGGCCGACGGCGCACCCGACGACCCGCCCGCCAAGCCGGCGAAGGACAAGCAGGGCGGGGGCGTCGCCGCGATTCTGACCTCGCTGACGACGGTTGTCGCGATCGGCCTGGGGCTGTTCCTGTTCGTGCTCCTTCCGACCTGGATCGCAGGCTTCGCATTCGGCCCGCCTCCGGTAAGAGACATGCAGTTCGCCTTCCCGAGCGGGGACAACATCCTGCGCAACCTGGTTGAGGGCCTCATCCGGCTGGCGGTGCTGGTGGCATACATCGCGGTGATCTCGCTGGTCCCGTATGTGAAGCGCGTCTTTCAGTATCACGGAGCCGAGCACGCGACAATCAACTGTTACGAGGCCGGCGAGGACGTCGTGGTCGGCAATTGCGCGCGGTATAGCCCGCTGCATCCCCGGTGCGGCACGGCGTTCCTGCTGGTCGTCATCGTGGTGAAGATCATCATCAACTGCTTCCTGCCGTGGTATCCGGAAGTGTGGCTGCGGAGCATCGTGCGGCTCGGCACGCTCATCCCGGTCGCGGGCCTGGCGTATGAGATCATCCGCTGGTCCGGACGACACCGCCACTCGCTCTTGTCGCGGCTGCTCGCCGGCCCAGGCCTCCTCCTGCAGTTGCTCACGACCCGAAAAGCGGACGAGAAGCAGCTTGAGACGGCGCTATACGCCCTCGCTGCAGTAGCCGACGAAGTGTCCCTTCCGGCAGATTTCGCCCCTCCGATGCGAGAAGTGGAGATAGGCGGGAAGCAGCGTTAGCTCGTTCCGTCGCCCCCGGCCTGTTGCCGTTCCTGCCGTCCCCAAAACCCAAAACCTGCCGTTCTTGCCGTTGATTCAGCGTTCAGCGTTCCGAGTTCAGCGTTTACCACCATGGACATCTCCGCCCCCTACAAGAGAATTAAGGAAGAACTAGCCCAGATCGAGCAGCTCCTGGCCGATCCAAATGTGACTTCGGACCAGAACCGGTATCGTGAGTTGTCGGTGCGGCACTCCGAACTGTCGCCGGCGGCGGCCATGTACGACGAGTACGATGCCGCCTTGCGCGAGGTCGAGGAGGCGCAGGCTCTGCTCGCCGAGGCCGAAGACGATGAGATGCGCGAGTATCTCAAGTCGGAGAGCGAGGTCGCGGCGGCGAAGGCCGAGGACTTGCACCACCGGCTGCTGCTCGAGCTTGTGCCGAAAGACCCGATGGACCAGAAAAATGCGATCATGGAAATCCGCGCCGGGACCGGCGGCGAGGAGGCCGCGATCTTTGCTGGCGACCTTTACACCATGTACTCGCGCTATGCCGAACGCACGCGGCGCAAGGTCGAAGTGATGAGCGCGAACCCGTCGGAGATGGGCGGGTACAAGGAGATCATCTTCTCCATCGAGGGCAAGGGCGCTTATGGGGCGCTTCGGCACGAAAGCGGCGTCCACCGGGTGCAGCGGGTGCCGGAGACCGAGGCTGCCGGGCGCATCCACACCTCAGCGGCGACGGTGGCCGTGCTGCCTGAGGTCGAGGACGTGGACATCGAGATCAACCCGGCGGACCTGAAGATGGAGACCTTCCGCGCCGGCGGGCCGGGCGGTCAGCACATGCAGAAAAACGAGACGGCGGTGCGCATCACGCACGTCCCGACCGGCATCCAGGCCGCATCCTCCGACCAGCGCAGTCAGCTTCAGAACCGCGAGAACGCGATGAAATTCCTGCGAGCGCGCATCTATGAAGAGCAGCGGGCGAGGCGCGAGGCGGAGCAGTCGGCGGCGAGGCGCGAGCAAGTCGGCGGCGGAGATCGCAGCGAGAAGATTCGCACGTACAACTACCCCCAGGACCGGCTGACCGATCATCGCATCGGATTGACTATGCACAATCTCCCCTCGCTGATGGTCGGCGAGATCGACGATCTCATCACCGCGCTGCAAGAGGCGGATCAGGCGCGGCGGCTGGATCTTGCGGCGCACGGGTAGCGTTGAGCGCAGCCATGATGACCGTCAGCCAGGCCCTCGCCGAAGCTACTGCCGCGCTCTCAGCGGCCGGCATTTCCTCCCCCGCGTTCGATGCGAAGGCGCTGTTGGCGGAAGTGATGAGCGGCGGCGACATCGGGCGGCTTGCCACGACCATGAGGGAGAGCGTGCCGTCGGAGGCGATGGCAGCCTTCCGCGGCACGGTCGAGCGGCGGGCGCGGCGCGAACCCCTGCAGTATATCCTCGGCTACACCGAGTTCCACGGGCTGAGGCTCAGATGCGATCCTCGAGCCCTCATCCCCCGACCCGATACTGAGACCCTGGTCGATGTCGTGCTGGAAGCCCTGCAAAGGGCCGATGAGCGAAGGCAGCCGATGCGCTGCCTGTGCGACATTGGCGCCGGGACGGGCGCAATTGCGATCGCGCTGGCAGTGCGGCACCCCGGAGTGACCGTGTGGGCGACGGACGTGTCGGCGGAGGCGCTGGCCCTCGCGGCGGAGAACGTGGCCCTGCACGGGCTGGCGGGGCGGGTGAAGCTGCTGCAAGGAGATGGCCTTGCGGCGGTGCTGCTGACCGGGATTGCGGAGGAGATCGAGGCCGTCATCTCCAATCCCCCGTATGTGGCCGAAGCGGAGTACGCGGGTCTGGAGCCTGAAGTCGTCCAGCATGAACCGATGGGCGCGCTGGTCGGCACGGACGCTGACGGCCTGGGGTTCTACCGGGCCCTGTGCGAGGGACTGCCGCGCATCCCGAGGCTGCGGCTGGTGGCTTTCGAGGTCGGGCACACCCAGGCGGCGGCTGTCGCGGGCATGCTAGGGCAGGCGCTGGCGGGATTCGCGGTAACGGTGCACCGAGACCTCGGGGGCATCGAGCGCGTCGTCATGGCGGAGACTACGGATGACTGACACCCCGGTCGTGATCGTGGCTGAAAGGGCTGGCGAGAAAGAGACGGTGCAAATCGCCGCCGAGGCCCTCGCCGCCGGCAAGGTCGTCGCGATCCCGACAGACACGGTCTACGGCCTCGCTGTCGATGCGACAAACGAGGACGCGGTGGCGCGGCTGTACGCGGCGAAGGGCCGCCCCGCCGATAAACCGCTGCCGGTATTGCTGGCCGATGCGGAAGACCTGGGGTCAATCGCGGCGTTGCCAGCTCGGGCGGCATTCCCCCCTGATCGGATATACGGAAGGTCGTTGACGGCGGCCCAGCGCCTCGCGAGGCTGTGGCCCGGGGCGCTGACGCTCGTCGTGCCGCTTCGCGCGGACGTGCCGATCTGTGCCGGAGTGACGGCGGGCCTGCCGACCATCGGCGTCCGCGTACCCGACCACGACCTCGCGCGGGCGATCCTGCGGGCTGTCAAGTTCCCGGTCGCAGTGACCAGCGCGAACCCGTCCGGGGAGCGTGAGGCTCTGGACGCGCAGGAAGTGATCGACACTGTCGGCAATCGCATCGACGTAGTCATCGACGGCGGGCGCTGCTCCGGCGGCGTGCCCTCGACGGTGGTGGATGCGACAGTCGATCCGCCCGGCATCCTCAGGGCGGGGGCTCTCCCTGCGGACATGGTGATGAGAATCAGTATGCCGTCGGGCCGTCGTCTGTTCTGATGCCCTGCCACATTGGACAAGCACCAGCTCGCCGGTCAGGAGCATCGTTTTTACGCAGGGGGACATCGAGGCGAAGGTAAGGCTGATTG
>CAYWBK010000570.1:0-3678 GCA_964455745.1 uncultured Armatimonadia bacterium
CTCCCGGCACCTTTGCCCTGTCAGAATCGTTTAGTCTCTCAAGCCCGTTTGTAAGGCATTTCACGTTACACGGAGACAAACTCATGGACCGAAGAGACTTCGTCAAGCACGCTGCCGTCGTTGCCGCTGCCGCGACGGCCATCGGGGCCATCGGCTGCGGCAAAGACAAGTCTACCGCGCAGAGCCCCGGCGACTCCGCGCCTTCCGTGCCTTCCACCAAATCACCGTCCGCAACGCCGCCCGCCTCCGGCGCCGGGAAGGTCGGCAGCAACCGTCACGATCCGAAGGCCGGCGCGGCGAACGTCATAGTCGCGAAGGGCACGGACGCCGCTGTGATGCTCGCCGCCGCGATGAAGGCCATCGGCGGGGCCGACCTGTTCATCCACAAAGGCGATGTCGTCGTCATCAAGCCGAATCTTGCCTGGGGCCGCACCCCGGAACAGGCTGCGAATACCAGCCCCGCCGTCCTCGCCGCCGTCATCAAGATGGCCCAGGCCGCCGGCCCGAAGGAGGTCTTGGTCGTCGAGCATTCCTGCGACGAATCCTCGGTGAGCTTCGAGATGAGCGGTGCGGCCAAGGTCTGCAAGGACCTCGGCGTGCGCCTGGTCAGCCTCAACAACGAAAGCATGTACAAGGAAGTCGCGCTTCCCCAGGGGATCACCCTCAAGAGCGAGATGCTTCCGCTCGATCTGCTCGATTGCGACTGCTACATCAACCTGCCGTGCTCCAAGGTTCACAGCGCCTCGGTCGTCACTTTCGGCCTGAAGAACCAGATGGGCGTGGTTTGGGACCGGCAGCGCTATCATCAGTCCAAGTCGGAAGCCCAGAAGGGCGGCAACCTGCATCAGAACATCGCCGATGTTGCCACCGGCATGCGCCCGACGCTGACGATCATCGACGGCCTCAACTCGCTCGTGATCGGCGGCCCGAAGGGTCCTGGCAAGGTCGTCGCCACGAACAAGCTCATCGTCAGCGCCGACATGGTGGCCGCCGACGCTGTCGCCGCGCCCCTCGTGGGCAGCAAGCCCGAACTGGTCGACCACATTCGGATCGCCGGCGAGATGGGCGTCGGGATCGCCGATCCGTCGAAGCTGAAGATCGCGAACGTCTGAGGGCGGCGAGGATACAGCTCGAGGAGTGCCTCGCGTGGCGCGGGCGTCCCGCCCGCGAATCGCCGTTGCCGTCTCCCCCTCCCTACGAGGGAGGGGCCGGGGGGTAGGAAGCCGTCGCCGTTCCCCGCTCTCCACGCGTATGTGTTTAGCGGCACTTCTCTCAGACCATGTGGCAGCGCGATTCATCGCGCGGATCACGTCGCATAACTACCAGCATTTCCGCTTTCAAGAGGATGCTTACTCGTGCCAGCGGTGCAATGGGCGGAGAGCAGTTTGGGCCTGCATTTGGCGCGATAAATCGCGCCGCCACATGGTCGAAGAAGGCAGTCGCTAAACAGGTACTCCACGCAGTGGAGAGGGTCGGGGGGGAGGTGTCGTTAGCCGTCCCCCTCCCATACCCGCCTGCGGCGGGTCCACGGGAGGGGGGCCCGATAGCCGCCGAAGGCGGCTCAAGCGGGCGGGGTGGGGCCGTTCAGTGGCGGCCACAATCGCCCGTCCGCCGCAGGAGTCCGCGAATATGACGCCTCGCCGCGCAGCCCTCTCGCTCGTTATCCTTCTCGTCCCTCTAGCCACCAGCGCCCAGGGAGGCCCGAAGCCGTTGTCGGATATAGATCGCTTCAACTATGTCATCGGCACCCAGACCATCGGCGCGGCCTACCAGTTCACCGCCGAGCCGCGCATCGTCGAGACCGCCTGCGCGATTCTGGACATGGGTTCCAATACCCTCAAGTTCCGTATGAGCAAGGACTACTTCGGCAAGAACAACAATGTAGCCGCCGCGAATCCGGCAATCAAGTCCCTCACCGACCTCGCCCGCGACGAACCCGCTCACAAGGCCGTCCTCGACATGCCTTTCGCGGACTACATCATCTGGAGCTACTGCTTCAGCCCCGGCTGGTGGCACTCGGGGTTCTCGAAGGAGGATCAGGAGAAGGAGTACAGGGAGTTCCACGAGTTCGCGAGCTACCTGCTGAGGACCTACAGCGGCTCCGGCAAGCGCTTCTATCTTGGCCATTGGGAGGGCGACTGGCACCTGCGCAACGGGTATGACACAGGGTCGGACGCAGGCGTCACCCCGGAGGCCATCCAGGGGATGATCGACTGGCTCAACATCCGGCAGCGAGCCGTGGATGACGCCAATCGCGACACCCCACATAAGGATGTGTGGGTTTACAACTACACCGAAGTCAACCTCGTGAAAATCGCCGCGATGCAGGGCCGCCCGTGCGTCACCAACAGCGTCCTGCCGCACACCAACGTCGATTATGTGTCCTACTCCAGCTACGACAGCGGCCTCGATCTGGGGCCGTCGCTGGACTACATCGCATCGAAGCTTCAGCCGAAAGCCGGCATCAAGGGCAAGCGAGTGTGGATCGGCGAGTACGGCTTCCCCGCCATCGCCCATTCGCCCGCCGAGCAGGATCAGCTTTCGCGCAAGGTCATGCGCGCGGGTCTGGAGTGGGGCTGCCCGTTCGTCCTGTACTGGGAGCTGTACAACAACGAGATCGACAAGGACGGCACACAGCGGGGCTTCTGGCTGATCGACGACAAGGGCGGCAAGCCCCCCGTCTACGAGACTCACCGTAGCTACTACGCCTGGGCGCGGCGCTTTGTGGCCGACTTCCGTAAGGCCCAGGGGCGCGTTCCAACCGCCGAGGAGTTCAGGAAGCAGGCCGTACTCTGGCTGGACCAGCCCAAATAGTACAAGTACACCGCCCGCCGCCAGAGCCTTCTCAACAGGCCATAGACGGCGGGCGATCGCTCTCAAGAGACACGCCAAGTCGCGCCAGCGTTCACACCGCTCTTAGCGCTTCGGAGTGTCGATGTAAGCTGTTTTGGTGTACGAATCGTACCGGTAGCTGCAGCCGAGTGATGTGACGACCTCCTCCAGTGGCACGTACAAGTTGCCGTGGTGCATGAAGGTCTCTCTCGGCAGCCCTCTCGTCATTCCATCCAGACGCCAGGTGCCCTCGTCCGGCGCGATCACGAAGGAATGCCCGAAGCTCTCGACACGCGCTGCATCCCCTTCCCACTGGACCTTCCCGCCCAAAGCATTGAACAGCGGGCCGATTGCCCAGAACGTCTGGCCCTGGATATCATAGGGAATGGGGCCAGTGCCATTGGGGATTCCGTTCACAACCACGCGTATCGGGTCCTTGGCCAGCGCGGCGGTTTGCACAGAGCCCAGGAGGGTCACGGAAATGACCAGGGCGGCAAACCCTACCACGGCAAGGGAGCTACTCATGTTTGCCCTTTTGGCGTAGTTTGACATGGTGACAACCCCTTTCGAAGCGCATCGCTCCCCGAGGCAGCGGCCTGGAGGTGTGCCCCGCAGAGGGCCACCGCAGCCGTCTGCCTTCCTCTGCCTGTACTAGGAAAAGTTCCCTCCGGCGAGCACGCTGAAACCTGCCTGCCCCCACATGACCGAACGAGGTATCGTTGATTATAGTCCGCCAGTTGTGCGGCCCTCTGGAACGATGGAAAGGCGACGACCCTACCCCGTCCCGCCTGCGGCGGGCCACCCCTCCCGTTCCGGGAGGGGAGAGGCAAACGGCGCTTCTCGCGC
>CAYWBK010000571.1:0-3675 GCA_964455745.1 uncultured Armatimonadia bacterium
AAACGGCCCATGCCTCGACCCTTTGAAGGCCCCTGACTAAAAACGATGCTCCTGCTCCGCCCAGGCCGGGGCTACCGCCCGTTCGGGCGGACGTGCTATAATCGCCACGTGCTCTCCGAGACATAGCTGCGAAATACAGGCCGGGTTGCGGCCCGGTTTTGCTCTAATAGAGAAAGAAGGTCTTACATGGCGCGCGTCATGCCTTTCCGCGCCTGGCGGTACGATACTGAGCGGGTCGCCGACCTGGCGGATGTGCTGGCCCCTCCGTACGATGTCATATCGCCGGAGCAGCAGGCCCTCCTATACGAGCGGGAGCCGCACAACATCATCCGCGTCGAACTCGCGAAGGCGGAACCGGCCGAGGGCGAGGAGCGCTACAGCCACGCCGCCGAGCTTCTGCAGCGGTGGATCGAGAGCGGCTACCTTCTGCGCGACGAAGACCCGGCGTTCTACTTCCACCGTCACTTCTTCACCGTGGACGACCGTGTGCGCGCTCGAACGGGCGTCTTCGCCGCGGTCGGCCTCGAGGACTACCGCAACAAGATTGTCTTGCCCCACGAGGCCACGCTGTCGAAGCCGAAAGCCGACCGGCTGAGCCTCCTGCGCGCGACACGGATGAACATCAGCCCGATCTTCGGCATCGTCCCGGACGCCGACGCCGGAATGCGTGCTGTCCTCTGCAATATGCACCAGGGCGAGTTGGTGGCCGTCGCCTCCGGGCCGGAGCGCCACGAACTCTGGCGCGTGACCGGGGAGAAAGCCCGGCAGTTGACCGAGCTTCTCGCGAGCCGCCAGATCGTCATCGCCGACGGCCACCACCGCTACGAAACCTCGCTCTCCTACCGCGACGAGGTCCGCCAGCGCCTCGGCGCCGTGCCGACCGACGTGGGCAGCGAATACACGCTCATGTACCTTTGTAGCTCGGTGGACCGAGGCCTGCGCATTCTCGCCGCGCACCGGCTCCTGAAGCTCGACAGCACTCCCACGGAGGCGGAGCTTTGGGAACTCGCAGGCAAGCGCTTCGAGGTTACCCAGCACCCGCGGCTCGCCGACGGGCACACTTGCCTGGACCTGCTCGGCGAGAGTGAGATCGGTTTCGCGTGCTATCTCGCGGGCAACTGGTACCTGCTCACCCTCCGGGAGCCCCTCCCGCCGGGCAAGTTGCACGTCGAGGCCTTACACGAGATGCTGATCGACCCCCTCCTCGGCGGCAGTGAGCAGCGTGAGAACAGACTGGGGTTCATCGTTTCGCACGCCGAGGCCATAGACCGGATCGACAGCGGCGAATTCCAGGTAGGCTTCTTCCTCAAGCCGGTCAGGATCGAGGAATTAGAGGCCCGCTCCCGTTCCGGCGGCGTCATGCCGCAAAAATCGACATATTTTTATCCGAAAGTGCCAACAGGCCTGGTCCTGAAGTCAGCGGAAGCAGGAGAGAGCCTGTAGGGGGATGCTGGGCGCTGGATGCTGGATACTGGATACTGGATACTGGATACTGGATACTGGATACTGGATACTGGATACTGGGAACGGCGAGGGGCCGGTGGGTTGCCGTTCCTGCCGTCCCTGCCGTTTCTTGCCGTTCCCAAAACCTGAAACCTGCCGTCCCCGAAACCTGCCTTCAAGGAGTTTCCGATGCACGAAAAGCAGCTTCTTCTCATCCCCGGCCCGACTCCGGTGCCGCCGTCGGTGTTGCGCGAGCATTCGAGGCCGATGATTAACCATCGTGGGCCGGAGTTCAAGGCCCTCATGGATGAGGTCACCGAGGGTCTGAAGGAAATCCACAAGACTGAGGCCGACTGCCTGATCCTGACGACTTCGGGCACGGGCGCGATGGAAGCTGCGGTCGTGAACACGCTGTCGCCCGGCGATCACGTGCTGGCGGTCGTCATCGGCGCATTTGGCGACCGATTCGCGAAGATCGCGGAGGCGTATGGCGCGAAGGTCGAGCGGATGGACTTCGAGTGGGGGAAGTGCGCGGATGTGGCACAAGTTGCCGCGCGGCTGCAGGCTGATACGGACAAGTCGATCAAGGCGGTCTTGTTCGAGCAGAACGAGACCTCGACCGGCGTCGTGAACGATGTCGAAGGCATCGCGAAGGCGGTGCGGGAGCATGGGGCGCTGTGCATCGTGGACGCGGTGTCGGGCCTGGTCGCGATCGACCTCAAGACGGACGAGTGGGGCGTGGACATCGTCGCCTCGGCCTCCCAGAAAGCCTTTATGACCCCGCCGGGGCTGGGGTTTGTGACGATGAGCGAGCGGGCCTGGGAAGCCGCGAAGACCGCGAAGATGCCGAAGTTCTATTTCGACCTCGCCGCGGCGAAGAGGCTTGCGGAGAAAGGGCAGACGCCGTGGACGCCCGCTTTGCCGCAGCTTTTCGGCCTGCGCGAGGGCATCCGGCTGATCCGGGAAGAGGGCCTCGACAACGTCTTCGCCCGCCACCAGCGGCTCGGCCGCATGGCCCGCGCGGGCGCGAGAGCCCTCGGCCTGAAGCTCCTGGCCGACGAGACCTGCGCCTCCCCGGCGGTCACGAGCATCCGCGCGCCCGAGGGGCTCGAGGCGAAGGCCTTGCGCAAGCTGGCGCTCGACAAGTACGGCGTCGTCTTTGCCGGCGGGCAGGGGCAACTGGCCGACAGCATTTTCCGCATCGGGCATCTGGGCTTCGTGAGCGAGACGGACGTGCTGACCGCGATCACGGTGCTGGGGGCGGTGCTGCAGGAGATGGGCGTGACGTGTGACACGGGGGCGGCGCTGGCGGCCACACAGTCCGAGATGTGACGGGATAGGCGCGTCAGGCGTCATCCATCGGCAGCGGCGCAACCCCCGGCGGGCGCGGGAGGACATCGGCGAGCGTCTTGCCGCTCAGGACTGAACGCGGGCGCTCCTCGGTGATCTCGGCGCCGGGGCGGGCGTACTTGTCCTTGCGCTTGATGAGCAGCCAGGCGTGGTCCTCGACGGCTTTCTCCAGGCGCAGCAGGACGAACCCGCCGTGGAGCTTCTGCCCGCCTAACAAGAGCATGATCTTGCCCGCCGCGAACTGCTCTTCCGGCGTCTCATTGCCGATGACGGCGTAGGTGCCGTGGTCCCAGACGATCACCTCGCCCGCCCCGTACTCGTCCTCGGCGATGACGCCCTCGAACTCCGCATACTCCAGCGAGTGATCGGCGACGAGCACCGCCAGCCGCTTCTCCGACGGATCGAGCGACGGACCCCGGGGGATCGCCCAGCTTCGCAGCACTCCGCCCATCTCGAGGCGGAAGTCGTAGTGCGTGCGTCGCGCATGGTGTTGTTGCACGACGAACATGCGGTCCTGCGTCATCCCGTCGATCGGCGGCGAGAGCGGTTCAGTCACCGTGGCAGCCCTCCATCCTCGTACACGTGATAGTTCCACGCCGGGCGGCTTCCCCCCTCCCGAGGCTCTTCCTCAATGTGTGTGGGTGCTGGACAGTGGCTGAACAGACCGCCTTGGCACAGGGTCGTTATCCGTGCCGTCGCGTCCGCAGGACGCCCGGCCCCGCCGCAGGCGGGGACCCTCAGCCGGACGCTTCAGCGTCCGGGATTCCCGCCGCACAAGGACCTCCCCGTCCGCAGGACGGGCGGCGCGAAGCGCCCGACAGAAGGCCCAGCCTGCCGGCGTCCCCGACGACTTGGGCGGCTGCGCCGCCACCCGTCCTGCGG
>CAYWBK010000572.1:0-3662 GCA_964455745.1 uncultured Armatimonadia bacterium
AAACGGCCGGCCTGCCCCACGATAGGCGTTAAGGGACGTTGCCGTTCTCTGTGTCTCTGTGGTCCATCGCCGTCCATCTCTCCGCAGGGCATCTCGTTGCCAAGCAGGGCTGCACAACCGGCGCAGGAATATTACCTACAAAAGACGCACCCCCGTGCAGGTTTGTCATTGCCATACAACAACATTTAGTGTATACCGTTTGTTGCCCCTGTGTGCGGCATTGGCCATCACTCGGGAGTCCACTACGATGAGAGTTGGAGGGATACTCATGAAGAAGGGCTTCACACTGATCGAGTTGTTGGTCGTCATCGCGATCATCGCCATTCTCGCGGCTATTCTCTTCCCTGTTTTCGCTCGGGCAAGGGAGAAGGCGCGGCAGGCGAGCTGTGAGAGCAACCTCAAGCAGATTGCTCTGGCGATCCACATGTACACTCAGGATTATGACGGCGATTTCCCGGCACACTGGATCATAGACAACAGCGTCTCACCGGCATACGAATGCTGGCCGGATGTCGTCCAGCCGTACATCAAGAACAGCCAGGTGTTCATCTGCCCATCGAACAAGAGCGTTCCGAGGGGGATGCACCAGATGACAACATACGGGCTCAACGACCCCCATGTTACGCCCGACGTCTCCTATGCTCAGGGCACGGTCACCATGGATAGGATCAAGTCCCCGGCGACTGTAATTCTCGGGGGCGATACCTGGGATACGGTGAATCTTTGCTCTTGCCCTAGCATGTTCTGCCCTTTGTGCGACGCCGCGTACGCACCGCGGAGTTACTCCGTCGGATCGCCTCACAACGATGGCCTGAACATCGCCTTTGTTGACGGGCATGTTAAGTGGATGCAGCAGTCGGTAGTGATCCAGGTGCCGACTACGACTAGCGACATGTGGGGGCATTTTAACCAGTAGAGTTGCATGAGTCCGCAGGTGATTACCGATAGAGAGGGGGCACGGCGTGGGTTGCGACCTGCGGCGGCCCCGGTGTGCGGGGGCGGCGCTTCGTTGCCGCCCTCCGCTTATTCGCGACCAAGGAGGTGCTTCCGGTAAGCATTGCTGGCCATCCGAGGGCCACGGGGAGCCACTGTAGAGCCTGACCGCAAGTAAGGTGACGATGTGTCGGACGATTCGTCTGCAACGCCAGACGGAAACACGATCAAGAGAGGAATTAGGTTTGCACATGAAAAAGGGTTTTACACTGATTGAGTTGTTGGTCGTCATCGCGATCATCGCCATTCTCGCCGCCATTCTCTTCCCTGTTTTCGCTCGGGCAAGGGAAAAGGCGCGACAGGCGAGCTGCCAGTCGAACGAGAAGCAGATTCTGCTGGCCTTCCAGATGTATGTCCAGGACTATGATGGTAGTCTCCCGGCGCAATGGATTCGGCCTACGAGCGGTCTCGAGTGCTGGCCGGACTTGGTTCTCCCCTACATCAAGAATTCTCAGGTATTCATCTGCCCCTCGAACAAGACCGCGCCGCGTGGCACGACCACGCTAACGACTTACGGCGGCAACTGCCCGCACACGCAGCTTGGGGGCAGCGCCGACACGACCTTCGCAATTGACAAGTTCAAAACCCCCGCGCAGACGATGCTCATCGGAGACTCATGGAGCATCATCGGGGGCGGGCAATCGTGCCCGAGTGTCTACTGCCCGGCGTGCTATCCCGGCGGCTGTCCGGTCGCGGGGGACTGGGCTGTCGGCGCCGTGCACAATGACAGCCTGAACGTTGGCTTTGTCGACGGGCACGTCAAATCAATGCAGCAGTCGGTAGTGATCCAGGTGCCGACGGCCACCAATGACATGTGGGGGCATTTCGGGTAGAGGGTGGAAGAGCGGAGGACGCCGAGGGAAGGCGTGTTCACCCCGGGACGCGCCGAACGGTATGGCGAGACTTCGGGGTGACAAGTACAAGGACGGATCGCGAGGGCGATGGCCTCACTGATCTTGCAGATGATGCCGAGCAACGCGTACGGAGTCGCTGCCGTGCGGGGTCGGTCATGCGAGGATCAGCGCGGCTGTCGCCCTCGTTTTGGCTTGTGATCCGCAACTGCGGAATTCGCCGGAGGACCGCCACCGAGAGAGGAGATGAGTCCACGTATGAGACGCGGATTTACGCTCATCGAGTTGTTGGTCGTGATCGCGATCATCGCGATCCTGGCAGCCATCTTGTTCCCTGTCTTCGCGCGGGCGCGTGAGAAAGCGCGCCAGACGTCTTGCCTGTCGAACCTCAAGCAGCTTGGCATGGGCTTCATGATGTACACGCAGGACTACGACGAATGCACGCCGGTCGCCTATAGTGGCATCAATTGGTGGGATGGCTCCTGGCGAGCCAGGATTTACCCCTATGTCAGCAATTACCAGATCTTCGCCTGCCCTTCAATGAGCAGCCTGCCCTGCCCGCCGAACGGGACCGGCTGCTACGGCATCAATGCGTACATCGGTGAAGCGCCGCCCGGCTATGTGTCGCTTGCGGCGATCACCGCGCCTGCCGAGACGTTTGCTCTCGGTGAGAACAACGACGGCGACTGGGTCATAGAGCCGATTAGTGATGGCACGTACGGGACGCCTCCCTTGCCGGGGCCGTGGGACCCGACGACGGGGTGGGTCGCGGCCAACCCACCTCACCACAACGGGGGCGATAACTTCGCCTATGTCGACGGCCACGCGAAGTGGCTGACGGTAAGCAAGGCGCACGAGAACAACTGCTACTACTGGATACTCAACAAGTGACGGGTGGTTGGCGCCGCGCCAGTGCGGAGGGAGAGTTCCCCGATGGACCGAACGCGAGTTTTCATCAGTTCGACCTGCTATGACCTGAGGCAGGAAAGGGTCGTTCTCGCCGACCGCATCCGCGCCCTCGGGCATGAGGCCCTATTGAGTGAGGAGCCCTCCTTTCCGGTCGCTCCCGAGCGGGGGCTGGTTGAGAACTGCAAGAGGGCCGTCCAGGACCATACGGACGTGTTCGTTCTCGTAGTCGGCGGCCGACGGGGGTCGCTGGATCCGATGACAGGGGTGCCGGTGACCAACGTCGAGTATGACGTGGCTGCAGGCGCTGGGCACATCATCTTCGTGTTTGTGCATAAGACAGTGCTCAGCCTGCTCGGGGTCTGGGAGCGCAATCCGCATGCGGACTTCGCTCCGAGTGTGGACTACCCGGCGGTATTTGAGTTCGTCAAACGCCTTCACCGTGACGAACAGTGGATATTCCCATTTGAGACGGCGCAGGACGTGGCAGAGACGCTCGAAGTCCAGCTTTCGTCGCAACTCCGCCAGTTGCTGGAACAGCGTCGCGCAGGGGACAAGCGCATCCCGCCCGAGTTTCTCGGAGAGTCAGTAGAGGCGCAGGTCATCGTTCGCGACAGGCCCGCTGGCTGGGAATACCGGCTGGCGGCCGCCCTTGTCTCGACGAAACTCGCCAGGGTTGAGCGCGATTTCGCTGACCTGGACAACGGCACTCACTTCATCCGCACACACGACGTTCCTGCCGACGAAGCGTTTGACTGGCTAAAGAACCGGTTGGCCCACATGCTTGACGTTCTCGGCCTTCTGAGGCAGGTCCTCAACGAGGAGTTTACCGCAAGCTTCGGCCCGCCGGGGCAGCCGGCAGGGTCTTTTCATTGTCGCCTATGGCGTTGTGACCAGTGCGAGTGCGCGTTC
>CAYWBK010000573.1:0-3660 GCA_964455745.1 uncultured Armatimonadia bacterium
CTTCGTGGCCCTCTTGACCCCCAAAAACAAGGGGCGAGTGTCAAAGATCGGCTAGTCCGGCCCGTCACCGCAGGCACAGGCTGATGACTCAGGCCGGTCCGGGCGCCGGGCATATGGGCTGAGCGGGGCTGCTCCGAGAGTGAGTATCCGGCGGCATTGAGTGCCCAATCGTGCCCGTGGCCAGCCCCCGCCGTGTAACAGCCACCCCCCAAACATCCCAGAGAACCGGAGAACCAATGGCAACACCGAAACAGACAGCACAGCCGTGCCTCGGAGCCTGTATCGCCCGCGTCATGGGCGACCGTCACGAGCTCAACCCGTCCCAGCTCAAAGCCGCAGAGGTCTTCCGCGAGAAGGCGCAGCCGTACTTCCACGAGCGCCTCTCGTCCGAGTTCGAGAACCTGACCGGGCACATCAACAACGACGATCTCGACAGCGTGTGCGCCGATCTCACCAAGGCCGGCGTCGTGTGCCACTTCCTGTGCGAACGCGAAGAGGAGGCGGTCATCTGCCGCCAGCATGGGCACACGGCGAACGTCATCGGCCTGTTCGACGCCTTCGACATGCCGGCATGGGTGCTGCACGAGAGCAACATCGCCGAGGTGGCGGTCGCGATGTTCGGTGAGGAAGGCCGACATCCCAGGGTGATCCAGGCAGTTGCGAAGCGCGTGGACGAGATGATGGAGCAGGGCGCCTGGCAGCCCATCGTGCAAGCCGCTGTGGAGTCGCTCGCCGTTGACAGGCTGCTGCAGACCGTCCCGTTCCCCGCTGAGTCCGACACCCCCCGGTAGCCTATCCTCCACTCCGTGCTGTCTGTTGTCGCCCCCAGTGCCCTTCTCCTTTGAGATGCGCGGGCTCGCGCCGGTGTGCAGATATACGTGGTAGTGGCCGCACGATCACGGCAAGTGGCAGACGCAATGGCGGCCAGCAATCAGAGCAGGAGGCGCAACAATGCCAAGTCTACTGGGCGGGATTCTGACAGGACTACTGAACAAGGGCACTGCAGAGAAGGAAGGGACGCTCTTGGCGCTCGAACACGCGTGCAACTGCGCGCGCGATGATGAGCAGTACGCCGACCTGCGAGCGGCGGCAGCAAGAATCATCGGCTGCGATGACGCACGGGTCAGAGCCGTGTTTGATGCCATCGGAAACGCGGCTGCAGAAGTCAAGCTCTAGGAAGGTCGGGCACTGCGATGCGTATCGTGTCAGGTAGGGAGACCATCAGTCTCAGGATCAGCATCGGCACGGCCCTGTGCGAGATCACTGACCCGCACGGGGCAGTAGCCTACCGCGAGGAGGCCAACGCCCAGACACCCTCCGATGTCCAGCGCTTCGTGACGGGGTGTGCGTCCGTCGTGGCATCCATGCGCGAACAGAGAGCGCTCGACGCGAGCTACGTCGCCGCCGATCCGGCACGCCAGAAGCGCTGGGCCGGCCTCTGGCTATGGTGCGCCAGGCGCATCCGGCGATGGCTGACGTACGCCGCACCGAAATGAGCGTGCCGGCCCATCAACAGCAAGGGCATACGAGGCATCAGGGCGGCTTCCGTGTCGGTAACGGGCCGCCCTGTTGCATTCCCGGCTTCGTGAAAGCCGGCGCTCGCCGGGCTGACTGTAACAACCGCCTCACCACCTACTGCCCAGCGGCGCGGCTTCGCCCCCCTTGAGACGTTCAACATCGGGCGCCGGCTGTGCACGCCGAACGTGTTGAGGCCCCAGACTGAAGCAGGTAGAATGGAGACCTGAAGCATGAGCCGAACCCACGTGCCCTGGCGTCCCGCCAGTCTGTCCGAGTTCATTGGTCAAGAGCCGGCGAAGCAGCGCCTGTCGATGCGTGTGAGAGCGGATATCGCGCAGTGCACTCCTCTGCCTCACATGCTGCTGTACGGCCCTCCCGGCACCGGGAAGACCACCCTGGCAGAGCTACTCGCCCACGAGCGCGGCTGCCCGATGATGCCCACCACGGGCTACAAGCTGCAGAAGCGCACTGATGTCTGGATGCTGCTCAAGGGCCTCCCGCTGGACGGCTTCCGGCGCGAGGACGAGCGCCTCGTGCGCATCCCTGGCATTCCGACCAAGCCTGTCATCCTGTTTGTCGATGAGATCCAGGGCATCTCCAACGAGGCTGCGGAACTTCTCTACCGCCCCCTGGAGGACGCTGTGTGGCCGTGCACAGCCACCATGAACGGGGTGCGAGACCAGTTCATCTACTGGGACCTACCGCCGTTCACGCTGATCGGCGCGACGACCGACGCCGGCGACCTGCCGCAGCCGTTGGTGGATCGACTGAAGACCCACATCTACATGGAGCCGTACACGCCTGACGAGATGCGCCGCATCACCGCGTCCCACGCTGCCAAGGCCGTCGAGCGTGCCGAAGAGATCGCCTGCGAGAACTCCGGTACAACCTTCTACCCGCGCATCTGGAATGAGAGCGCCATCGAGGCGATCTCCATCCGGTCGCGGTCCACACCCCGCATCGCCGCTTCTTTGGTGGCAGAAGTCGCGTCCTGGGCTGTGGTTGAACGTGCGTCTGTAGTCGGCACGGTCCTGGTGGACCGGGTGATGGCGGCGCTGGGCATCGACGAGTGCGGACTCGGGGAACTCGACCGACGCATCATGCGCACCCTCGCCGCAGTGGGTAAGCCGGTCGGCATCGAAGCCCTGGCCGCCATGCTGCACGACACCCGCAACAACATCGTCATGGCCGAGCGCTATCTCATGTCGCTCGAAGCCATCCACCGAACTGCGCGCGGGCGCGAGCTCACCAATAAGGGGACGGGCATGGTGGCGAGGTGGGGTGGCGGGCGGGGGGATGACGGTGCTGAGGACACCATAGGGGACCTGACGCTGCTCAGGGAAATGGTAGCCATGATCGACGACGATGACGACGAGTTCGAGGCGCCGGCCGTGATCACGGCTGCGGCCGCGAAGGACCCGTGGGCCGCGGCCCGAGACCCGAACCCGACGCCCATGCCCGGCAGCATGTGAGGAGCAGCAGAGAGGAATCGCACGCGATGAGGGAAGACAACGTCGGATTCGTCAGCGTTGACTGTTCGCCCCTGGAGATGGGGGTCGCTTACGAGATGGGCAAACAAGAGGCGGTGGTGAGTGTCGCCATAGACATGGGACTGGAAGCACGGTAGAGCTTCGTCACGCCGCACCGGCAGCTGCGCGTCATGGTTACATCCGACAAGCTCGGGAGCTTTCTGCGAGCGCTGAAGACCAATGGCCTGGACCTGAGTTCTCACATCACGATGGAAAGTGATGCCAACGAACACGTGCGCCGGCTGTGCACGGAGTACGGCATCGAGGTGAAGGAAGCGTCTGTCAGTCGATATCTCCCTCATCTACGGGCACGATCTGGACGCCGCCATAGAGACACACGCTAGGCTGAGAAAGCTGGCGTTCGAGTCGCCGGAGGCCGTGCGAGCGGACTACCTGGTCGGTATGACCACTTTCTACCAAGGCTCTCGCAGCGACGCCCTCGTCGCGCTCAACCATGTCCTCCCCGTCTCGCCGAACAGGTAGCCCGGCGGGTCCCTGGCTTCACCGTTGCTTGCGCCCCGCTCATGTCCGGCGCGAAGGAGTCTCAGATGTGTGTGGGAACTAACGCCCCTGCGGGGCGACCTTGGCGTCAGCGCCCTCGCGGTGTCCTTCC
>CAYWBK010000574.1:0-3652 GCA_964455745.1 uncultured Armatimonadia bacterium
GGAGGGGTGGCCCCGCGAAGCGGGGACGGGGTAGGGCCGTCACGGCGCAGGAACGACGCCCCAACTGCCTCGGAAATCGAGTGGGCGCGACAATCCTGTCGCGCGTGGGGCGGGAGTCTCGCCCGCCATCGCCGTTATTTCCATCGTTTCAGAGTGCCGGAACCCGGCATGAAGACTGCCTCGATAGCCGCCGTTGGCCTCTCCCCTCCCGGTACGGGAGGGGTGGCCCCGCGAAGCGGGGACGGGGTAGGGCCGTCACGGCGCAGGAACGACGCCCCAACTGCCTCGGAAATCGAGTGGGCGCGACAATCCTGTCGCGCGTGGGGCGGGAGTCTCGCCCGCCATCGCCGTTATTTCCATCGTTTCAGAGTGCCGGAACCCGGCATGAAGACTGCCTCGATAGCCGCCGTTGGCCTCTCCCCTCCCGGTACGGGAGGGGTGGCCCCGCGAAGCGGGGACGGGGTAGGGCCGTCACGGCGCAGGAACGGCGCGCGGCAGGGGCAGGACCGTCCCGGCGCAGGAACGGCGGTACGGCGATCCGCGACAGGATTGTCGCGGCCACTGGGGTGGGGCCGTTCCTGCCGGCTCTTCTTGCCCTCCTCACCCTCATCCTCGTCTCACCCTGCATCGCCGCCCCGTCGCCCGCCGACCTCGATGCGCTGGTCGTCCTCAACAGCATCGGCGGGTTCGGAGACACCGGCAAGATCGAGGCTTCCCGCAACATCGTGGCACCGGGCAACAAGCTGGGCTTCTCCCTGAAGGTCATCTGGGAGGAGCACAAGGGCGGCCCCGGCTACTGGAGCATCCGCATGGGCTTTCCGCCCGGGGTGCACATCCAGGACTACGACACCTTCGCCTGCGACCTGTACGTCGAGAGTGCCGAGGGGGGCGCGAACGCCACAATCTACCTCGTGCAATCTGACGAAGACCGCTGGATCTGTCGCGGCGGGCCACTCAGCGATGCCCCGGCAGGCAAATGGCAACACATTGAGATCAAGCGCGACAAGATGACGCCGTGGCTCCTCGGCAACGGCAAGCTGGAGTGGGATCGTGTCGGTAGTTGGGCCATCGAGACCTCGCGCGGCAAAGGCGTCTTCTACGTGGACAACCCCTGCCTCCTCGGCCCCGGCGGCAAGCGCGTCGACCTCATCACCACCGCCGATGATGGCGCAGTCGTCGATCCAGCGTGGAAGGAGCCCCTGCGCATCCCGCCGCCCGGACGTGTCTATTTCCCCGGCCTCAGCCGCCAGAACCTGATGGACGCCGGGACCCCCGCGAAGTGGGTGAAACTCCTCGGGGACGTGTGCACCTCGGCCTACGGCGCGCCGGCGGTCCACGATCTGCGGCAGGCGGGCATGGACGTCTTCTTCTACTCGGCCTTTGCCGACGGCTTCACTCGCTACCTCACCCGCCGCCAGGCCTGGGACATGAACGCCGCCGGGGGCACACCGAACACGACGCCTTTCTTCGAGAAGTGGTACAACGGCTATCACTGCCTCGCCTACGGGCACCCGGCGGTCATGGAGGCCGGCAAGCAGCGCGTCGATGCTCTCGTGAAGTCCGGCATCGGGGCCTGGGTGATTGTCGACTACACCTTCCCCTGGTCCGACGGGCCGTTCGGGTACTCGGAGGCGAACGTCGCCGCCTACCGGCGCGACCTGACCGGCACGGACGAGGGCCTGCACATCCGCGATGCAGGCAAGGAAACCGTCATCCGCTTCGCCGACTACTTCCGGGGATACAACGGCTTCACCCCGAAACTGTCCGACCTCGCCCTCGGAAGCTGGCAGGAGTTCACCCCGCCGAAGGGCGAGGCCAAAACCGTCACCGACCGCGCCCGGTGGGAGACCTTCCTGTACCTGCGCTCGTATGAGTGGCTTAAGCTCCCGGATCGCATCGGGCGGTACTACCAAAGCAAGGGCGGGCACGGCATCTGGGTCATCCCGAATCCCGAAGATAGCTGGGGTTCGAGCGACTATATGTACCTGACTCGCATTGCAGGCGCGCGCAATCTCTTCCCCGAGTGGTTCGGGAACGCGGGCTTCATCGCCGAGGGCGCCTATGCGGGCGTTCCCTACCTGCGCGAGCAGGCCGACCGCGGCGGGTCGCGGCTGTCCGTCCTGTTCGAGACCGGCGCGGGCGGACACGCCCAGCCGTACTGGGACTGGCGCATCGCCTACACCGCGTCATACACCCTCACCGCCATCAGCCGGGGCGAGGACCTCGATAACGATTTCCTCGACGAGTCAACCTACGAGACCCAAAGCGACCCCAAGAACGCCGCGCAGTTCAACCGCTTCCGCGACGGGGTCAGCAAAGCGCTCGGCTTCCAGCAGGCTCGGGCCGAGAAGCCCCGCCGCCCCGCCGCACCGATCCTGTGCATCGGCGAACGCCCGCCGGCTCGGGCCTGCAACAGCATCTTCTTCGGCGTCGGCGGCTCTCCGTACAGCTTCGCACCCGCGCTTTCGCGCAGCCATCTCCTCTTCGATCTGCGCGACAGCTTCGAGCTGGAGAAGGCCATCAACCGCTACGATGTGGTCGCGTACTCGCCGATGAGCCCTCGCGTGGGCGATGCCGCCCGCCTGCAGCAGTGGCTTTCCGCGACGCCGGGGCGCACGCTGGTCACGCACACTTTCGTCCCGACGCGCGATGCCACCGACTTCTTAGGCACCGACCGCAGCGCCGCCTTCGGCGCGCACGCAACCTCGGCCGCGTTCGGGCTGGGCGAGGTCACATCGACCGGCGTGTCGCGCTGTAAGATCACCGCTGCCGCCCTCGGCTGGCAGGACCTCTTCCCCATCGGCGAGGACATCGAGCTTCCAAGCCCGCTCACGAAATGCTCCACCGGCGAGGCCCTCGTCTCGACCGATGCCGGGCCGCTGATCTCGCGCGTGAAAGTCGGCGCGAGTCAGGTCATCTACCTGCATTTCACCGGCGAAGACGGCCTCAAGCAGCCCGTCTTGGGCCTGAACATGCGGGCAATGACGGCCATCGCCCGGGCGGCGACGGACACCGCCAAGGCGAAGCTCGCGCCGCTGTGCGACCCCGACCCTGACACACTGCTGCAGGTCTTCGATGTGCCCGGCGGCAAGTTCGCGGTGCTGTGGGATGCTCCGACACTGAACAAGTGGGAGTTCAAGTACGAACCGGGCATCCCGCCGCTGAAGTACGAGGCCCCCGGCGTCGATCGAGCGCTTCGCCTGCCGGTTGCGGGCCAATCGGCGCTTGTCTACGACTTCTGGCAGGACCGCCTGCAGGCAGTTTCACCCCAGGATGGCCGAGTCGCCTTGCCGATCAAAGGCACAATCTGCGGATTATACTATTATGGCCCCGACTCGCCGGCGTTGCGAGCCACCATCGCCGCCGCCCAGCGCACCCGCCGGCAAATGGACGAATTGAAGTTTTCGATGCCCTGATCCGGCATCGCCGGAGTCAAAGGGGCTCTTCCTCAATGTGTGTGGGTAGATGCCATGAACTGGTCCTGGCGAGGGCGATAGGCGACCGCTGTGGGCAAGGCCGTTGCCGTTGCGTCCGCCAGGACGCCTCGCCCCGCCGCAGGCGGGGAACCTCAGCCGGATGCTTCAGCGTCCGGTTCAGGGCCGGCAGTTAGGGCCGTTTCCGTCCGCAGGACGGGTGGCGGCGCAGCCGCCCA
>CAYWBK010000575.1:0-3639 GCA_964455745.1 uncultured Armatimonadia bacterium
CAAGTTCTATTATCTGGAGATGTTCCCGTACCCCTCCGGGGACCTGCACATGGGCCATGTGCGCAACTATACCATCGGCGACACGATGACCCGGTATCTCGTGATGAACGGGCACAACGTGCTGCACCCGATGGGTTGGGACGCTTTCGGCCTGCCTGCGGAGAACGCGGCCATCGAGCGGCAAATCCACCCGGACAAGTGGATGAAGATGTGCACCGAGAAGATGAAGGTGCAGTTCGATCAGCTCGGGTTCTCGTATGACTGGGGCCGAGAGATCAACACCTCGCAGCCGGACTACTATAAGTGGACCCAGTGGCTGTTCCTGAAGCTGTATCACGCAGGCCTGGCCTATCGCGGGCAGGCGATGGTGAACTGGTGCCCCTCGTGCCAGACGGTCTTGGCGAACGAGGAGCTGGACGGCGCCTACTGCGAGCGCTGCGGCACGATGGTCGCCCCCAAGCCCGTCGGCGGCCAGTGGTTCTTCAAGATCACCGACTACGCCGAGCGGCTCCTCGATGACATCGCGCTCCTGACCGAGTGGCCGGAGCGGGTGCGGGTGATGCAGGAGAACTGGATCGGGCGCTCGACCGGCGTGTCGTTCCGGTTTGAACTGGAGTATGGCAACGATGCGCGTGGCGCAGGCGTCTCGCCTGCGGATGGCGGGCGAGACGCCCGCCTCACGCGAGACATTGCCACGCGTGGTGTCGAGGTCTTCACCACACGCATCGACACCATCTACGGCGTCACCTACATGGTGCTGGCCCCGGAACACCCGTTGGCCTCGGCCCTGACCGAGGGCACCGAATACGAGGCGCCGGTGCGGCGGTTCGTGGCTGAGGCCGTTGCCGAGGGCATCGCCGCTCGCGGGGCCGCCGACACCGAGAAGAAGGGCATCTTCACCGGCGCCTATGCGATCCACCCGCTGACGGGTGAGAAGGTGCCGATCTGGGTCGCCAACTACGTCCTCATGGAGTATGGCACCGGCGCGGTCATGGCTGTCCCGGCGCACGATCAGCGCGACCTGGAGTTTGCGCGTAAGTACGGCCTGGCGGTGAAGGTTGTCATCAAGCCATCATCCGGCGACGACACAAGCGCCCCACCTGCCGACGATCCGCGTGGCGCAGGCGTCCCGCCTGCGATTGGTGGGCGAGACGCCCGCCCCACGCGACAAGAGGCCCGCCCCGCCTGGCTGGATGCGGACACGATGACCGAGGCTTACACCGCGCCCGGTGTCCAGGTCAACAGCGCCGAGTTCGACGGGATGATCTCGACCGAGGCCAAGGAGGCCATCGCGACGCGGCTGGAGGAGATGGGCGTCGGAAGAAAGACGGTCCATTACCGCCTGCGCGACTGGCTGGTTTCGCGCCAGCGGTACTGGGGCTGTCCGATTCCGATCGTCACGTGCGAGGCCTGCGGCGAAGTCGCCGTGCCGGAGGAACAGCTCCCGGTGCTCTTGCCCGAGGATGCCGAGTTCAAACCGACCGGGGAATCGCCGCTGGCGATCAACGAGGCGTTCGTCAACACCACCTGCCCGAAGTGCGGCGGGCCGGCGAAGCGCGAGACCGACACCATGACCACCTTCGTGTGCTCGTCGTGGTACTACCTGCGCTTTTGCAGCCCGCACGCCGACGATGTGCCTTTCCGGCGCGAGGAGGCCGATTACTGGCTGCCGGTGGACAAGTATGTCGGCGGGATCGAGCACGCGGTGCGGCATCTTTTGTACTCGCGGTTCATCACCAAGGTGCTCAACGATCTGGGGCACATCTCTTTCCGCGAGCCGTTCGGCAACCTGTTCACGCAGGGGATGATCTACAAAGACGGCGCCAAGATGAGCAAGTCCAAGGGCAACGTCGTGCCGCCGGACGCGATCATCAACAGCTACGGCGCGGACACCGGCCGGGTGTTCATCCTGTTCGTCGGCCCGCCGGAGCAAGATGCCGAGTGGAGCGATCGCGGCGTCGAGGGCTGCCACCGTTTCCTGCGCCGGGTGTGGAACGCCGTCGCGGACAACGTCGACGCCTACGACCCCGGCTGGCGGGAACATATCCCCGCCGAGATGACCGATGCCCAGAGGGTGCTGCGCCGCAAGACGCACCAGACGATTCTCGCGGTGAGCCACGACATCGAGAACATGCGCTTCAACACGGCGGTCAGCGCGATCATGGAATTGGCGAACGTGCTGGTGCCCTTTGTGCAGGGTATAAGGCCGCGTGGTTCGGATGAAACGCGTGGCGCAGGCGTCTCGCCTGCGGATGGCGGGCGAGACGCCCGCCCCACGGCGGGACAGGACGCCCGCCCCACGGGTGTGTCGCTCGCCGACCGGGCGATCTTCAGCGAGGCGGCGGAAAGCGCGCTGCTGGTCCTCTCGCCGATGGCCCCGCACCTGTGCGACGAGCTGTGGGAGCGCCTGGGCCTGCCGCCGAGCATCTACGAACAGCCCTGGCCGACCGCCGACGCCGAATTGGCGAAGGAGGATGTCATCGTCATCCCGGTGCAAGTGAACGGCAAAGTGCGCGGCAAGGTCGAAGTCCCCGCGGGGACGGACATGGCGACGGTGCAGGAACTCGGCCTGGCGCTGGAGAGCGTACGGAAGTTCATGGAGGGCAAGGAGATCGTGAAGATCATCCCGGTGCCAGGGAAACTGCTGAATGTGGTGGTGAAGTGAGCGAGAAGGGATCGGGGACGGCGGGGCGGAATATAATCCCTCGCGCCGGCGCCAGCACGCGCTAAGAGAACGCGGTATGATGGTGTTAAACAGAGGGGGGAGCAGATGGCTGAACCGGGTCTGGACGATGCCCGACGTCGCCTGCCACAGGGATGCCAGATCGAGGTCCCGTATGATGAGGGCGAGTGGCAAGACTTCCTCAACTGTGCAATACGAGGGTATCGGGACGGAGAGTGGCTTGACAACGAGTTCTACATCAAGATTGAGAGCCACGGGGTAGAGGACAGGAGTGTCGGCCGCGCGCTGCGCAAGTCGGCTGTGCTGGTCGCGTACCAGCATGAGGGTAGGGGACGCATCGCACTCTGGGATGGCCACGGCGGGGGCCTGTTGGTGATCGCGCGAGAAAGCAACGGGATGATCTTCAACGCGTTTCCGGTCGACGATCTGCTGCGCTACATGCGCGGGATGGGCAACGTGAGGTGGCTACGGCGATGATGCACTTCACTGCGAACAAGCAGGCTTATATCGAGCAATACCGGCGACTGGCCTCGCTGCTGGCTCAGCCATACGACCCGGACGCCGGGGAGGAGGCCCTGGCCGCCTTGTGCAATCGCGACACCCTCCAGGGCCGGGAGCTTTCGGCGCTCGACGCCGACGTGGCTGAATCGATTGCCAGAGCATCGGTTGAATGGGCGCAGCGCCTCCCCCGATGGGCCACCGATTGTGGCTTCGCCAGGCACGCGTGGTGGCTGAAGCTGCGCCGTATGGCCGCCGAGTGCGTCGAGGGCGGCGCGAGGCTGGCCGGGTGAGACGCCCGGTGTTATCTGTGTAAGCCTGTTTCGGTGCACTCCTGGTATTGCTCCCCACATTCGTACCCTTCGGGGCCGTCATCATGCCGGGGTCCGGCACTTTGAAACAATGGAGGCGATTGCAAAAGTCTGTAGGAGCACTCTCCAGAGTGCGAACAAGCCGTT
>CAYWBK010000576.1:0-3626 GCA_964455745.1 uncultured Armatimonadia bacterium
TTGAGTATACAAGCGGCCCGGAGTCGTTGTCAAGATTTGGACGAGTCACGCTGAACGCAGAAGCAACACCAAAGACGGCAAGCGACGGCGACGAGCGGTGGCGTAACGGCAGACCCTGGCAATAAGAGGCCGCCGCTCATGGAGGTGTCGCCTTTTGCCGTCCCTGCCGTCCTTTGCCGTTGATTCTGCGTTCAGCGTTCAGCGTTTTGCGTTTACCTTCTTACCTTGCGCGCGAGGGCTGTTCGCCGGTATACTAAACTGTCAGGCCCTTTGCGCGGGCCCTATCCATCAAGGAGTCTCCTGCATGGCCTCTGGGGCAACATCCCGCGAAGGTGAACTCGCTGAACAAGGGTACGCAGCCTTTGATCCGGATGCCGTGGTCCACCAGGCTCCCGGCAAGCTGCAGCGCGCTCTAACCCCTCGCGCCATTTTCATCGGCATCATCTGTGTCTGGCTGTGCGGATATTGGATCCGTCAGGCTGAGATCGTCGCATTGGCGTGCCAGATCACGGAGAGCGTGCCTGTAATCCCCGGGATCGCTGTGCTGCTGCTGTTGGTCATGGGAAACGCCGTGGGCCGGCGCTTCGGGCTTTTCCGGCCTCTCACCGCCGGAGAGATGCTGGTCATCTTCCTGTTCGTCACCGTGGCGACGTTCATGTTCGCCTGCGGCATCGTGCGGTTTATGATCGCCTCGGTGAGCGCCCCGTTTTACTACAGTAACCCGGCAGCCCCGACCGAACAGCTCGCTCGACACATCCCTTCGTGGCTGACGCCGAGCGATCGTTACATCCACGTGATGCTCTACGAGGGCGCACCGGCAGGGAAAGTGCCCTGGGACGTCTGGGCGGTGCCGGTCCTCGCCTGGAGCGGGTTCCTGGCGCTGTTGGCATTCGTCTTGCTCTCGGCAGTAGTAATCCTCAGCGAGCCGTGGGTCGAGAAAGAGCGCCTGATCTTCCCTCTGGTGCGATTACCCCTGGAAATCGTTCACGGCAGGCAGGCATCGAGGCCCTTCTTCGCGAATCCTGTGACATGGGTAGGCATCGGGGCGGCGTTTCTCTGGAATGCTTTCAACGTCGTCCGCGGAGTCTGGTTTGCCGGGCCCAGCGGCGGGTTCCACGTGGACATTAGTCCGGTGCTCGTCGATCCGCCGCTCAATTACTTGCGCCCGTTCACAGCCGAATTGCGGCCGGAACTGGTGGGACTGGGATACCTCGTCTCGACCGAACTGTCATTCTCGATCTGGTTCTTCTTCCTTCTGACGAAGATCGAGGGCATGTTCCTGCAGATGGGCGGCTATCGCGTCGCCGGGACGCCGTTCCCGCAGGAGCAGAGCATCGGCGCCTACATCGTCCTGGGCGTCATCCTGCTTTGGAAGGCCCGCCACTACATTGCCGACGCGTGGCGCACCATCGGGGCCAAGTACGTCGACGATCACTCCCGCAGGCAGACCTACGGCTGGGCCTTTGCCGGGGTCATCTTCGGCTTCGTGGGACTGGTCGTATTCTGCGTGTGCGCAGGGATGGCGATCTGGCTCGCCGTGCTGTACCTGGCGATCATCATCATCGTTTCGCTGGTGTACGCGCGTCTGCGCGCCGAAACGGGCATCCCCCTCGTGTGGATGTTCCCCTACGGCCAGCAGGCGAAGCTGGTCAGCTTCGCGCTGGGCAGCCATCCGCTGTCCGCAACCGGCCCGGCTTCAGTCGCGATTTTCACTCTCCTTGGTTTCCTATCGCGAGGTTTCTTCCCCTCGGTCAGCGGCTACCATATCGAGGGCCTGCGACTGGCCGATGCCTCCCGGATGCCGCGCCGAGATATCCTGATCGCCGTCACTGCCGCTGTTATAATAGGCACGATGGCCGCATTCTACTTCCACCTGCCGGCATACTACGAGAAAGGGGCCATCGGACTGAGGGGCGGCCTTTGGGGAGCAGACGAGGCCCAGGCTCAGTTTTCGGCGGCGCTGCGGTACATGGATGTGCCGGTGGCGCCGGATATGGCCCGCATCACCGCCGCGGCCTCGGGAGCCCTGGCGACCGCCGCGATGACCCTGATCCGGGCGCGTTTCCTGACCTTCCCGGTGCATCCTCTAGGCTATGCAATGGCGACGGCGTTCGGCGACCTCATCTGGGCGCCGTTCTTCATCGTTTGGGTCGTGAAAACTCTCATGTTGCGCTACTCGGGCAACAAGCTGTACCTGGCGGCGATGCCCGCATTCATGGGTTTCGCCCTCGGCCACTTCATAGCGGCAGGAGCGATCTGGGGCTCTTTGGGGGCCGCGCTCGGGGGAATCTTCCTCCGCTATGGCGTGTGGTTCGGGTAGATAACCGTCAATGAAGAGGCAGTTGCAGGAGTCTGTAGGAGCACTCTCCAGAGTGCGAACGAGCCGTTACTCTCCGCCAGAATGAAATAAATAATGAATAATGTATGTCATTACAGCGACATATCAACGGCAATCGCGGTCTGGAGACCGCTCCTACAGACGACGCGGCGACTCTTGCAATTACATTTGAACAATGGGTGATGAGCGATGAGCGAAGCACAAACCGCAGAGAACGCCGGACGCAGGATAACCCGAGGGATCGTGCCCGCCGCGGGCATCGGCAGCCGCCTATACCCGATCACGCGCTCACAACCCAAGGAGATGCTGCCCCTTGGCCGCAAGCCGACGATCCAGTGGGCCGCCGAGGAGCTTGTACTGGCCGGAATCTCGTCGGTGCTTTTCGTGACGGGCGAGAACAAACGGGCCGTCGAGGACCACTTCGACTCCCTGTTCGAGGACCGCTCCCTGCGCTTGATGTACATCCGGCAGGGCGGGCCGCGCGGGCTGGCGGACGCGATCCTCTGCGGCGACAGCTTCGCCAAGGACGAAAGCTTCGTCGTCGCGCTCGGCGATGTGGTGATCGTCTCCCCCACCCCTGGCTCCCTGCTTCGCCGGCTGTGCGACACTCACGTCGAGCGCAACGCTGCCGCAACCATCGCGGTGAATCCCGTCTCCGACGAGGACACCCGCAAGTACGGGATCATTTCGCCAGCGGCGGAAAGCCTGCCGGGCGCGACGATTTCCGTGGCCGACCTGATCGAGAAGCCCGACCCGGGCACGGCTCCCAGCAACCTCGCCATCACCGGGAGGTATGTCCTCGCCCCCATCGCCTTCGAGTACATCCGCCGCCTTGCGCCCGGCCACGGTGGCGAGTTGCAGCTCACGGACGCTCTGCAAGCGATGCTGCGAGACGGTCTGCCGATCTACGCGGAGCCTCTCGGGCCCCGCGACGAGGTGCTGGACATCGGCGATATCCCCGGCTACTGGACGGCATTCATGCAGATGGCGATGGAGGACGAGGAGTTAGGGGAGGAGATGAAAGAGGCGGCGCGGGTATTGTTGGAGCGTTCCACGAAATAGCGTTTCGTTGATCGCGTATCTTTGGCAGAGCGGCAAACGCGCAAGATCGCCGGGGTGCGTCTTTCAATTGTAGGTAGTATTACCATGCCGGTTGTGCGGCCCTGTTCGGCAATGAGATGCCCTGCGGGGAGATGGACGGCGATGGACCACAGAGACACAGAGGACACAGAGAACGTCCCTTAACGCCTATCGTGTGAGGTGCACCCATAGTCCCGGACAGTAGTGT
>CAYWBK010000577.1:0-3625 GCA_964455745.1 uncultured Armatimonadia bacterium
CAAGGATGCAGCGGGTGCAACGGACCGAAGCCGGGGCAGTGACGTACATGCTCTATGACGGCGAGAAGCTGGCGACGGGGAAAGACGGAACCTGGACGACACAGCAGGGCTATGTCAGCGAGAGCCCAAGCATCTATTCGTCGCTGGTGGCGCAGTCGGGTTCGGAGCACTGGTTCCTGTTCGATGCCTTGGGGACAACGCTAGGCATCACGACCAACGCGGGGACGCTGACGGATACGTTCATGTACGAAGCATTCGGGACGGAGTTGGGGAGGACGGGGACGACCGCGACGCCCTACCAGTATGTCGGCGGCTACGGGTACTGGAACGAGCCGAACGTGGGAATGGAGCAGGTGTGGTGGAGGTGGTATGGGCCAGGGGCGGGGAGGTTTGTGAGCACGGACCCGATTGGAAGGACGGTCAACAGGTATGCCTACCTCAAGAATAGTCCGATGCGACTGGTGGATCCGTCGGGGAGGCAGCCAATAGCGGCCTCAAATGGCAACCCATGGTTTGACACTGGCGACCCGGGCAACATCACACTCAATTCAGGTACCACATGGGGCAGTGAGATAGGTCCTGGTTGGCCAGGTATACCGTATCCACCTGGGCCAGACTTCCAGCCGCACTCCTTCTGGCAGTACGAATCGGAGTTCTGGAAGTGCGTGGGACGTTGCCTTGCGAGTGTGAAGGGAGGGGCGGGCTGTGCAATCGGTTGGGCCATGTCGTTCGGCGGAAAGGCTAAGTGGGGAGCGGGCCTGGTGGGCATATTGACGGGGACGGTAGAGTGGTCAGCTATTCTCGACCCTGTCGTGCTCGTAAGTGGGGGTGCCACGGCGCTCTTTGTCTGCGAATATGTTGAGTGCGGGCCGGAGCTTCTGAATAAGTGGTGATCCGCAGCGCGGTGAACTGCACTCTTCCCGCTCAACGGTGGTCTCTGATGTGCATACTTTGCGGGATCCACCGCGCAGATGCTGAGGTTGAAAGAGGTGTGTACGGGCTTGCCTAGCAACTGGCGTGTGCTTGTGTCGATAATCCCCGTGCCAGTGGCCACGAGCGCCATTTTCATTGCGCGTGAGGTCGGCGGGGCGCAACTCAGCGCAGCGCGATGGATAGCGATCAGTCTACTGCTCTGCCTCTTTGTACGCGGATGGGTGTGGTATGGAGAGCCGGCTTCCGTGGTGAGCAGACGCGCTGCTGCGAAACGTGAAGCTGTCTATCTGCTTCTGTACGGGCCGATAGTCCTTATCAGCGCAGTTATGCAGCCACCTTTCGAGTTCGCTTGGGCCGAGTTCCTGCGGGATGCTGTGCGGATCATGTGCTGGACGGTGGCTTGGACGTGCTATCTCCTCGTGATCATCAGTTTGTCAAGACGCCGATAGGGCGCTGAACATGGCACCGGGGAGGCCCGAAGCTAACGACTCGACGCGGTCATCGATCACAATACGCACATTCGGGTTCCCAGATGCCAGTATAGGTGTCTGGGAACCCGAGAACGGGCGAACACGTGGACTGCTCGGCTTGTCTGGTTACGTCCTTAACTGCGCAGCGACGCTGACCAATGCTAACGGCAAGTATGCGACTTGCACCTACGACGCAGCGGGGAACGTGCTCAGTTCAATCGATGCGCTGAGGCGCGTTACCGAGACGGCCTACGACGGGCGCGGGAACCGGACGATCTCGCTCCTGCCCGACGGGAACGCGATCTACTACGAGTACGATGCGCTGTCGAACCAGACGACGCGGGTCGATCAACTCTTCCAGTCGTGGACGAGAAGTTACGATCTGATGCGTAATCTGACGGCCAGCGCCGACCCACTGGGGAACACGAGCTACTACCTGTACGACGTCAACTATCGGCTGGCGACGAGTATCGACCCCAACGGGCACCCGGCCTACTACCAGTACGACCGGAAAGGCAATCGGACGACGGTGACGGACGCCCTGGGGAACATGACCTACTTCTGGTACAACGAGGTGGATCTGAACTACCGGGTCGTCGATGCCAAAGGCAACCAATGGAATACGCTCTATGATGCGCTGGATCGGGTCACGGGAACTGTGGACCCCCTGGGCCGAATGACGTACTTCGGCTACGACGCCAATGGCCGGCGGGTGTGGACAAAGACGCCGCTGGGGCATGTGACATACATGCAGTACGACCGTGTGGGGCGGACCATCGCGACCACTGACCCGCTGCGTGAGACGGTCTACTACAACTACGATGCGGCGGGGCGGTTGTTGGCGAGGCTTGATCCACTCGGCCATCCGACGTACTACGCCTACGATGCCGACGGTAGGCGCACGGGGCAGACCGATGCGGTTGGTAATGTCGAGGTGATCCACTATGATTCCGCCGAGCAGATCATCCAAGGTGACAAGGCCAGCGGCGTCGGGGCGTACTTCGCATACGACAGCATGGGGCGGGTGGTAAGCGAGCTGCGTTATCCGTCCGGGGACACAGTTTACTACGAGTACGATGCTCGTGGGGCGCAAACACGAGTGCAGAAGACCGGGATCGGTGACGAGGCGTTCCAGTACGACAGCACCGGTCGGCTGATCTGCCACACCCAGTGGGGCAATCAGAGTTTCTACTTCAACTACGACTCGGCTGGCAACCGAACGGTGATGATCAACTCCGATGCGCAGCCGACGTACTACCGGTACGACGCGCGCAACCTGCTGCAGTCGCTCACCGATCCGTGGGGATACACGACCTACTATCAACGGGACGTGTTGGGGCTGGAGATCGCAAAGCGCCTGTCGAACGGGGTCACGACCTATCACAACTACGACGCCGCAATGCAGGTGACGAGCATCCTGCACGTGGGTTCGAGCGGCGTGCTGCAGAGCGCCTACTACACTTACGACAACGACGGCCGTCGCACGAAGGTCATCCGCGAAGACCACAAGACGATCTACTATGCCTACGACAATGCAGACCGCCTGACCGGCGAGACCTGGCTGACCAGCGGCGGCACGCAGCTTTACGCCTTTGCTTATCAATATGATGCAGCGGGCAATCGCAAGCAGAAGACCTTCAACGGGGTCACGACGACCTACAACTACAACACGCTGAACCAGCTCACCGCCGAGACGATAGCGGGGGCGACCACCTACTACACCTGGACCGCCGATGGAGAGATGGCGACGAAGCACGACGCCAGCGGGTGGACGTACTACACCTGGGATGTCGACGAGAGCCTCAAGCACATTCAGACGCCGAGCGATGACCTGGCGAACCTTTATAACTCTCGGATGCAACGGGTGCAGCGGGTCGAAGCCGGAGCCGTGACGTACATGCTCTACGACGGCCAGAAGCTGGCGATGGGGAAAGACGGAACCTGGACGACACAGCAGGGCTATGTCAGCGAGAGCCCAAGCATCTATTCGCCCCTGGTGGCGCAGTCAGGACCGGAGCACTGGTTCCTGTTCGATGCACTGGGGAGCACACTTGGGTTGACGAGCAATACGGGCGTCCTGACGGATACGTTCCTATATGAGGCGTTCGGGACAAGCCTGGGCAGGACAGGGACGACGGTGACGCCATACCAATATGTGGGAGGGTATGGGTACTGGAACGAGCCGAACGTGGGGCTGGAGCAGGTGTGGTGGAGGTGGTATG
>CAYWBK010000578.1:0-3623 GCA_964455745.1 uncultured Armatimonadia bacterium
CCCCCTTCGGGGGCTTGACGGCAACGGCTTGAGACCAATTCGCGGCCCCCAGGTGTGAAAATGTGGGTAAAGCATAGCCGCTTGCGGAAAGGGGGCCGGGGGGGGTGAGGTTCGCCGTTCCCCCCTGCCCTGCGAGGGAGGGGGGATAGGAGGTCGTTCCCCCGCGGCCTGTCGAAATGGCATGTGTATTGGGAATCAACCGCACAGGGAGCCACAGCGCCATGAAGGTCCACCTCATCACCGATCTCGAAGGTCCCGCCATGATCACGAGCTTCACGCAGACGCGCGACGTGACCCCGGAGGACAAGGCGATCTCCATGCAGCTTCTCACGGGTGAGGTCAACTCCTGCGTGGACGGCATCCTCGATTTCGATGCGAACGCCGAGGTCGTCGTGTGGGACGGTCACGGCAGCGGGGGAATCAGCCTGCTCGACTTCCACCCGGCGGCGAAGTTCCTCCCCCACAGCCATATCGCCGCCCCGTATGGGTTGAACGCTTCTTTCGACGCGCTGTTCTTCGTGGGCCAGCACGCGATGGCCGGTACCGAGAACGCGCCGCTGTGTCACACGTATTCCTCGAAAACCATCGAGTATTTCAAGATCAACGGAGTCGCGCACGGGGAGTTTGGTTGCCGGGCGATCATGGCCGGGACGATGGGGGTCCCGACGGTGTTCCTCGCAGGCGACGACAAGGCGGTCGCCGAGGCCCGGGCGCTCGTGCCGCGTCTCCACGGAGCCGCTGTGAAGATCGGCCTCGGGCGGGAATGCGCGCTCAGCCTCTCCCCCATCGCGGCCCGGAAGCTAATCCGCGAGACCGCCGCGAGGGCCTGCGCCGATATCGGCAACATCCCGCCGGTGACCGTTGAGCCGCCGTTCGAGCAAGAGATACGGGTCTATGAGGGCGTGAGCGTCGAGGGGTACTTATCTCGGGGTTTCCAGAAGATCGACGAGCGGACGGTGGTGAAGACCAGCGGCAACATCCTGGAGCTGGTGATCTGACGGGCGGGCGCTCGCCGACGGCGCCTCACCCTGACCCGCCTGCGGCGGGTAGGCCCCTCTCCACGAGTGGAGCGAACGGCCCTGCCCCGCCCGCTTGAGCCGCCTACGGCGGCTATCGGGCATCCCTCCCGTATCGGGAGAGGAAAGCCTATCCGCTCTTTGACACTCGCTCCCGAGAGACCCTGATACACGCGCTTTCGGGTCGGTCACGCCCACCGCGCGGAAGATGGCAGCGGCTCTCGCCGTGATGTGCGGCGACGGCCAGATGGTCCGCCCTCCGCCAGCGGATTCGTGCTCACTCAGCCGCACCGGCACCGCCAGCAGTTCCTGTGCGGCGGCGAAGGCTTGCTCCGCCGGGGTGCAGATGCCGGCCGCCATCAGGCGGTCCTCCTTCGATCTGGTCGTGATGATCGGCAAGGACATCCAAAGCGCGCAGGAAATGGTGGTAGAGGATCTCATAGGCTCGTCCTCAATGTGTGTGGGTAGATGCCAGGACCTGGTCTTGGCGAGGGGGGTAGCCGACTGCTCCGGGTGAGCCGTTGTCGTTGCGTCCGCCAGGACGCCCGGCGCGAAGCGCCCCTCAGCCGGACGCTTCAGCGTCCGGTTCAGGGCCGAAGTAGAATCGTCCCCGTCCGCAGGACGGGTGGCGGCGCAGCCGCCCAAATCGTCGGGGACGCCAGCAGGCTGGGCCTTCTGTCGGGCGCTTCGCGCCGCCCGTCCTGCGGACGGGGAGGTGTCTATGCGGCGGGAATCCCGGACGCTGAAGCATCCGGCTGAGGGTCCCCGCCTGCGGCGGGGCCAGGCGTCTGCGGACGCAACGGCACGGATAACGATCGTATGTTTGAGATGGTCTGTTCAGCCACTGTCAAGCTACCCACACACATTGAGGAAGAGCCCCGTCCATGCAGGTTTCAGCGCCCCGGTGGCGGAAGCAGCATTGACGCGCTTCCACAATCTGCTACCGGACGCGCTCGGCGAATATGAGGCATAGACATGGAGGTAAGCACCCGTGAGATCGTCACTGTGTTGCACCGGCGTACTGTTGGCAGCCTTCGTCGCAACACTCGTACCCCATAGCGCCCAGGGGGACCCGATGAACCCCAACACCGACTGGTTTCAGAAAGCGCGCTACGGCGTCTTCGTGCACTACCTCGACGGACTGCAGAACAACGCCGAACAGATCAACAGTCTCGGGCGGCAGACTACGTGGGATCAATGCGTTCGGGAGTTCGACACCGAGCGCTTCGCCGACACGATGGCCGAGGTAGGCGCAGGGTATGTCATGTTCACGATCATGCAAGTCTCGCGGTATATGATCGCGCCGAACGCGACTTATGACAGGCTCACCGGCTACAAGCCGGGCGAGGCCTGCGCAACACGGGATCTCGTAGAGGACCTGTACAAATCGCTGAGCCGCCGGGGCATCCCGCTGATGCTATACTTCACCGGAGACGGCCCGCGCGCGGACGACAAGGCCAACGCGGCGTTCGGTTTCACGAATCCCGTCACCAAGCAGTTCGTTGAGAAGTGGGCCAGCGTCGCCCGGGAATACGGCGAGCGCTACAAGGACAAGGTCGCCGGCTACTGGGTGGACGGTTCGTACCCGTTTATCGGCTACGACGACGAGAAGATGGCGATCTTCGCGAAAGGGCTGAAAGCGGGCAACCCCAAGCGCATCGTCGCCTTCAACCGCGGCGTCGATCCGCAGGTGATGGCCTATACGCATGAAGAGGACTTCACCTGCGGCGAGCAGAACCAGTTCTACGATGTCCCGGCCCAGCGGTTTCTCAGCGGCGAGCAGTGGCACATCCTGTCGTTCCTCGGCCCCAGTTGGGCGCAACCGGGCAGCAAGTACACCAAACGCGAACTGGCCGACTATGTCTACGCGGTCTGCGCGCGCGGCGGAGTCGTCTCGATCGACGCGGCGCTGTTCCGCGACGGCTCTCTGGACCGCTCGCAGGTGGAGATGCTCAAGGGCCTCAAGGTCGTCCGCGCCGAACTCGACAGCGGGAAGCCCCGGCCGGCGGTCCCGCCGGGAAACCTTGCCTACCACAAGCAGGCGAAGCTCCTGAGCCTGGACGGGTCGCACCCGGTGGAGGTCAACAGTGGGGTGTGCTTCGCGCGCAACGGCGTCGACGGACGGCTGGACACGATCGCGTTGGCAGGCGGGGAGTGGGCGTGGACCTTCGAGGTGGACCTGGTCGACATCGTGCCGGTGCGGCGCGTCAAGGTCACCTTCGGCAAGGGCTACGCGACGCAGTTCGAGATACGCCTGTCGGAGGATGGCGTCAAGTGGCAGACCGTGGCCTCGAAGACCGACGGGGACGGCAAGCCGTTCGGGGCGACCTTCGAGCCGGTGAAGGGGCGGTACATACGGGTGTGCGGGATCAAGCCCGACGGCCCGAATCAACCGGGTTCGCAGATGTCGATCGCCGAGCTGGAGGTCTACCAGTAGAGGCAGGCGGACGGCCTCCTACCCCCATAGGCGCTAAGTTAGGCGGCGCGGGCCGTGTGGAGGGGCCGGACTACGAGCGCAGCGAAGTATCCGGCCCCAGCCGTTCACCTCGCGCGGACGGCTGGGGCCGGATACTTCGACCGCCGATACGACTGGCGCTCTCGTAGTCC
>CAYWBK010000579.1:0-3586 GCA_964455745.1 uncultured Armatimonadia bacterium
TCGCGGTCTGGAGACCGCTCCTACAGACGACGCAGCGACTTTTGCAATCACCTCGAGTAGGTGCTTGCGGCCGGAATAGTGCCCATGTTCGCCCGCAGACGCTCGGCATCTCGTGCCGGCGATATCCCGAAGCGCTTCTTGTAGTCGCGGCTGAAATGGGAGGCGTCCCCGTATCCGACCCTGAACCCGGCGCTGGCAGCGTCCAGATTCTCGCCTAGCATCATGCGCCTGGCCTCTTGAAGCCTCAGTTGTTTCTGGAACTGCAGGGGGCTCATGTCGGTGATGGCCTTGAAGTGGTGGTGGAAGCTCGACGAACTCATCCCCAGCTCTCTTGCGATGCTCTCAATGCGAAGCGGCTGGTCGAAGTCCTTCCGCAGCAGGCCAATGGCCTTGGCGATGCTGTGGGAATAGCCGAGCATCGGAAGGTGGCGCAGGCGGTTGCCCTGTTCGCCCATCAGTAGCCGGAAGACGATCTCGCGCTTCACGAGCGGGACGAGGACCCTCGCCTCGACGGGGGAGCCGCTGAGTTCCACGAGCCGCAGTGTGGCGTCGAGCAGGCCGGAGTCGAGGGCGCTTACGACGAGGGCCTTGGCATCGCCCTGGCTGCGCGGAGCCGGGAGCCCCGCCTCGACCATGACCGACCCGACCAACGCCTCGTCAAGTTCAAGGCGAAATGCCAGATAGGGCCGTTCCCTCGATGCCTGAACAATCCTGGCTGTGACTGGCAGCTCGATCGTTGTGAGCAGATAGCGCTGCGCGTCGTATCGGTAGCGACTGTCTCCCAGGTAGACTTCCTTAGCCCCTTGCGCGATGACGCAGAGCGAGGGCTGTGAGACACCGTGGATCGTCCCGCTCGGCTCGGAGGCTCGGGTCAGGTGAAGCCCCGGTATCGGCTCCACGACACCGTCCTCTCGAATGGCGCTTGCGATCCGCTCGGCCAACCCCTCCCGGCTGGATCTACCCCTCTGTTCCGCACGCTCGTCCATTGGTTGCATCTTACCTCTCGTACCGGTTTCTCCCCGGCAAGTATCCAAAGATTGCAGGATAGTACAAGACTTCTGGAGGATCGTCCTATCGCGCCTGAGCTATATGAGCCTACAATAGCGCTGCAAGGGCGGCACGTCAAGCAACTACGCGCTATCAAATTGGAACTTCGTTCAATTCAGGAAGAGCGCTTCTGAGGGGAAGACTATGGGCAAGGCCTGGTTCATCATCGGCGCGAGCCGAGTACCGGGCAGCGCCATTCTCATCCAGATTTGTAAGCCGTAATGGCAAGAAGGAGTGAAGGCCATGAGCAACAACATCGAAGGAAAAGTCGTCGTCATCACGGGCGCTAGCAGCGGGCTGGGCGAGGCGGCTGCCCGGCTTCTGTCGGCAGAGGGCGCAAGCGTCGTGCTGGGCGCCCGGCGTGTAGATCGCCTCCAGTCGCTGGCCGACGAGCTGACAAGCGGCGGCGGCAAGGCGCTGGCCGTTACTACGGACGTCACCGACTACGAGCAGGTCAAGAAATTGGTCGACGCCGCAGTGCGGACTTATGGGCGCATCGACGTCATGATCAACAACGCCGGGCTGATGCCGCAATCGCTGTTTGAGCAACTCAAAATCGACGAATGGGACCGCATGATCGACGTGAACATCAAGGGCGTGCTCTACGGCATTGCGGCGGCGCTGCCGTATATGCAGCAGCAGAAAGCCGGGCATTTCATCAATGTCTCGTCCGTGGCCGGCCACAAGGTCGGCCCCGGCAGCGGCGTCTATGCGGCGACCAAGCATGCGGTGCTGGCCCTGTCCGAAGGGCTGCGTCAGGAGGTAAAGCCCTACAACATCCGCACCACGGTGATCTCACCAGGCGCGGTAGCCACGGAACTGCCTGACAGCATCACGGAGCCGGATGTCGCCGAGAGAATCCACAAGTTCTATGAGGCGATGGCGATTCCCGCAGACTCCTTTGCGCGAGCAGTCGCTTTTGCCATCAGCCAGCCGGAGGAAGTGGACGTGAACGAAATCCTGTTCCGGCCCACGCGCCAGGAGTTGTAGGGTTCCCTGGCCTGATGCCGTCAGGAACCGTGTAGGCGAGGCGAGCCCCCAGTGGCGCCTCGAAGGAGAGAAGACAATGCAGAAGCGCAGACTTGGAAGTAGCAGCCTGGAAGTCTCAGCCATCGGGCTCGGGTGCATGGGCATGAGCCACGGCTATGGCCCCGCCCAGGACGAGCAGGAGATGATCTCCCTGATTCGGTCGGCCGTTGACCTCGGCGTGACGCTCTTCGACACCGCCGAGATGTACGGCCCGTTTACGAATGAGAAGCTCGTCGGCAAGGCGCTGTCGCCCATCCGCGACAAGGTAGTGATCGCCACCAAGTTCGGGTTCGATATCGACGCGGATGGCAAGCCGCTCGGCGGTCTGAACAGCCGGCCGGAGCACATCAAGGAGGTCGCGGACGCCTCGCTCGCACGCCTCCAGACCGACCACATCGACTTGTTCTATCAGCATCGCGTGGATCCGAACGTGCCGATCGAGGACGTGGCGGGAGCGGTGAAGGACCTCATCCAGGCGGGCAAGGTGAAGCACTTCGGCCTCTCCGAGGCGGGCGTGCGGACGATCCGCCGCGCCCACACAGTCCAGCCCGTTACCGCCCTTCAAAGCGAATACTCCCTGTTCTGGCGGGAACCCGAAGCGGAGATCATGCCGACACTCGAGGAGCTTGGGATCGGCTTCGTCCCGTTCAGCCCGTTGGGCAAAGGCTTTCTGACGGGGAAGATCGATGAGACCACCACCTTCGACAGCACGGATTTCCGCAACACCGTCCCCCGCTTCACGCCGGAGAACCGGAAGGCCAATCGGGCGCTGGTCGACCTGATCGGCAACATCGCGGGGCGGAGGAACGCCACGCCCGCGCAGATCGCGCTGGCCTGGATCCTCGCCCAGAAGCCGTGGATCGTCCCGATCCCGGGCACGACGAAGCTGCATCGCTTGCAGGAGAATGTTGGAGCGGTCTCCGTTGACCTCACTGAGGCCGACCTCCAGGAGATTGAGCGCGCCGCCTCCGAGATAACGCTGCAGGGGGCTCGCTATTCCGAGAGCGCCCAGCGCATGATCGACCGCTAGACGCCGGCCGAAGAGAGAAGGTAGAGGATGTCTGAACCAAAAGAAGAAACGCCCGTACAGAAGATGATCGGGGCCTTCGCGCCCAAGCTGGCGGAACTCACCGACGACGTCCTGTTCGGGGACGTGTGGGCGCGTGAGGAGCTTGCCCCACGCGACCGCAGCCTCATCACCGTGGCCGCGCTCATCGCCGGCGGGAACACCGAGCAACTCCCGTTCCACCTTAACAAGGCCAGGGAGAACGGGCTGTCGGAAGGCGAACTTGTCGAAGTCATCACCCACCTGGCGTTCTACTGCGGGTGGCCGAGGGCGATGTCCGCCATCATGGTCGCAAAGGAAGTCTTGGGGAAGTAGCCGACGGAGTCGTGGCCCCAACCACACGTCCTGAAGCGAAAGGCTCTTCCTCAATGTGTGTGGGTAGATGCCAGGAACTGGTCTTGGCGAGGGGGGTAGCCGACTGCGCCGGGTAAGCCGTTGCCGTTG
>CAYWBK010000580.1:0-3586 GCA_964455745.1 uncultured Armatimonadia bacterium
CCCCCAGGTCCGCGTGCCGACCAGCGGCCCGATGCCCCGCGCGCGGAAAGCGTACGGAAGCGCGTCGCCGCCCGAGCCGGCCATCTCGTTGATAAGCATCACTTTCGGCCCGAAGATCGCCGCCCCGGGCACCGGGAACGGCTTGCTGTTGCGCGGCGCGAAGTATCCGAAGCACGGGCGATTGAGCAGGTCCACAATGTAGTCCGCGATCTTCCCGCCGCCGTTGAACCTCTCGTCGATCACCGCGCCCTGTTTGTCGAGCTGGGCGAAGAAGTAGCGGTTGAAGTAGCTGTACCCGCCCCACGAGGTGTCGGGGACGTAGACATACGCCAGTTTCCCGCCGGACAGTTTGTCCACGGTGCGCCGGTTGTCCTCGATCCAGTCGCGCCCCCGCAGGGCGCTTTCGTCGGAGATCGGGACGACGGTGATGTCCCACGCCTTGTCCGTCGAGGGGGTGCCGCTCACGCGCAGGACGATTTGCTTATTCGCAGTGCCCTCGAAGAACCGATACAGGTTCGCCGGGGGCGCGATCTCCTGGCCGTTCACTGAGATCAGGTAGTCGCCCTCGGACACCTTGATCCCCGGCGCGGTGAGCGGGGCGCGCAGATCGGGGTTCCAGTTCTCACCCGAGTAGATGTGCTTGATCCGGTACCGGCCGTTTTCGATAGCGTAATCGGCCCCAAGCAGCCCTGCCGGCGCGCCCGATACCGCCGCCCCGCCTGTATCGCCGCCGCCCTGGTAGGAGTGCCCAATGGTCAACTCGCCCTGCAGCATCGCCAGCAAGTAGTTGAGATCGTTGCGGTGCGAGACGTACTGGACAAAGGGATGATACTTGTCGTACATCGCCTGCCAGTTCTCTCCCTGCATTTTGGGGTCATATAAGAAGTCCCGCTGGATACGCCAGCCCTCGCGGAAGATCTGCTCCCACTCCGCGCCCGGATCGATCCGCGCCTCCAGCCGGCCCATGTCCACGGTGCCGTCGCCGACCTTGCCGGTCTTGTGCGGGTCGATGATTCCATACGTGCTGCCGGCAACGTACAGCATCTTCTTGCCGTCCGCACTGACCGCAATGCCGTTGATGTCCTTGATGACCTCCTTCGCCTCGCGCTCCTTGAGGTCGTAGCGCATCAGTTTCAGGTTCGGCTCGCCTTCGACGCGCACTAGGTACAGGAATCCATCTGCATCCGGCCCCGGTTGCAGATCGCTGTAGTCGGTCAGCGGCAGATCGATGGCAAGGATGCGCTGGCTGATGTTCTCCGTGTCGACCACGACCTGCACGGCGGTCTTCTTCGCGGCGTCGTCCTTGGCGGGAGCGGGGGTATCCGGCTTCTTCGCCTCGGCGGGCTTCGCAGGCGTCTGGTCCTTCTTGGGTTCGTCGGCCTTCTTAGGCTCATCGCCTTTCTTCGGCGTTTCCTCCGTCTTGGCCGGTTCGGTCTTGACCTCTTCGTCATCGCTTTGCGGCAAGAAGGGCGACGGGTCCTTGGAGTTGAGCACCATCACGTATATGCCGCGAGTGGAGTGGTGGTCGAACGCCGACATGTCCATCCCGGCGATGTGCAGGCCGAAATCCGTGCTGGCGAGGAAGTACAGGTACTTGCCGCCACGGTCGAACACGGGGCTGGCGGCCTCGGCCAGGCCGTCTGTGATGCGGTAGCTCTTCTTGTCCTTCAGCGAGTACAGGAAGATCGCGCCGACGCGATTTGCGATGTCCTTCGCATAGGCGATCCACTGCGAATCCGGCGACCAGGTCGGCTGGATACCCCCGCCGATGCGGTCGATGTCGAACGGCGTCACCGTGCCGGCATCGACATCGACGATCGAGGCGTACTGCCGGGCGTCGGTGATGGTGAGCTTCTTGGAGTCCGGCGACCAGGAGGGCGTGTAGTAGAAGGTCGGCCCGGGCAGCTTGATGGACCGCGTCGGTTTCAGGCCGGTCTGCTCGCCCACGACCAGGTGGTACTCCCCGCCCTCGTCGGACAGCCACACGATTTTGCTGCCGTCCGGCGACCAGGCCGGGCTGCGGTTATTGACGCCGGGATTGTGGGTGAGGTTGCGCACCTCGCCCTTCTTGGCCGGGATAGTGAAGATCCCCCCGCGCGCTTCGACAACCACCCGCACGCCCGTTGGCGAGATATCGCTCTCGTGGATCATGTTGTTGACCTTCCCGTAGCGCGGGCGCTTCCAGGCCAGGTCCGCCTCGCAATGAATGGTCAGCGGGCGCGTCTGCCGGGTCTTGAGGTCGAACAAGTGCAGGTATCCGGCCTGCTCGTAGACGATCGCGTCCTGGCACGCGCCGGCGCTGCGAACGTCGTAGTCAGTGTGATGGGTAAGCTGCTCCACATTCGCATCGCCCGGCTTCCAGGCGAACAGGTTCATCGTCCCGTTGCGGTCGGAGAGGAAGTACACTGTGTCGCCGATCCACATGGGCGAGTAGTCGTTGCTGTTGTCTCGCGGCAGCTTCCTGGTCTCGAAGTTCGCCATATCGAACAGCCAGATCGGGGTCGTCCGCCCGCCGCGGTAATGCCGCCAGGCCACGTACGCCGGCGGGAACGGCACATAGGCCATGTACTTCGCATCCGGCGAGAACGACCCGGTGACGGCTTGCGGGATCGGCAGTGGCTCCTCCATGCCACCGTTGGGCGAGATGGTCCAAAGCTGGTCGGTGAGGTGCGGACCGCCCTTGCGCGCCGACTCGAATACGATGCGCTTGCCGTCGGGGGTCCACCCGCGCACGATGTCGGCCGAGGGGTGGTACGTCAGGCGCGTCGGCTCGCCGCCCGTGGCCGGCATGACATAGACATCCAGGTTCCCCTCATATTGCCCCGTGAAGGCCAGTGTCTTGCCGTCGGGGGAGAAGCTGGGGAAGGTCTCGGTGCCGGGAGAGGTCGTCAGCCTGCGGGCCTCTCCCCCATCGCGCGAGACGGTCCAGATGTCCTCCGCGTAGACGAAGGCGATCTGCGTGGCGCTCACGGTGGGCAGGCGCAGCAACAGCGTGCCCTGGGCGAAGGCCGCCGTACCGGCGAGGGCTACGAGGACCAGTGCGGCTGCGAGACCGAGGACTGTCAGGCGCGCGAAGCGAGAGTTCATCAGTAGCTCACCTGTGGAGGAATCGCGCCCGAGATACGGAAAGCAGGCGCGCGAACTCAGTGCGGACGGGAGTGTGTTTCCGCTGTGCAGCGATCAAGTCCTCTACAGTGGTCCTCTTCTCGCCGACACGGGGCTCTTCCTCAATGTGTGTGGGTAGCTTGGCAGTGGCTGAACAGACCATCTCAGACACATGGTCGTTATCCGTGCCGTCGTGTCCGCAGGACGCGACGGCAACGGCTTACCCACAGCAGTCGGCTACCGCCCTCGCCAAGACCAGTTCATGGCATCTACCCACACACATTAAGGAAGAGCCCCCCGGACGCGAAGAGAGGCACGGCCCCTCAGCCGTGCCCCTTTCTGTATCACCCCCTACCGCGTGGGGTGGGCGTCCCGCCAGCCGTGCGCCGTTCCCCCCTCTCCACGAGTGGAGAGGGGGGTGAGGTGCCGTTAGGGGTGCCGGAGAGTATGGGGTTGCCGTCGCCCGTTCATATCCCCAACG
>CAYWBK010000581.1:0-3579 GCA_964455745.1 uncultured Armatimonadia bacterium
TGAGACCCTAACAGCCTCAGGGCTTCGCTGAACCAAACTGTCAAAGTTGCGCTAGTCACTATCTGTCTTTGGTCGCGCCGGAAGATAAGAACGCCGAAAGTAAGTGTTAGCCCACTGGCTGATCTCTTCGCAGACCTTCTCTGACTCCTCATAGTCCTCCTGGGTCAATAGTCCGCTGAAAACTACGGGCTGTTCCTTCGACTGCCTCATATCTGGTCCGGTATCAGCCTTAGTTTTCATAAGAAACGCTCCTTTACTGGCACTGCTTTCCAAGAAACGGCTAATTCGTCGGTGGGAGAAGCCCACCTCCCGGCTAATGTGATGCCAGGAAAAAAGATATAGAAAAAGACTTCATAATAAATTATACACGCAATCAGAGTGGTGTCAAACCACCTCCTTCACTTCTCCATGCCTAATTCAACTACAGCGCACGATTAGGCCTTCCGCCAAGCATACCTCCAATGTAGCCACGCTATATGTCTCAGCCAAGTGGCCGTATCTGTATATATACTTCATTTCGCTCCCGTTACTGACCACTTTGGGTTAAGTTGTTGCCCGAATTCCCGGTGACGCCCTATCCTGATGCCAAGCGATTTCATGCCGCTTTAACTACATATCGGCAGGTCAATCCCTGTGTTCAGCGATGCCTGTAGCCCGGTTACCATCGGGAACGGCCCACTACCAGGTGACGGGGTGTCCGGGTGGCGTCTGAACGGCGCGCGAGATCCCCGTCTGCAGCCGCTACGCGGCTCAGGCCCCCGCGCCTTGGCGCATTTGTGGCTGCCGACGCCCCCAACGTCAAAGGTCTCAGTCCACGCCAGCGGGGCCAGGCTCACTCCGCGATGCGGCCATTCGACGCTTGAGATGTACCACTGGCCGTCCTCCGCCACGATCAACTCCGGCGCGTGCGATTGAAGCTCGGCGATGACTGGCGCCTCGTGGAAGCCGGTGAGGCTTTCGGAGCGCATGACGAAGGTGCGGTTTTCATATAGGCCGTTGGTGCCATCGTAGATGCACCAGAACAGGTAGAACCATCCGTCACGGAACACCAGTACCGGCGACTCCGGGTCGCCCGGTCGAGTCATGCGGAAGATCTCGACGGCCTCGTCGCTCCAGTGCACCAGGTCCTGTGAGATGCGCACGTACAGCGCATTTCCGGCGACATACACGATATGGTAGACGCCGTCGTGCTCGAGCACGCAGGGGTCGCGGGTGGAGGGGTCGTCGCTGAACACGGCCCCCTGCGGCGTCCAGTGGTACAGGTCGGGCGAGGTCGCGAGGCGCATGTCCCTCGGCCCGTAGAACACGTGGTACACCCCGGCGCGCTCGGCAATGAAGGGCGCGTAGAACTCCGGTAGCTCCCCGGGCCGGTCGCCCGGCGGGAGGACCTTCGGCTGATCGTCCCAGGCCCCGTCGCGGAGGCTGTCAGCGAGAGGCCCCGGCGGCGCGATGGCGTGGAAGGCCAGCCATTCGGCCTCGTGGACATACGCTTCGGATGGCGGGGCGGGATGGGTGATGCCGAAAACGTGCCAACGACTGTCCGGCCCGAGCGCGAACGTGTGGTCGTTCGGGACCCAGTCCCCATACCATTGTCCGGCGCGGAAGTGCTCCGAGTCGGGGCCTGGAAAAATGTCGCCGCCGGGGCGGTAGATGTTGACATAAGGCCCGGCAATGCGCGGTGTCGCGGGCATGTTCAGGTCTCTTCCTGTCGAGCGGAGTCGGGCTCATCGCCCGCCGCAACGGAGATAGCGTCCACCGGACAGACGCCGAGGCATTGCTCGCAGGCGGTGCAGACTTCCGTCACTCGCGCGGTGGCGTCCTGCACGGCGATTGCGCCGCTCGGGCAGGCGAGCTTGCAGTACGAGCAGCCGACGCATAGAGCTTCGTCGATCAGGATCGCGCCCGGCATCACATTCCCTCGAGCAGTTCGTCGAAGCGCAGGGCCGTCGAGCCGATGATCTCGGCGGCGAGGCCCTTCGCGCGGTTGTCGTCGCTGAGCATGTACAGCCCTCGGATGCCGTCGACCTGCAGCGGCAGGCGGTCGGCCCCGCTTTGGCCGTGCCTCGCCTGCATCCGCGCGCCAGGCCAGCCCTTGCGGTAGGTGGCGATGTTGAACTCCTCGAGACCGCGCAGCCCGGTGAAGCGCTCCATCAACTCCGCGGTGCCCGCTCGCAGTTGCGTGGGAACGTCCCGATCGGGCCGCAGGTGCTGGTAGGCGAGCAGGTACGACCAGCCGGGAGGGGCGAGGCGCGGGGCAAGCCGGTTGATCTCGATATAGCCGCCGATGCGCTCCAGGTCGTAGGGCAGTTCAATCGAGTCGTGGCGCAGGAACGGCTCGGTGGCTCGAAGGCTGTGCGCGGCGCCCCAAGCGGGAGCAGGGGCGGCTTTCGCGGCAAGGGCCCCGGGGCAGTCCGGTCCGAGGCATCGGGAAGTGACCTGGGGGCCGGCGCTTGAGGTCACGATCTGCGCCTCCAGAAACCGCCCATCCGCGAGGCCCACTCCCCGCACCACCCCGTCTTCGACGGCGATCCGTGCGGCTCGGGCGCGGGTGATGATCTCGCCGCCGTGCCCGCGGATGTAGCTTTCCAGCGCGTCGATGATGCTCCGGCAGCCGCCGGTGAGGACACAGGGGGTCGCGCCGACATGGGCGCGGACGCAGTCGGCGAAGTCGAGAAAATCCGCCTCATCGGAGGGCACCGCGGAGGAGAACTCCATCATCTTCGATAGGATGCGCTCGGCCCGCCGCGAGATGCCGAAGCGGCGCAGATTCTCGGCGAGCGTGCCGCCGGGGCCGTTCTGACCGGCTTTCAGTTCCCGCCCCATCCTCCCCAGGCCGATGAGGTCGCGCAGGCCGAAGGCCCAGAAGAGGCTGTCCCTGCGCCGCATGTTCGGCCTCAGATGCGGGTACATGGGGTGAAGTCGGCCGCGTTTCTCGGTATACAGCACCATCGACAACGGGAGCGCCTCGGCACTGAGGCCGAGCGCGCCCAGCGCCCGCATGACCGGGCCGTTCACGCCGCCGGGGAGTGTGTGGAAAGCCCCGGTAGGCACGGCGAAGCCCTGGTAGTCGAATTGGGTGAATTTGCCGCCGATGAAACTGAGTTTCTCGGTGACCGTCACTCGCCGGCCGTGCTTACACAGAAGGGCTGCCGAAAGCAGCCCTCCGAGACCCGCGCCGATGACTACAGCCCGCTGTTCGCTCACGTCTCGTGTCCTGGCAACCAGGTATCCTGCAATTCGGTTTGCGTTAAATACGCACAGGGACCCGGGGAGGATACCGGCGTTTCGGACCACAAAGACGCGAAGACACGAAAACGGCAATGAGGACCCCATCGAAGCGGCTATGCCGTCTAGTGCCCTTGTCTTTGTGGTCAACCTGCTCTTCGGTCCGGCCACGCGCCCGGACGGCCCCACCCCGCCCGCTGCGCGGGCACCCCTCCCGTACCGGGAGGGGAGAGGCAAACGGCCAAGGGCGAGACGCCCGCCCCACGCGCGACAAGATTGTCGCGCCCACTCCATTTCGAGCAGTCGTCATGCCGGGTTCCGGCACTCTGAGACGATGAAAAGGCGACGGCCCTA
>CAYWBK010000582.1:0-3572 GCA_964455745.1 uncultured Armatimonadia bacterium
GCGGGCCGTTTCATGTTAGCCCCTCCTTGAACGGCGTCTGGCCCTAACTTAGCGCGTATGCCCCCGGCCCCTCTCCACTTGTGGAGCGAGGGGAACGGCACGTCTACAGCTACGGCGAACGGCCTGCGGGCGAGACGCCCGCGCCACGCGACTCCCGCGCCGGCAAAGATTGCCGCGCCTACACTGCGTCTTTGACGTAGGCTCAACACCACGGCCCGACCGGCCGCCCGTGACCATCGAGACTTACCCACCCATGAGCGAAACCCAAAACATCGAACCCGAAGCCCCAGGCAGTGAACCTCGCCCCGCCATCCGAAGAGTCGACCTCACCCAGGGGGGCCTGCGGCGGGGCATTTTCATGCTCGCCTGGCCTATCGTGCTCTCATCGGCCCTGCAGTGGGTCATGGGCGTCGCCGACGTGAAGATGGTCGGCTATCTCGGCCCCGAGGCTATCGCGGCCGTCGGCATGGCCGGGAACGCGTTCTTTACCTTCATGGTCATCATGCTTGCGGTGTCGACCGGAACGCAGGTACTGGTGGCCCAGTATACCGGGCAGCGCGACCACGCGAAGGTCAGCGCAGTCGCTCGCCAGTCCATCATTATGACGGTGGCCGCCACACTGCTCCTGATGACGCCGCTGGGCCTGATCTTCTCGCGAGCGATCCTCCGCCTGATGGGCGCAGACGATGCCGTCATCGCCGATGCCCTGCCCTATATGCAGCTCATGTTCGCCGGCACGATCTTCATGAACCTCAATTTCATCCTCGGCGCAATCCTGCAAGGCGCCGGTGATACGATCACCCCGCTTCTGATTCTCGTTGGCATCAATGTCACGCATATCTTCTGCAACTGGTTGTTCATCTTTGGAATCGGACCTTTCCCGCGTCTGGGGGTGGCCGGGGCGGCCTGGGGCGTCATCATCTCTCGCGCGCTGGGTGTCGCCGTAGCGACCTGGGCGCTGACATCGGGGCGCTTTGCGGTCCACGTCGCCTGGCGGGAAAGCTGGGCACTCCATCTGCCTACGTGGGGCAAAACGTTGTACATCGGCCTCCCCAATGCCCTGCAGGGCCTCGCGCGCAATCTCTCGTTCACAGTCATGTACAAGGTGCTGACGCTGGCCGCTGCCGGAGGGGCTGCCGGAACCGCCGCGGTTGCGGCATTCACCATCGCCGGCCAAATCCGCGGGGTGTCGATCATGGCCGGGCTGGCGATGATGGGCGCGGCGATGACCGTGGTGGGCCAGAACTGCGGCGCGCAACAACTCGACCGCGCCGAACGGGGCGGCTGGTGGACGACGCGCATCTCGATGGGCTTCTCACTGGTCGCCGTCGCGATCTACGTTGCCTTCGCGCGCGTACTGGTGCGCGCATTCACCGACGACGCGATGACGCTTGCGGTCGGCATCCCGGCGCTGCGGATCCTGGCGATCGGCGAGCCCGCCCTCGTCGGCGGGATGGCGCTGGCCGGCGCCCTCCGGGGGGCCGGAGACACCTGGGCGCCGCTTTGGGCCAGTCTCCTCTCCACGACGATCCTGTCGCCGGTGATCGCCTACATCCTGGCGCTCAACCTCAGTATGGGCCCCACCGGAGTCTGGTTAGGCTACGTGATCGGCATGACCCTCGGTCTGGTGATCCTCGGCTTGATGTTCCGGTCGGGAAGGTGGAAGAGGCTGAGGATAGCTACTTGATGCTTGATACTGGATGCTGGGAACAGCGAACGGCAAAATGCCCGATGGTAGGGGGGAAAGAGTGGAGCAACACGAGAAAACGACCTATGGCTACAAGAGTTTGGAAATATACCGAAGAAGCCATGCTCTGGCGGTGGAGGTGCACCGAGTTACGTTGGCTGAGTTGCCCAAGTTCGAGATGTTCGAGCAAGGCAGCCAGATCAGGCGGTCGTCGAAATCGGTCGTCGCCAACATCGTTGAAGGGTACGAACGACGGCGGTATAAGATAGACTACATCCGCTTCCTCGTCGTGGCGCTGGCCTCGTGCGATGAGACCGTCGCTCACCTGAAACTGCTGGCCGATACGGGCTCATTACCCGCACCACGCGCGGAGACCCTGCTACGCGAGTATGACATCCTCGGTCGCCAGTTGAACACGTTCATCTCGTCCGTGTCACGCGAACACCAAACACCATAGCCGCCCGTTACCAGTGCCGTTGCCGTTACCAGCATCCAGTATCCAGTATCTTCCGGAGGCTTCCCATGTCATCTCGCCCCACGCTTGGCGTCGGCATCGTCGGCTTTGGCTTCATCGGCAAGGTTCATGCCCATGCCTATCGCAGTCTGTCGCTGTTCTATGATCCCGCTCCGGCGAAGGTCAAGCTCGTCGGGGTGTGCACCAGCCGTGAGGAAACCGCGGCTAAGGCGAAGGAACAGGGGGAGTTCGAATTCGCGACCACGAGCTTCGAGGACCTGCTCGCCCGCGATGACATCCACATCATCAACGTCTGCACGCCGAATCACCTGCATAAGGAGCAGGTCATCGCGGCGCTCGAGGCGGGCAAGCACGTGTATTGCGACAAGCCGCTGACGACCTCGCTGGCGGATGCGCGGGAGATCCTGGCGGTGGCGCGCAAGCATCCCGAGCTGACCCACGGCATGGCGCACCAGTGCCGGTTCATTCCGGCGACGATGCGGGCGCGCGAGCTGGCGGCGGAAGGGTTCCTCGGCGAGGTGTATCATTTCCGCACCACGTACTATCACGCCGGGTACGCGGATCCGCTGCGGCCAATCTCGTGGCGGATGACGACAGAGGCCGGCGGCGGGGCGCTGAGCGACCTCGGCAGCCACGTGATCGACCTCATGCGCTACATCCTCGGCGATTACGACAGCGTGCGCGGGACAAAGGTGACCTTCATCCCCGAGCGCCCGTCGGCAGCCGACCGCTCGCAGATGCTCCCGGTGGAGGTCGATGACTATGTGTGCCTGCAGGCGCGGATGAAGCAAGGCGGGATCGGGTTCATCGAGGCGTCGCGCTTCGCCACCGGGTCGCAGGATGGGGTGTCCTTCGAGATATACGGCCAGCACGGCGCGATGAAATTCAGCATGATGGACGCCAACTGGCTGTACGTGTATGACGCCCGCGACAAGGGCGGCGCGCTGGGCGGCAACCGGGGCTTCAAGCAGATCGAGTGCGTGCAGCAATACCCGACTCCGAGCGCCCTGCCCTCGCCGAAGCTGCCGGTGGGGTGGCCGAGGTTCCACATCCACAGTATGTTCGACTTCGTGTCCGCCGTCGCGGAGGGCCGCCTCGGCACCGTGACTCTCTTTGATGCCGCCGCGACGCAAGCCGTGGATGACGCGGTCCACCGAAGCCACGAGAGCGGCCAGTGGGAGAAGGTGGCGGAAACGATGAGCGATGAATGATGAATGATGAGCGGACGGCGGGAACGGCAACGACGAACGGCAGCGACGGCAAGGACGGCAACGGCAGTCGGCCTGGGCCGTGCCGTGTCCGTTGCCGTCCTTTGCCGTTGATTCTGTGTTCCGCGTTCTGACTTCTGCGTTTTTGCGTGGGTCCGAATCTTGATTGTAGGTAGAGGTCCTCAAGAGGCCATCTTGAGGG
>CAYWBK010000583.1:0-3557 GCA_964455745.1 uncultured Armatimonadia bacterium
GCCCTAACTGCCGGCCTTGAACCGGACGCTGAAGCATCCGGCTGAGGGGCGCTTCACGCCGAGCGTCCTGCGGACGCAGAGAGGACCGAGGCCCGGCTGAGGTTCCCCGCCTGCGGCGGGGCCAGGCGTCCTGCGGATGCAACGGCAACGGCTTACCCGGAGCAGTCGGCTACTCCCCTCGCCAAGACCAGTTCGTGGCATCTACCCACACACATTGAGGAAGAGCCTGTCTCCGCACCGACTCTCCAGGCAGGAAACCCGCCCGGCTCAGGGGAATAACTCCCTCACGCCAAGCCCAGGCCACATACCATGCGCTATTCCATCGTCATCCCCATTCTCAACGAGATCGACACGCTGCCCGTGCTTCACGAGCGGTTGGCTGCTGCCATGCGGCCTTTCGGGGACGATTACGAGATCGTCTTCGTGGACGACGGCAGCACCGACGGCTCGGCCGCCTGGATGAGCTATACCAACGGCCTCGACCCGCGCGTGAAGTGCGTCTCGTTCTCCCGCAATTTCGGGCATTCCGCCGCCATCTCCGCCGGCCTGGACCATTGCCGGGGCGACATCGTGATCCTTATGGACGGCGACCTGCAGGACCCGCCGGAACTGGTGCCCGAACTGCTCGAAAAGCTCAATGAGGGCTTCGATGTGGTCTACGCCATCAAGCGCAAGCGGCGGGAGGGCCTGCTGAAGCGCCTGGCGTTCCGCGCCTTCTACCGCCTGCAAGCGTGGCTGTCCGTCGAGTACATGCCGGAGGGGGCCGGAACCTTCTCGGTGATGCGCCGCCCGGTCGTCGACGCGCTGTTGTCGATGCCGGAGCGGAACCGCTACATCAGCGGCCTGCGGGCCTGGACGGGCTTCCGCCAGACCGGGATTGAGTTCGACCGCCCGGCGCGTCACTCCGGCAAGCCCCGCCAGACGCTGGGGCGGCTGATCCGTCTGGCGCTCGACGGGCTGTTCTCATTCTCATACGTGCCGGCGCGGCTGGCGGTGTTCTTCGGCTTCATCAGTATCGTGATATCGGGCGTCGGCGTGTGCATCGTCATCTACAAGAAGTTCATCAGCCAAGTGGCGGTCACAGGCTGGACCTCCGAACTTCTTTCCACACTGCTTCTGGGCAGCGTCCAGCTCATTTGCATCGGAATCGTGGGCGAGTACGCCGCTCGCATCTACGACGAGGTGCGCAGACGGCCGCAGTACCTCGTCGCGCGGCGCATCGGCATGAAGGAGGAGAAGTGATATGTCGCGAGTCCTCGTCGTGTACTACAGCCGCTCCGGAAACACGAAGCGCATGGCCGAGGTGATCGCCAAAGGCGTCGCCGGGGGAGGCGTCGATGTCGATCTGCTTCCAGTCGGCGATGTCACGCCGGACGACTTGCTGGACTACGATGGGATCGTCATGGGCAGCCCCGTCTACTACGGCACGATGGCGGCGGAGATCAAGCAGCTCATCGACGAGAGCGTGGAACACCACGGCAAGCTCGACGGCAAGGTCGGCGGGGCGTTCGCCTCGTCCGGCGGGCCGGGCGGCGGCAACGAAACCACCGTGCTCGACATCGTGCACGCGCTGATGATCCACGGCATGATCGTCAAGGGCGACCCGCAAGGCGACCACTACGGGCCGATCGCGGTGGGCGCCCCCGACGCGCGTTCGGAGGCCGAGTGCGCGCGGATGGGCAGCAACATCGCGCAGCTCGTGAAGCGCCTCTTCGGCTGAATGGGCACATGAAGGCAGACACGCCTCCGGCAGATGAAGCACCCCCTCGAAGCAGCCGCAGCCGCGCCAGAGACGCGCGCGCCCTGCTGGTCCTCGCTGTCGCAATTATCGTGGTCTTCTCGCCGGCGCTATTCTTCGGCCAGGTGCTCTTCGTCGAGGACATCGGAATGCAGCACTACCCGTGGCAAGTCTACCTCGCCAGGGCGCGGTTACAGGGCGACTGGCTGCCCTGCGCCCCCGAGCTTGCCGGCGGAGACCCCTTCTGGGCGAACGGGCAGTCCGGCGCGTTCTACCCTCTCAACCTGCTGTTCATGCTCCCCATCGGATCGGCGTGGCTTTTCGGCCTCGTGACGGCGCTCAACTACGCGATCGCGGCGACGGGGATGTTCCTGCTGGCCCGCTGGTTCGGCCTTAGGCGCGGTCCGTGCCTCGCCTCCGGGCTGACCTTCGCCCTGACGGGCTTCATGGCCGCGCACAGCCGGCATCTGCCGGTGATCGCCGCGGCGGCCTGGCTGCCCTGGGCGGCGCTGGGGCTGCTGTCATGGGTATACGGGCGGAAGCGGTGGGGAATCGCCCTATCGGCGGCAGCCTTCGCGCTCGTGGCGCTGAACCATGTGCAGATCGTCTATTATGCTGGCGCGTTTGCGGTGGGTTGTCTCGTAATCGTGGGGCGGGTACGGCCCTACCCCGTCCCGCCTGCGGCGGGACACCCCTCCCGTTCCGGGAGGGGAAAGGCTAACGGCGATTCTCGAGGCAGCTCTCATGCCGGGTTCCGGCACTCTGAAACGATGAGAATGACGGCGATGGCGGGTGAGACGCCCGCCCCACGCGCGACAGGATTGTCGCGCCCACTCCGTTCCCGGAGTGGCGGGAAGGGCGGCTTCCCGGCGGGGCGAGCGGCGCTCGCGTTCATGCTTGCCTTGGTTGCCGGCCTTCTTGTGGCGGCCGTGCAGCTTGTGCCGGTGTGGGGCATGGTCCGGGCAGGCTGCGGCGCGGCTCGAAGTGGCCTGGACCTGATGTTGTCCGGCCCGCTGCCGGTTCGGGGGCTTCTGGCGCTGATCCTGCCTAACATCCACGGTCCGTGGTGGCAGTTCCGCCTGCCCGGCGGCATCAATCACTGGGAGCTTTGCGGCTACCCCGGCAGCGTCGCGCTGTGTCTCGCCCTTCTGGTGCGTGTGCGCGATCCTCGGCTCCGCCGCCTGTTCATCGGGTTCGGCATCTTGGCGGCGCTCGGGCTGATCCTGGCCCTGGGCGGGCGGACGCCCCTGTACAGCCTGCTCAGGCTCGTGCCGCTTCTCGACCGTTTCCGCATCGCGGGTCGTTGGCTGCTGTTGTGGAACGCCTCGTTCGCACTCACCATCGGGCTTGTCCTGCATGACCTGCACTCGCGGCTGCGGCAGCCAGTCTTCGGCGCACTCCTGGCGTTGCCGACGGCAATCCTCGCGGCAGCGGCCTTGGTCGTCAGCACCCACCTGAACGCTGAGGCCCGATCTGACGCAATCGGGTTGGCCGTCGGGCTGGGGTTCGTGTCTGCCGGAATATGGCTGACACGCCCCGGGTTCAGCCGCGCGCAAGGCGCAAGCGCCGTCATCGTGGCGGTGATCGCCGTCCAGGCCGTCGCTTTCGCCTGTTACTACAACCCGACGACGTCGCCCGAGGTCTTCTCCCCGACCCCGCTCGTAACGGGGCTGCAAGGTCTGCAGTCGGAGTTCGGGCGCTGCCTGTGCATCGGGCCCGCTCGGGTGTATGAGTCCTCCTTACACTCGAACCTGTCTCCTGTGCTCCCGGATGCAAGCTTGCTGTACGGTCTGCGCACAGCGGATGTCTACGACCCTAT
>CAYWBK010000584.1:0-3551 GCA_964455745.1 uncultured Armatimonadia bacterium
CAGACTGTTCTTACGACATTGCCACAAACACTTACTATAATCTTTAGCGTCAGGTATTGCGTTCCGTGGTCGATAGTGCTATGTATTATCTGTAATAGTAGAATTCACACCCAGGGGCAGTTGTCACCACGTTGTCATTTGGGGGCCCCTCAACTTAACTTCACGGTTTCTCTCGTTTCAGTTCGACTCTTCATTTTGATCCGTTGCGCGCCGAAGCGTGCATTGTCGTGAACGGGGCGGTCGCGATGGTGTTCCAGAAGTCGGTAGTCGCTCTGCGTATGAAGTCAGTGCCAGTCGGCGCTGGCTTTTAGCGCGCCTGCAGGTTTGGGCGCCGAAATAGGAGGTTGAACCAATATGCCACAAGGACACTCGAGAGCGTCAGGAGTCAATGGGTACCAGCAGTCTAACCCGATTTACATACCGAATGCGGCCCGGACGGGGGTGTCGACCACCCCTTGTGGACCTACGTGTCCACTCTGTAACCTCATCGCATCTTGTGGCAGCCCCGATCTGGGGGGCGACGTCAGCCCAATTGTTGCGCTAGCCAACTGGCTATCGGGTTGCATTGCAAGCGGGAAACTGTCTCAGATGGACAGTTGCAATCCGGGCCTGCCTCTTTGCCCGATGGCGCTGGATCAGGAATGACGTCATGTCGTTCAGAACATCACTCACTCCAGACGAAGGGAGAGTACCGATGGCAGACCAGACAGCACACGATGAACGCAGACCCTTACCTCCACGGCAAACGGAGGGAAGGTATGGCGCAACTGAGACGATGCCAACCAGCGGCGACAGCGGCCTGGAGGAGACGTTGGTCGTGCCCTGGGCTTCGTCTTCGGGAGTCAACGGGACTTCAGGCGCGCTTCTTGTGGATCCCGATGTGGAGCTTCGCACCATCGGCGACCCAATCTCGATACGCCACGTCTACAACAGCATCGCCAATCCACTGCATACACCGCTGGGAGAGCAGTGGAATCTGTCGCTCTATGGGGAGCTCACCCAAGGTGGGGACGCCATCCTTATCACACGCACCCACGGTGGCCTTGCGGCATGGAATGGCACTCAGCGGTTTGCGGGCCAGTACAACACCATAAAGGGAGAGAGCGCTCCGGGTTCTCAGCACTGGGTCGAGCAGGCCGTGGACGGGCGTCAGGTCACCTACGAGCAGACTTGGCATGACGCATATGGGGTACTGTCATACGGCCACATCATCGCGAGTCTCGATCTCAAAGGCAACCAGATCTATTTCAACTACGATGCGCAGAACCTGATCGCCCGGGTCGATGCCCCCTGTGGGCGTTCGATCTACTTCGATTATGGCGACGATAACCGTATGGCCTCGATGACCGACTGGGCCGGGCGCACTCAGTACTATGAGCACGATGATTCCGGCAACCTCACGAGACAGATTGGGCCGACCGGGTGCATTACCGACTACACATACGACTCGGGCCACTTCATGCTCAGCACGACCGACCCGGATGGCTACACAACCTATTACGCCTACGACACTTCCCAGCGCGTGAGCACGATCACGGCCCCTTCCGGTGGGCAGTTGTATTACGCCTATGACTCGTTTGAGCACTCGCGCATCATCGACCCCTACAGCCGGATGACTTACTACACCTATGACGACCATCAGTACCTGACCGGCATCTCCACCCCCGGCGGGCAAAACGAGATCTACGATGTGGACTCCTACCATCGCCTTCTGTCGGTGACCGACAGCAACGGCAACGTGACCTCCCTGGGCACCGACAACTACGCCAACCGCACCTACATGAATGCTCCCGGCGGCAGGTACTGGAGTTTCGGGTACAACGTCGGCAACCCGAACGGGAACACGATGAACCGCTCCACCGACCCGCTCGGGCAGACGACTTACTACAACTATGATGCCCACGCCAACCGCATCTGCGAGATCGATCCGCTGTGGTTCGCGGCGTACTACCAGTACGACAGCCACGGCCAGATGCTCGCTACGACGGACAAAATGGGGCAGACGACGTATCTTACTTACGATGGCTACGGCAACCGCATCTGGGTGCAGAATCCGCTCGGGCAGACGAGCTACTTCAACTATGATCTGGCGGGCAATGTCATCGCGGCGACCGATCCGCTCGGGGCGAACACGTACTTCGAGTACGACAACCTGGATCGGGTTACGAAAACTACCGATCCGGTAGGCCGCGTCATCGAGCAGGCCTACGACGGTCGCGGGAATCGGACGATCTCGCTCCTGCCCGATGGGAACGCCATCTATTACGAGTATGACGCGCTATCAAACCAGACGGCTCGGGTCGATCAACTCTTCCAGTCGTGGACAAATCAGTACGATTTGATGCGCAATCTGACCGCGAGAACCGACCCACTGGGGAACACGAGCTACTACCTGTACGACGTGAACTACCGGATGTCGGCGAGCATCGACCCCAACGGGCACCCGACTTACTACCAGTATGACCGGAAGGGCAACAGAACGAAGGTGACGGATGCTCTGGGGAACATGACCTACTTCTGGTACAACGAGGTGGACCTGAACTACCGAGTCGTCGATGCCAAAGGCAACCAATGGAATACGCTCTATGACACCCTGGACCGGGTCACGGGCACGGTGGACCCCCTGGGCCGAATGACGTACTTCGGCTACGATGCCAATAGCAGGCGGACGTGGCAGAAAACGCCGCTGGGACACGTGACGTACATGCAGTATGACCGTGTAGATCGGATGATCGCAACCACCAACCCGCTCGGGCAGACTGCGTATTACAACTATGACGTAGCGGGGCGATTGCTGGCGATGCTCGACCCGCTCGGCCACCCAACCTACTACGATTACGATACCGACGGTAGGCGTACGAAGGAGACGGATGCGGTCGGCCACGCGGAGGTCGTCCACTATGACGCCGCCGGGCAGATTGTTCAGCGCGACAAGGCCAGCAGCGTGGGAGCGTACTTCGCCTACGATAGCATGGGCCGGGTGCTAAGCGAGTTGCGCTATCCGTCGGGGGACACGATCTACTACCAATATGATGCGCGCGGGGCGCAGACCAGTGTGAAAAAGACCGGCATAGGCGACGAGGCGTTCCAGTACGACAACGCCGGCCGGCTGATCTGCCACACCCAGTGGGGCAACCAAAGTTTCTACTTCAACTATGATGCGGCGGGCAATCGGACGGTGATGATCAACCCGGACGCCCAACCGACGTACTACGCTTACGACGCTCGGAACATGCTACAGAACCTGACCGATCCGTGGGGGTACACGACGTATTACCAGCGGGATGCCCTCGGGCTGGAGATCGCCAAGCGCCTGCCGAACGGGGTCACGACGTACCACAACTACGACGCCGCAACGCAGGTGACGAGCATCCTGCACGTTGGCCCGAACGGTGTGCTGCAGAGCACCTACTACACTTACGACAACGACGGCCGGCGGACGAAGGTCATCCGCGAAGACCACAAGACGATTTACTACGCCTACGACAATGCAGACCGCCTGACCGGCGAGACGTGGCTGACCAGCGGCGGGACGCAGCTTTATGCCTTCG
>CAYWBK010000585.1:0-3525 GCA_964455745.1 uncultured Armatimonadia bacterium
GCCTCGCAGGTCACAAAGCCGCCCACGGCGAAAGCCGCGCCCTCGCTTGTTGGCGATCAACGCGAATCAGTTAGACGCACAGCCTTTTTCGGCACCGAAAGGAGACGTCCACAGTGGCGACCAGGAAGACGAGTAAGACGGTCCGTTCTGCGGTCATCGGGTATGGCGGAGCCTTCAACATGGGCAAAGCGCACGCGGAGTGGATGAACGCGGCCCCGGGCCTGCAGACGGTGGCCGTCTGCGACATTGATCCCTCCCGCACCGACATGGCCCGCGCGGACCTGCCCGATATCGAGACATACAACAGCGTGGCCGAGATGCTCAGCAAGGCCGACATCGACCTGGTGACCATCGTCACGCCGCACAACACGCACGCCCCCCTGGCGCTCCAGTGCCTGAAGGCAGGCAAGCACGTGGTCTCCGAGAAGCCTTTCTGCATCACGGTCAAGGAGGCGACTGCGATGATCGAGGCCGCGAGAGCCGCCGGCGTCACCCTGACGACCTTCCACAACCGGCGGCACGACGGCGACTTCAAGGCGATCAAGTCGGTCATCGACAAGGGCATGATCGGCGACGTGTTCCACATCGAGATGTACATGGGGGGCTACGGCCACCCGGGAACCTGGTGGCGGGCGGACAAGAAGATTTCCGGCGGAGCCTTCTACGACTGGGGCGCGCATGTGGTCGACTGGACCCTCAACCTCGTCCCCGGGCCGATCGAGAGCGTCATGGGCTACTTCCACAAGCTCGTGTGGCTCGACGCCACGAATGAGGACCAGGTCCGCGCCATCGTGAAGTTCGCCAACGGCTGCGTGGCGGACATCCAGCAGTCGGGCATCGCCCGCGTGGGCAAGGCCCGCTGGCGCATTCTTGGCACGAAGGGCGCCATCGAGGACTTCGGCAACGGGCAGTTCCACCTCGTCACCGAAATCGACGGAATCGTGGTCGATTCGCAAGTGAAGTACTTCGACAGCGACTGGAACAGCTTCTACATCAACCTCGGCGCGCATCTTTGCGAGGGCGCGCCGCTCGAGGTCACCCCCGAGTCGGCCCGCCGGGTGATCGGGGTCATCGAGACCGCAGAGAAGTCGTCGAAGTCGGGGAAGGCCGAGAAGGTTCCGTACGAGTAGAGGTCGGCGACGACCGGTAGCCAGCAATGGAGGGACGGCGATGGTGTGCCGTCCCTCCTTCGTTACAACACTGTTCACTTCAAGCTGCGGGGTGTCTGGGCCGCCCGCAGGGCGGCATCAGACGGGGACCCCACAGCCTCGCGGCACAACGTAGGGCTTCCGCCTCCGACAGGGCGCTACTGCACCAAACCCGCATTCTTCGGCAACGTAAACCCAAGGTGCTTCGCCAGGAATGTGAACGCCGCAAGATACGCTTGCTTAACCTCCGTCGGGTCGCCGCCTTTGAGCCCGTGGCCGGCGCCTTTGACGATCACGATCTGGTCCTCCACTCCGGCCTTGTCGAGCGCGGCCTTCATAGTTTGCGACTGCTGCGGCGGGTTGAGCCGGTCGGCATCCCCCTGGATGATGATGGTCGGCGCAGCGTCTGCAGTGACATGCGTGACCGGCGAGGCGTCGGCCCACTTGCCCGGATCGACCTTCGGGGAAGCGCCGATGAAGCCCTCCAGGCCGATGACGATCATCCGCGGCCACTTGTCAGCGACGGTGAAATCTGCTGGCCCGTAGAAGTCGGCCACACACTGCACCCGCGCGCTGAGGGCGTTGTTCGGGTCATCGGGCTCCTGGTAGTCACCGGGCTTCATGGTGCCAAGCATCAGCGACAGATGGCCGCCGGCGGATTCCCCCCAGGCTGCGAGCCGCTCGGGATCGACATCGTACTGTTTCGCGTGCGCTCTCACCCACCGGACCGCCTGGGCCACATCGAGCGCCTGCGCGGGCCACTTGTACTTCGGCGCGAGACGGTAATCAACCGCAAAGCAGGCGACGCCGCCGCCCGCAAGCAAGTCTCCGAGCCGGCGGTGCATCGACTTGTCGCCGGTTCTCCAGGCCCCGCCGTGTATCGCGATCACCGCCGGGTGTGGGCCGGGCGTCGTGGGGCGATACACGTCCAGGAGCAGCTTCGCGTCTCCGACGGTCCCGTACACAACATCTTTCTCCGTCGGTTGCGCGTGAAGCCCGCAGCCGGCAGTGAGCAGCAGCGCCAGGCAGAGGCTCATCCCGAAGACACAGCGTGTTCGCGCAAACACGGGTGCATCACTCCTTCGACGACATCATTGCAGATCCGGCCCTGGCGTTAATGCCGCAACTTGACCCCCAACTGCTGCGCCAGGAAGACAAATGCCGCCTGGTAGGCCTCGTTCACTTTCTGCGGATCGCCGCCCCCGAAACCGTGCTCGCCGTGCTTGATGACAATGAGCCTGTTCCGCACGCCGGCCTTGTCGAACGCGGCCTTCATCATCTCCGATTGCTGCAGCGGCACAATGCTGTCGGCGTCGCCGTGGATCATCAGCGTTGGCGCTGAAGCCCGGGTGACGTGCGTGATCGGGGATGCTTCCGCCCACTCGTCCGGGGCTGCGGCCGGGGAAGCCGTCCCCAGAAAGTCCTGCACGAGTTTGAGAATGGCCGGCGGCCATTGTTTCGGGTCCCTGAAATCGGCCGGCCCGAAGAGGTCCACCACGCACTCGACTTTCGCGCTGAGAGCCTTGTTCGGGTCGTCCGGAGACTGGAAATCGCCCGGCTGGATGACCCCGAGCATCAAAGACAGGTGCCCTCCAGCCGACCCGCCGAACGTCGCCAGCCGGTTCGGGTCGATGTCATACTGTTTCGCATGTGCCCTCACCCAGCGCACGGCGCGGGCGACGTCCAGGAGTTGCGCCGGATATGTGTATTTCGGGGCCAGCCGGTAGTCGAGGCTGAAGCAGGCGATACCGTTGGCGGTCAGGCCGTCGCCGAGGCCCTTGTCGCCCGACTTGTCGCCGCCGCACCACCCACCGCCGTGGATTGCGATCACCGCCGGATGCGGTCCGGGCGTCGCCGGGCGGTAAACATCCAGCAGCAGTTTTGCCCCGCTGACTGTTCCGTAGACGACGTCCTTTTCGGCAGGGCTGCCCGGCGGCTGGGCGAATACACTGCATCCGGCAACGAGGTACGATACAAGCGCGACAGCAACGATACGGTCTGGGAATCCGTGGCGAATCATGACTCAGGGCTCCTTGAGGTGGGCGGCCAGCATATACGACGCCGCTGGCTACGTGGTGTTCATCACATCGACAAAAGTGTGTTCGCACAAATGAAGGAATTCAGGGCTTCTACAGCCAAATATCCCATACTTCGGAAATGCGCTTCACCGCCTCGCCGTGAGATGGAGGCGAAATATAACGCAGTGCCGTTGCCGTTTTCCCCTCCCGGTACGGACGGGGTGGGGCCGTCCGGGCGGGCAAACGGCTACCCCGCCCCAGCCCTCCCCGGACTGCGCGGAGCGCAGTACAACGGGGCGAGGGTCATCGTTTTCATCGCTTCAAAGCGCCGGAACCCGGCATGACAATCGCCTCGAAAA
>CAYWBK010000586.1:0-3520 GCA_964455745.1 uncultured Armatimonadia bacterium
TCCGCGCGATAAATCGCGCTGCCACATGGTCTGAAGGAAGTGTCGCTAAACACATGCCAACGTCAGTCAGGCAATTGGCGAAAACCCCCTTCGGGGGCTTGACGGCAACGGCTTGCGACCAATTTGCGGCTCCCAGGTGCGAAGATGTGGGCAAAGCATAGCCACGAGTGGAGAGGGGAGAACGGCATTGGCAATGGCTAGCTAGCTGGCGGGCGGAACGCCGGCCCCACGCGCGACAGGATTGTCGCGCCCATTTCAGTTTCGACGCAGGTCAACGCCCCCGGCGATGGCGAAATGCGGTTCGGAGCAGACGGGACACCACTTGCTCGACATCATCCCGATCGAGGGTGGTCATGTGACCGACAGGCCTTGCATCGTTGCCGTGGGCGCGCACACTGCTGACATCGAGTTCACCTCGGGGGCGACGCTGCTCAAGCACGCTCTCGCCGGCTGGGACGCTCATGCGGTGCATCTCACGCTGGGGGAAAAAGGCAGCGCGAAGCTATCCGAGCTGGAGTACGGGGCGCAGAAGCGCTCTGAGGCCGAGGCGGCTGCGGCCATCTTGCGTGTGACCCCGCATTTCCTCCCCTATCGTGACGGGGAGCTGGCCCTCAGTGACACTGTGGCCGGCGACCTCGCAGGGCTATTCCGCCGCCTGCGGCCCCAGGTCATCATCACCCACTGGCGCGACAGCATCCACTCCGACCACATCGCCACCCACGAGCTCACCCGACGCGCGTTCGTCATGGCCGGCAACCGGCACTTCAACCTCGGGGGAGCGCCGCGCGCACCCTGGGCGCGAACGTACTTCGCTGAGAACTGGGAGGACCCCGGCGGCTTCCGTCCCTATACCTACGTGGACATCTCGGAGGTCTTCGAGGCCTGGGAGCAGGCTTTCAAGTGCTACGCCATTGGCCGGGGAGAGGGCGGCTACCCATACTGGGATCGGTACCAATCCCAGACGCGCATTCGCGGCATCGAGGTCGGAACGGCGTACGCGCAGGCATTTGGGGTCGATGAGTCGAGCATGATGCAGCAGCGAGCGTTGCTGTAGTCAGCATACGGCCGCCCTCACCCGTTTCGCCGCAGTTGCAGGCCACCGAACAGCACATGGTCGTCGCCCTCAGCAGCCTGAGCCGGGACCCGAAGACCGACCGCAAGCCGCCCGGCCCCATCGGCGACGGCGGTCACGACGATGCGGTTCCAGCGCGCCGAGTAATCCCCCCAGCCACATGCCTGCAACGGCCGATCCGGCGGCCCTGCTGTGAGGCAGTAGTCCATCACCCGCCCGGAGGCCTCTGCCAGGGCGACCACGGTGTAGACACCGCCGGGCTTCAGGCCGGTCATGATGCGGGTCAGGCGTGCCCCGCCCAAGGCCTTCAGGCGAGCGGCCGATCGTCCGGGAACGCGGTCGCAATCCACGAGGCTGCAGTCGCCGGATGCTTCCCAGTCGCCGAAGGAGGCGCGCGTGAAGGCGAGGCTCCGGTCGTCGAAACGCGGCCGGCCCGGGGCCGCGATCTCCAGGTACATCACCCCGTTCGGCTGCAGTTCGAAAGCGATCTCCACCGAGCCGTGGCGCACCGGCGTCTCGATCGGCCCTGCCGTCGGGACGAACTGGTCGCGCGCTCGGAACTCAGGCACTTTCGCGAGCCAGCGGGGGATGTCGGAATCCGGCATCGTGCCCATGATGTCCTGATGGTACGCCGCGTACTCGGGCTTGTAGCGGATGCGCGCGCCGAGATGGCCGGAATTCGGCCCCGCAACGTAAGGGATGCCGCTCTGCTCGCGGTAGCGCTTCCAGTCGGGCCACCAGTTGTTGTGCCCGGAATCGATCAGGTACTGCGTGACATAGACGCGATCGACATCCGGCAAACCCGCAAGGCGAATGCGGAGGGGTTCCGCCGTCGCCGCGTCGAAACGCTCATTCAGGTTGGTGGCTACGACGCGGAACAGGCCGGAGCGGTCGTCGGATGCGGCGGCGATGACACGCACGTCGTTGCCGGGGTCAAGTGGCGTGCCTTCATGGCTGACAGGCAACATGCGCTGGCCGTCGAGCTTCTTCTCGATGCGCAGGGCGTGGAAAACCGGGGCCTTCACATCATCCGCATACCAGCCGCGCAGGTCGCCTGTGCCGAGCGCGAAGCGGTTCCAGGCCCAGTGGATGCGCGGGCAGGCGGCATAGGCCACCGTGCGCATGGCGTACAGAGCCGTGCCGTGGTTGTCAGCATAAGCCACATCGCCCGGGCACTCGCCGCCGGCCTGGTTGAAGCCGCCGCGCGGGTCGAAGTACCCGGCCTCCGGCAGGTTCACCTCAAGGCCGCGCAGGGATGGGTAATGGTCGATGAGGGCGGCGATCCGGTTGTACTTGCCGACCATGCCGGCGATGTAGTCGTATTGATCGCGGCGATTACGGCCTGTAGGGTCGAAGGGATTGAGGCTGTCGGCGCCGACGTGAGTCCAGTCGGAAAAGCCGCAGTATGCGATGCGGGCGCCGATCTTGCCAGTGGCATAGTTGACCCCCTCGGCCCAGTGGCGGATGTAGTCCTCAGCCTGGGCCTCAATCGCCCAGTAGCAGCCGACATACGCGGACGGCCCCAACTTCGCGACGCATGCGGCGTGGAAGTAGTCGAGCATCTTGATGTACTCGCGGCGGTTGTCGGCGACGGACATCTCGCGAGTCGTGCCGGGGTACAAAGCGCGGGACTGCCAGTCCGATTCGATGCCGAACATGAACCCCCACGTCTTCACCTCATCGCGCCCGTAGGTGTCGATGAGCCACTGCAATGCCGACTCGATGTAGCGTTGCCACTTCGCGTAGTCCTTGGGCTGGCGGATGTTGTAGCCGTACTGCCCCTCCAGATAGCCACCCTCGATGAGCGGAGCCGGCATTGTGTTCGTGGCCATCACGATCAGCGGGCGGACGCCGGCGCGGAAGGCCCACTGCTCCAGGGCGACCTTTGTGCCCGGGCTGGGCTTGAACGCATACTCGCCGTCGGGAGCGACCGTGTAGTTGGTGCGCGGGTTGCTCAGGTCCCACCAGTCGGCGATGGTGTCAATGGCGCCCTCGAATCGTTGCACTGCCCAGCTCGCGGGAAGGTCGGGCTGATCGTACCACCCGCCTCGCGCCCAGGTGTTCGCGACGGCGCGGAAGACGCGGTTGCCGTCCACCTGCCCCGTCGCGTCGATGTCGAAGCTGAGCGGCGAGGCCGACAGGGGGATGGCGAGCATCAGAGCAACCGCCACACAGGCGCTTGTTGTCACAGTCATATCGGCTACCTCCCTGGCACTGCAAGTCGGCCTACTCTACATCACCCCCTCTTTCAGCACAACGAGACAATGGCAGGCCCCTGGCTGCGCCGGTCCCCAGGCGGCGCAGAACACAGAAAAGGGCAAAGACGGCAGGAACGGCAGGTTTCAGGGGCGGCAGAAACGGCAGCGCCCCTGCCGTCTTTGTCGTCTTTGCCGTTCTTGCCGTTGATTCCGCGTTCAACGTTTTGCGTTCTGCGTTTCCCTCACCGCG
>CAYWBK010000587.1:0-3518 GCA_964455745.1 uncultured Armatimonadia bacterium
CAACGGCCAAACGACAGACCGTCGGGGCTATGCTGCTACGGGACTATCCGCCATGTCGTGATCCCCCAAGTCCTATCAATCCTGTTCCCCTCGCCGTTCCCTGCCGTTACGCTTGCGGCAGTCCTACCTACAATCAGCGGACGGACTCAGACCGCGATTGCCGTTGATATGCCGCCATAATGACATATATTAATCATTATCTATTCCATTTTTGCGGAGAATAACGGCTTGTTCGCACTCTGGAGAGTGCTCCTACAGACTTCTGCAACTGCCTCGGCACTCACTCATTCATCGAGATGAGCTTACGAGGCTTCCGTCAAGCTACCCATACACATTGAGGAAGAGCCTGGCCGTGCAGGATTGGCAGCAGCGGCGCGGAACCCTCGGGCACAGTCATACCGGCAACACGGAGATGCGATGGTGTGAAGGACCGAGAGAGACGGAGTGCAAGGCAAGTGCAGGCAACGTACGCGCTGGTTCTCATCGCCATGGCCGCAATCGCAGCGCCGGGCGCCGCCGGGGTCACGCTCTATCCCGGACCGCCCGGCGAGCCATCGTCGCTGGACTATGCGGTCACTGTCAACGGCAAGCCGTGCTTCTGCTATACGTCCTACCGCTTCGACACCACCTCCACCACGACTATCCAGGGCAGGCCCGTGTCTCCCCTGAGCTTCTGTTACTTCGATTCCGACGGTCCTGTGGACATCGAGGTGAAGATGCTCGATGGGCTCCGAAAGGCCGGGATCGACCGGTCGGGCGTGGTCGTGCGGCCGCTCGCGCATGGGATAAGGCCCGGGGTGACGGACCACACGGCGCGGTTCCGCGTGCCGGGGGGGCCGTGCCAGTTGAGCGTCGAGCCGGGCGGGTCGATCCAGCATCCCCTGCACATCTTCGTCAACCCGCCGGAGCGTGACGCGCCCGACCCGAAGGACCCCAATGTGCTCTACTTCGGACCCGGTGTGCACGAGGCCAGCGAGGTGGACATCAAGGACGGGCAGACGGCGTACATCGCCGGCGGGGCCATTGTCAGCCTCAAACCGCAGCCGGCAGGGACGAAGATGGGGTCGAGCCAGCTATACGGGCTCGACCTGTTCTGGGCGCCGGGGCTGTTCGTGCCCAAGTGGCACAAGCGCGTGACCGTGCGCGGCCGCGGGATATTATGCGGAAGGAAGGCCCTCGAACAGAGGCAACGAGGCGCGCTTCTGGTATTCGAGGGCTGCGAGGACGTGACCGTCGAGGGGATCATCATCCGCGAGTCGGCGGTCTGGTCGCTGAACCTGAGCAACTGCAAGCGGGCCAGGATCAGCAACGTGAAGATCGTCGGACACTACGTCAACAACGACGGGATTGCCATCGGCGGGACCTCCGACGCAGTGGTGGAAGACTGCTTCTGCCACAACGCCGACGACTCCCTCGAAGTCAAGGTGTGGATCCCTCAGCGCAATGTGCTGTTCCGCAACTGCGTGGTATGGAGCGACGTGGGGCAGAGCCTGGGGCTTGCGTGTGAGACGGACGCGGACATCGAGAATGTGGTCTTCGAGAACTGCACGGTGCTGCACTCGACGGACGACATGGCCAGCCGCGGCGTAATCGGGCTGCATCTCGTCGGCCACGGCGCGGCGCGGGGTTTCCGCTTCGAGAACATCGTTGTCGAGGACGCGCGCGGGCCACGGCGACCTGCCCTCAAGGTCTTCAACAACTGGGACGACTGGCACCTGAACTATCCCACCAGACCTGACTCGCCCTACGAACTCCTCAACCCGCCGGCGCGGAACAAACCCAACGGCAGCATCCGCGACGTCGTCTTCCGCAACGTGCGCGTGCTGCAGAGCCGGAACAGCGACGTAGTGCTCATGGCCGACGGGGCCGCAAGCCCCATCGAAGGCGTGACCTTCGAGAACGTGGAGATCAACGGGACGAAGCTGAAGCCAGGGGACCCGAGGCTCAAGACTAACGCGTGGGTGCGCGACGTCGAAGTGCGGTAAAGCTGAGCGGCAGGGAACACGCCGGCCGGTACGCCCACCGTCGATGCAGTCACTCCTGGTGCATTGGTTTGGTCTCAGTCGAGGCCGGGGGCAGCCCATACTCCTCGGCCGCCTCGGTGAGCGCGGCGAGATTCTCGACAGGCGTTCCCGGACAGACGTTCGCGCCGTCGCCCAGACGGAATCCGCCGCACGGCGCCAGCGCCTCCAAAGCCTCCATCACCGCCTGCTTGACCTCGGCCTTCGTACCGTTGAGCATCAGCATCGGGTTGATATTGCCCCACAGGTGCACCCGCCCGCCGAGGTTCCTGGCCGCCACTTGCGGCTCCACCACATAGCCGAAGAGATCGAAGCTCGTGATGCGCAAGTCATTGACCAGGGCATCGTGCAGGTGGGAGCTTTGGCCGCACATGTGACCCCCCCGCGCCATCCCTGGCTCCGGCGCGAAAGTGTCGAACAGCGTGTTCGCGTACGGCACGCAGAACTCCCGGAACTGCCCCGCGGACATGATCTGTGCCGTATCCTCGGCCAGGCCGATGCCGCCTCGCGGCCTGGGGTCGATCTCCATGAAGTACCGCTGGGCGTCGATCAGCCCCTGTGTGATCTTGGCCAGAAAGGCGTGGCACGCCTCTGGGTACTCGATCTGCCACCAGTAAAAGTCGTGCCCGACCAGGTCGATGGCGATCATGTGGGGGCTGAGGCCGCCGATCCCAAGCGGCGCCACATCCACGTTCCCCTCCACGCCATTGAACGTGAGCCTGGTGTCGCGGGCGAACTCGCGCATCTCGAACCACCAGTCGCGGGCCTGGCCCCACAGCCCGGTCCCCGGGGCCGGGGCTTCGAAGCGGCTCATCTCGTCCACCGTGTGAATCGTCGGTCGGCTGTGCAACGTCTCGTTCTCCGGCCACACGATCTCCGCCCCGAACGCCGCCGAGTCCAGCACGTTGTCGAAGTACGGACCGACCGCCAGCGCAGGGCCGGTGCAGACGATGTCCTCGGGTATCCGCTCGATGCGGTATTTGAGGAACTGAAGCTGCCAGTGATACTGCTCCCGCGCGCTGGCGAAGATGGTGCGATAGGGGATCTCAAATAGAGGCGTGAAGTAGCGCGGGACCAGACAGAAGCCGACGGGCACGCGGTCGAAGTAGGTGAACGCCCCCGAGGCCTCCATCCGCCGCCGGCTGCGCTCCATCTTCTCGACCGGGTAGTCAATGTTCAGCTCGAAGGGCATACGTGGCCTCGCAGTATGACGAGATGATTCCGGTATCCGCGCCGCAGAGCGGCCGGTGGCCCGTGCCGGAGTTGGCGCATTGCCCCGGTCGCGGTAATCTTCTGCCACTGCGCGAAAATGGAGTGGGCGCGACAATCTTGTCGCGCGTGGGGCGGGCGTCTCGCCCGCCATCGCCGTCATTCTCATCGTTTCAGAGTGCTGAAAACCGGCATGACGACCGCCTCGAAAATCGCCGTTTGCCGGGCGAACAGCGACCTCACCCTGACCCGCCTACAGCGGGTAGGCCCCTCTCCGCAAGCGGCTAT
>CAYWBK010000588.1:0-3469 GCA_964455745.1 uncultured Armatimonadia bacterium
TGGTGAGTTTCTACGACCATTACCTGACGACCGCCGATCCCGCATTGGCCCTCGCACAAGCGCAGCGCGAGGCGCTGGCCGCGCAACGGGCCGCGAAGCGGATCGAGCCGTGGAAGTGGGGAGCCTTTGTGGTCTGCGGCGCGCCCAGCCGGTGACGGCGGCCTGCCGTTCTCCCCTCTCTGCGTGCGGAGAGGGGCGATGGTGAGGCGCCGTTAGCCGTCCCCCTCCCATACCCGCCTGCGGCGGGTCCACGGGAGGGGTGCCCGCGAAGCGGGCGGGGTAGGGCCGTCTTGCCGTTGTCGTTCTCCCCCTCTCCACCTCGTGGAGAGGGGGCCGGGGGGTGAGGTGCCGTTAGCTGTCTCCCACTCGTGGACACGGGCCCGGGGTGGGGTGCCGTTCACCTCTTCCGCGTGAAGCTCAATTCCGCATACGCCGTCGTCGAGTGCTCCAAGGGCAAGGAATCCTCGGTCCACGAGGGCAGATAGCGCATCTTCGTGCCCTCGGCCACCACTCGCAGCGTGACCGGGCCGCTCTTCACATCGCGCAAGTCAATGGTCGCGTGGGTCTCCTGCAGGCCACGGGCTACCGTCCGGCCATTCAGCAGCACGGTGAAGCTGGTGGGCTTGTGGCCGAGAGCGGTCCATTCCACATTCAGCCGGTCCCCGGTCACCGTGGACGCCCGCAGCGGGCTGCCGATGGCCACCACCGTCGTCTCCGGCGTTCGTTGGCGATACAGGTCCACCAGCGCGCGGGTCAGATTGAGCGACAGGAAGCCCCAGCCTCCCTCGCCGCGATAGGCCGGCGCGGTCAGCGAGGTCGGCTCGATGTCGTCGCTCAGTTCGGCACTGTAGCTGTCAACGTAGATGTCATGGTTTGGGCCGTATCCCTGCCCCTCGGGCTGGCCGGCGTACTCCTGGAACTGGTGGAGTTGGATGACGCGGGGGTGGAGTTCCAAGGCCTGACGGAACGACTCCACGTAGGTCCACCCGTTCCGGTGTCCATAAGCGTCGGGCGCGAGCCATCCGCCACCGGCGAAGAATCCGCATGATACCGTCAGCGCTTCGGGCTTTCCGTCGCGGTAAGTGACGGGCTGGCGGAGGCTGCCGTCCATCCACGACCAGAAGCCTGCCTCGTTGTCATGGCTGATCTGGTGCTGGGCCGAGTTCCACCGCATCGTGAAGTGGGTGTCGTCGATAGGCGGACCGCCGGCATTCTTGAGCCAGTTGGGGCCGCCGCCGCAGAAAGGCATGAGGAGCGGCTTGCCGTCGTATTCCACGAACAGGTCCTTGAAGCGCGGGTTGCGTATGTAGTTGTGGTAGATCCAGGCGTGCTCCTCGTTGAGGGCCTCCATCGTGGTGCTGGGGCCGTTGCAGAGACCGGTGAGCAGCACCATCTTCGGAACCGGAATGCCCTCGTCGCGCATCGAGGCGAGGGTCTCGAGCGCCAACGTGGTGCACAGGATGATCTCGTTCGTGCCGTCGGGCCGTTCGTCCCAGTGCTTCTTGTCCCACAGGTGGTTGGTCCAGTCCACCACCAGGAAGTCGATGCCGGATTCGGCGAACCACAGGATATGCTGTCGGGTAACCTCCGGGTTCCACGACCAGTAGAAGCCCATCACCGGCACCGCCTGCGCCGTCTGCCAGGCGGCGTTGTTCGGCGTGAACCACGGCTCCCATTGCATGCCGACAAGGCGCTGCGGGTCACTCGGGATGGCGCGGATCGGCCGTCGGTACACTTCAACGGGCACTGTGTTGGAAACCACCGCGCCCGGCGGGAGAGGGCTGCCAGCCATGAGCTTGTCGCGGTTGCCGATGGTCGGCCAGTTCGCCATGCCGCCGCTCCACAGAGCCTGGTCGGCCTTCCCGAACGACACCAGCGTCACCCCCGGATTGGCAGCGAATCCCGGCCACCCATCGGGGGGTGTGTCGTAGGCATGCCAGCTCGGGTTGGTCACACACAGGCCGCTTTGCGTCTTCGTCTGCCACTCCAACCGCACCAGCAGCCCGGCGGGTCCCGTGCCGTTGACGGCCGCGACGGACAGGACGTTGCGGCCGGGCCGGAGGTGCCGTGCCAGGCCCTCCACCGGCTTTACAGCGGTCCAGCCGCCTGCACTATGCACTTTCTCCCCGTTTAGATATACATCCGCGAAATCGTCAACAGCCATCCAGAGCGTCGCCTGTGTGACGCCTGGCGGGGCGTCGAATGCGGTCTGCAGGAACAAGTGCTGCCCGTCGCTCACCTGCTTCGTCCAGATCCATTCCTCCGTCGGGCGCGAGATCACCGACTCGGCGGTCACCTGCACGTCGGCGCGCCCCGGGCACGGCAGCGGGAACCGGAAGGTGGCGGCGCCGTTCGCGTCGGCGTATTCATGGGCGCCCCAGCGCTTGCCATTGACGTAGGGCAGCAGGAGGCGTCCCGCGGCGGGCCGACCGTCGGGCTGCATGGCGACCGCTCGCACGGCGAGGGTGCGGCCCATGCCGATACGAGTTTGATCGGCCTGGATGTGGATGTTTGGCGTGACCGATGCCGACGGCGCAGCCACCGCAGCCGCCGCCAGGCCGAGCAGGACGAGGTTGGCGGTCATTTCAGGGTGCCTCCTCAAACGGGATCACTCGTACCAAATGGGGTTTCACGCTGGCGCGAGATTGCCTGCGTACGACGGCCGCTTACGGCAAAGGGTTATAGGTGCAGGTGACGCCGGCGACATCGCTCGCCCCCGACGCGGTGAAGGCCTGGGCATCAACCACGTTGGAGCCGCTCCTGAGAGTCGCGGCCTGGGTCCAGGCGGTGGTGCCGGTGGCGGTCATCCATGTGCCGCCGCTGACGCGAACTCTGACGGAGGTAATCGCGTCCGAAGAGGTCGTCGCGGACGTGCCGGCCGCTGTGATGGCTCCTGTGGCGCCGATGTAGACCTGACCGGGAGCCGGGAATGTGATCGCAACGGTGGGCTTGCTCGGCGGGCTGGCGGAGTTCGTCACCGAGAAGGCGCCGGAGGCGATCGCGTTGCCGGAGGCATCCAGCGAGGTCACTACGACGCTGTGCGCGCCGTTGCTAAGCGTGCTGATGATCTGCCAGTTGGTACCGCTAAGGTCGGCGTGCTGGGCGGCGCCGCTGTCGATCTGCACAGTCACCGTGGAGGCGAACGAGGCGGTCCCGCTGAGGGTCGATGCGCCGGAGTTGCTGACTGTCAGGGTTCCGGCGGCGGATGCGCCGTTTAGGGTGACTGAGGGCGTCGCCGACGAGCCACCGCCGCAGCCGCCGAGCATCAGCGCCACGACGACCGCCGCCACAGCTACGCTCGCCGCAGCCGATACTGTTTTCGGTAACTTGGACATCTCGCACACTGTCATTTCACATGTATCCTCTCTTATGGAGGCAACTACAAAAGTCTGTAGGAGCACTCTCCGCGCCGGACTGTGCCCGGCAATGCGACCGGACCTCATAGTGTGCCGGAATAACGTCTATAGAG
>CAYWBK010000589.1:0-3461 GCA_964455745.1 uncultured Armatimonadia bacterium
GCTTGAGACCAATTCGCGGCCCCCAAGTGCGAAAATGTGGGTAAAGCATAGCCGCAAGCGGAGAGGGGAGAACAGCAGTAGTCCCCTACTGCGCGAGAATCGCCGTTTGCTTCTCCCCTCCCGGTACGGGAGGGGTGGCCCGCCGCAGGCGGGACGGGGTAGGGCCGTTCTCATCGTTTCAGAGTGCTGAAAACCAGCATGACGCCTGTGGTCAATCGCCGTCCATCCCGCCACATGACATCTCATTGCCGAGCAGGGCCGCGCAACCGACGTAGTAATACTGCAAGGGCTACCGCGCCGCCTCCGCTTTGACCTCGTCGGCTGTCAGAGCCCTCGCCCAGACCTTGATCTCCGACATCAGCCCGCGGAAGAACGACGGCGGCTCTTGCTGCATGTTGATCCCACTCCACGCCTCACGGCCGATGACCAGCGGCTCGCCGTTGAGGGCATGCTGGCCCGGATTGTCCGTGTGACCAATCACCTCACCATTTCGGTAAATGGTGACGCCCTTCCCCGCCTCCACCACTGCGGCGACATGCTGCCACTCGCCCGCTTTCATGGCCGCTGAGGAGCGGAAGTTGAAGCTCCACTTGCCGTCCGTGTCGGTGCCCTCGAACTCCAGCCCCCCGTCCCATAGCGAGAGGATGAAGGGCGCTTCGGTGGCGGCGAAGCGCTTGCCGATCAGGCCGTGCCGCCCCTGGATGGTCTCGGGTTTGACCCACAGGCTGACGGTGACGCTCTGCAGATTGAACGCCGCCGCGTCGTCCACGCTCAGGTAGCCGGTTCCGGTGAACTGACCCGCCTTGCCTTTCCGGCCTTCGGCGGACAGAGTGACCGCAGACCCAGTCGCATCGAAGCCATTGCCGGTGGTGTCGGGGACGCGGGCGATCAGGCCCGCCTGATCCACGGTCGCCCTGTCGAAATCCCACGCGGCGATGGGGCCGACGCTGGCCAGCAGTCGCTTTCGGCGCGCTTCGTCCCCCCTGAGCGCGATCCCCTCATCCCAGACCTTGAGGGCGACATCCTTGAACTCGTTGGCCGCCATCCACACTCCGCGCGTGGTCTGGAACACATACACGCCGACATCGCTGTTGCTGATCGCGTTGCCCTCGGCCACCACATCGGTCACGAGGGGATCGGTGCGCTGCCCCGGCGTCACCTTGCCGCTAGGCAGTTCGGTGCCCAGCACGATGCTGGCATTGTTGCGCAAATGGTTGCGGCGGATCATGGTGCCCAGAGTGATGGGAAACCGCCATTGCGGCCCGATAAGCCCGTAGACTCCGATGTGAGCGTCGCCTGACAGTCGCCAGTTGTCGTGGTCGGCGCGGTAGATGCTGCCCTCGAGGATGTCGTTATCCAGCCATTGAACGAACCAGCTCGGCTCAACACCGCCATAGTCCATGCCGAAGTTGTGGTAGCCCGCGGTGCGAGTGGAGCGGTTGCCCGCGCAGATGTGCTCGAGGGCCGCGCCGTAGAGTTGCACGGCCATGCCGGTGTCGGTGAAATCGTTATCCACCACGAGCCATTGTCGCATGAGGAACGCGATTGCCACGACAGAGGTGGTGTCGGGGATCACGTCCCACGCCGGCTCGACTTTCACTCGCGCTCCCTCGAATCCGGCCAATTTCCGCCACTGCCCCTCGCCTTTCCCGCTGACCACGTAGACCGCCGCGCCCAGCCAGTGCGGGCTGGTGTCCTTCAGCGGCTGCGGAAGGGTGATGCTTGTGGCGTCCGCCCCGACCAGAGGGCCGCTATACAGCCCCCCCGGAGCGTCGGAGGTGATAGGCTCGCGGTCGCCCCCGTTCTCCATGTAGAACGAATTGTGACCGATGAACACATGCGACAGGTTGCCGTAGCCCAGGCCGCCCGCTGCGCCCCAGGAGGTCAGATCGCAGCCCACATACTGGTTGTGGTCGAAGATCACGCCCTCGCCGCCGAAGACGCCGCCGCCGCCCCAGCGCCCGCTCCCGAGGATGTTGCGCTCGATGCGCGCTCCCTGTGGTTGGGTGAGAGACAGGACGCAACTGGAGGAGTACAGGTCGCAGTCGCTGACCTCGATGTTGCGGCCACCCAGCGCGGCCAGCCAGTAGCCGCCGCCGAAGCCAACTTTCAGCCCCTCGCGGTAGCGGCGGTCGATCTCCTCCGGCGGTATATGGCCTCGATAGATGTTGGCACGGACGCGCACGTGTCGCAGGAACACGTCGCCGGCCTGATCGCCCTGCGTGTCGGACGTGAGGAACGTCTTGTAGTTGCTGCAGTAGAGAGTGAGATTCTCCAGGCCGAAGGAATTCGTGCCGGCCAGCCAGGAGTTCGGCGGCGTGTCGACCTCGGGCCAGAACACGCAGGACCAGTCCTCTCTTTCGCCGCGCAAGACGGTGCAGCGCGGGATGTTCAGCGTGGCCTTCACCTGATACCGCCCGCGCGGGAAGAAGACGATGCCGCCGCCTGAGGCTTTGGCCTTGGCGAGCGCGGCCTCGACCGCCGCCGTGGCATCCCCAACGCCGGTGCCGTCGGCCCCGAAGTCCTTGACGTTGAACACCGTCTGCGGCCAGGCCGCCGGCTTCTCCACGGTGACCTGCAGCGGCCGGCTCCAGCCTGCGACTCCGCCCCGCCCCGCGTGCAGGAACACCTGGTACTGCCCGACAGGAAGGTCCTTCGGGAGCGCCACGTTCGCCGCGTACGCGGTCGCCGCATCGGCGGTCGCCGTCGCCGGCAAGTCCACCGTTTTCGGCCCCTGCAGGCGCACGGTCGTCCGGCTGCCGTCCCAGGCCAGGTTCTTGCCGAACAGGCGGAGCCACCCGCCGGGGCTGGCGCGGAGACCGACATCCCCCTGCGCCCACCAGAGCGCCGGCAGGTTGAGAACGCCCGTAACGGCCGCGCCACCGGCGGACACGCGATAGATGAACACGCCCGGCTTGAGCGCCGCAGGCACGGTGAACTTGACCGACCCGTCGCTCGCCTGCAACGCCCCGGCCTTCTGGCCCCCGCTGTGCCAGATTGGCGCGTTGTTGCCAGGCTGCCCGGCGGCGCCGTCATCGAGGCGCGCGACCTCGATCGCGGGGGCGTCGCCGAAGCCCGCGCCGCGCAGCAAGACGGTCTCACCGGGCCGGATAGGGTCGCTGGCCCAGAAGACCTGCGGCCCTGCCCACCCTGTTGCGGAGGCGAGAACAGCCAAGCCGGCCAGAAGGCCGGGCCAACGGATCACGGCAGAGGACGGCATCCATCGGGACATCAGTTTGCCTCCTTGGGAGATGGCTCCGGCCCAAAGCCGCGTCCACCATCACTTCACGTGGATAATTCCCCTTCACGAGCCATCTCGCCTCCCGTCATCGGGCTCTTCCTCAATGTGTGTGGGTAGCTTGACGGTGGCTGAACAGACCACCTCGGATGCACGGTCGTTATCCGTGCCGTTGCGTCCGCCAGGACGCCCGGCCCCGCCGCAGGCGGGGACCCTCAGCCGG
>CAYWBK010000590.1:0-3427 GCA_964455745.1 uncultured Armatimonadia bacterium
CCGGTGAAATCCGCGACAGGATTGTCGCGGCCACTGGACTGTCGGGGAGGCCATGCACCATCCACAATCAGTGGTCCCTGGGAGTCCAGTGGCCCCTGGGAGATCAGTGGCCCCGACAATCTTGTCGGGGAGGACCCCCCGCCGGTGAAATCCGCGACAGGATTGTCGCGGCCACTGGACTGTCGGGGAGGCCATGTATCATCCACAATCAGTGGCCCCGACAATCTTGTCGGGGAGGACCCCCCCGCCGGTGAAATCCGCGACAGGATTGTCGCGGCCACTGGACTGTCGGGGCTTGCACAGCCAAAGTGGCCGCGACAATCCTGTCGCCGAACGCCGGACCCAAACGGCGGCGAGGGAACCAAGACCGCCCCAAATGAGTCTGGCAAAGGCCGAACAAGCATAAATGGCGAGCGATAGGGCTACCATGTTAAGACCTTTCCACAAGCACTTCATCATCCTCCTGCTGTCCTCGGCGGTCGCAGCGACTGCCGCCCCGAATCCTTTCCGCAACACGTCGAATGCGCACTTCCGCTCCCGGTGCAACGGACCCCAGGGCGCGTTGGTCGTCACGGACAGCAAGGCCGGGGTGGCCAATACGTTGGCGTGGTCCAAAACCACACCCACAGCCACTGCCGCCGCGGCCAGCGACCCGATGCAGTATGCCCACAACCTCAAGACCCTGCAGTGGATGCAGGCGAAGGGCCTCAAGAGCTCCAAGGCGCGTCTCACATTCCCGCGCCAGGTCGTTCATGTGGACGCCGCCAACAAGCTGGTCTTGCCCGACCTTGCGCGCACGCAACAGGTCGGCACCCAGGGCAACGACCTCACCTTCACCTGGACCGGATGGACCACCAGCGAACAGGCTGAGCTACAAACGTACCTCACCACGGCCTACCCCAGGGCCAAGATGGTCTACGGAGCGCCGGCCTTCAGCGCGACCATCAACATCATCAAGGACACGAGCGTCACGGCGATCCAGGGCGGCGTCTACGACGTCAGCGCCGACGAGATCCACATGGCCGCGCTGTCCGGGAATAGCGATGAGGACACCTTCACTCTCCTGTTCCTGGTGTTGCAGGCCTTCCACGGCAACGCAACGCTGTTTTACGACGCCTGGGAGCAGGGCATGGCGGGCGCGGCTGCGACGGCCATCCAGACCGACCCCACCGTCGACGCCAGCTACGACCCGACCAACCCCGGACCCTTCTACGCGTTGTCGGTCTATGAGGCGGAGAATCTGCCGGAACTGGGCAACAACACCTTCTACCCCGCCTCGGGCTTCAGTGGGATGCTCACCTGGCGGATTGCGATGGCGCGTTCTGCATGGCTGAAATGCTGGATCGAAAACAGCAACTTCTTCAGCAACTTCAACCAGCTCTACTATGCCAACTACGACAGCGATCTTCCCGGCGATGTCCCCCGGCTGACGGACCTCGCCGCCCAGGCGTTGCCGACTGTCGAAAGCCTGCCGTTCGCGACCTGGTATCAGCAGCAGTACGTTCTCGACACCTCGGTGTCCGTCGGCCCCAAGCTGTTTACCTGGAATATCCCGCTGGCCGATGCGGTTGCGCTCATCTCCGAGGACTACTTCACCGACACGACCGGCAGCGAGACCGCGCAGGGCGGGACGGCGACCCTGAACTACTTCAGCTACGACTTCAGCACCTCTTTGTACGCGGAAGAGGGGAATGCGATGCAAGTCCCCGCCACCGGCGACGGGGCGGGCGAGGGAACGCTGATCCCAACTTTCTACAACGTCGGTGGCTCCCAGCTCATCACGGTCCAAATCGCTCTGAACAACATGCTCCACCAGTACCCGTACCCTTACAACGAGCGCGGGTCTGATGGAACCGGAAACAACTTCTACGGCGGCATCATCAACAACACTACCGGCGCGATCTCCGCAACCGGGGGCAGCAGCGCCATCAACGCCACGACGGTCAGCGAGGGAGTATGGGGAGGCCAGGTGTCCGCGGCAGCGCTGTCTCCGTCCCAGATACAGGTGACGTACACCAATCCCTCCAGCCAGACATCCTCGCGGACAGTCAATGTCGGCTGGGATTCCTACGTGATGTTCATGGACGGCGGGACCCAGGCAGGCGTAAGCCTGAATCTGTCGAATGCGCCTCCGGCGATGTACATGATCTCCCTGCCGGTGACGCCTTTGACGGTCGACGCTTCCGCGACCCTTGGAATCCCGGCGCAAGACCTGTTGTTGATGCGCTGGGACCCAAGCCTGAGCGCAGGACAGGGATACCGCTTCTACCCGTTCTGCCAACCGTTCGCACCCGGACGAGGGTACTGGATCAAGGTTCTCAACAACGTGCAGCAAAACATCACGGGCTCGTTGCCCAATACGGGAGCGAGTTACTCAGTTCCACTCGGTCTCGGGTGGAACCAGATTGGCAGCCCGCGCCTGGCGTCTGTGGCGGTAACGGACCTCCAAGTCGCCATCGGCGATCAGGACCCGGTGTCTCTGGCTACTGCGGTCACCAATCAGTACGTGCAGCAGGGGATTTTCGCGTACTCGCAAACCCAGGGCTATCAGCTCACCGACACAATCGACCCGCTGGCCGGCTACTGGATCCGTTGCCTCAATCAGCAGGGCGCGAGCCTCATCTTCCCTGCCGCGACCACCGGCACCTCGAGCGTCAAGGTCGCGTCACTGAAATCCACCACGACGGCTGCTGCCGCGCCAAACCCCCTCCTGTGGTCCTTCCACGTCAACGCCACTGCCGGGACATGCTCCTGCACCGGGTCGTATTTGGGCGCGGCGAAGAAAGCAACAGACGGGTTTGATGTGGCGTACGACATTGCGGGGCCGCCGGCCGCGCTGGGCGATTACGTCACAGTTGCGTTCCCGCACACGAACTGGGGCGCCCTGTCCGGCAACTACATCGCCGATATCAGGGCCCCGTCCCTCAGTACGCGCGTGTGGCAGGCGACGATGACCAGCACGGCGCTGGGCGTCCCGGTGACCGTGTCCTGGCCGGACCTGTCGAATGCTCCGGCCGCAATCCAGCCGACATTCGTGGATGCGCAGACCGGCAAGAAAGTCAACATGCGCACAACGGCGAGTTACACATATCCGGCGGTCGCCGGGCAGGGCATCACCCGCAGCTTCAGTGTCGAGGTTCCGGTGACGCTCCAGATGCTGCTTGCCTGGCTGCTCGGGAAGCCGCTGTAGGCCTCGTTGACGCCGACGAGGCGAGGTAAGCATTGCTACGCTGGTTGCGCGGGCAGCGCTCGGTGATGAGATGGAACGCACGACGATTAACCACCGAGACACAGAATACACAGTGAACGGCAACGGCCTTCACCGGCCGTTTCCCAGCCGTTCTCTGTGCCCTCTGTGTCTCTGCGTTAGACGCCGTTCGCTCTTCATTCTGGCTATCCGGTCAGCCTCTGACAATATCTCAAACGC
>CAYWBK010000591.1:0-3424 GCA_964455745.1 uncultured Armatimonadia bacterium
CGTCAGCGGCGCACCGGCGTCGTGAAACGAAGCGGGCGTCGCGTTGAAGCGGGTGAGAGCGACGGCGGGGGCTTCCGCGCCCGATTCAGACAGATGCAAGCGGCAGCGCCGTACATAGGCCGGCATTGGGCGCCCCGCCCAGGAATTGAACGCGACCGCGCTATCGACTGCAACTGTTCGCGTTGTTTATCTGACAACACAAGGGGCGTCTTCGGGCGTCCACGGGGCATGAGTATGATCTCCTTTGCTGTCGAAAATGATACCAAGCCCCCATCAATAATGCGGTATGTTTTAGGGACGTAACACTACGAGGGTGCGACGGCCGGCCCGCGCGACTACGGCGGGCAGGAATTGCGGGAGTGATTGCGAATACTCATTCATGGCTAATCGCACACGTCTCCCCAAACTGTGGTATGTCGCCCTCGTCGCCTTTGCTGTGGCTTTACCGACGCCGCTTTTCGCCCAGGGACTTGCTCAGCAGATCGGAGCGTTCGCCCGCAGTCTGCAAGCCAGCGATCGGGCACAGCGCTTCGCCGGGAGCCGGCTCGCTATCACTCAGTTCTCCTCCGACCCCACCCTTGTCGGATTCGGAGCCTTCCTGCGGGCCTCGCTTCAAGATCGCTTCGCGGCAGGCGCGCATTACGACCTGCTGAGCGACGCTCAGGTCAGTGACGCATTGACGCGACTGAAGTTGCAGGCGGGAGCGGCGCTGTCACCGGACGACGTCAAGCACCTGGGCAAAGAGGCGGCCGCCGCTCTGGTGCTCACCGGGGCGATTACGAACGGGGCCGGGGCGGTCACGATCTCGGCGGCGTTGGTACATGCCGCGAGCGGCGAGGAGCTGTCTAAAGCGCGCATCGAGATCAGCAAGGCGCTGATCCCCGACGAGTACCTGCAGGTTTCCGAGATCGAGCAGTTCCGGCCACCGAGCACGCATCCGCTGCACGAGGGGGAGGCTTTCCAGATCGCAATGCTCTGCCGGACGCGCACTCCAGTCGACTTGAAGGCGCTGCAGGGAGCGCTGCCGCCTGCGCCCTGCAGCGGGGATATGACGGCGGATGGGCAGTACCTGCGCATCTTGTACGGCGAGAAAGACCCCATTGCGGCCTGGGTGTCGCTTCGGGGAGGGATTCTCATAGCATCAAGCGCGTCGGCCAAGTCTCTGGCCTCGTTCCGCAGCATGGACGACCACCTGCAAACAATCCTGGAGGAGATGGGCAAGCAAAACAAGAAGCTCACGTCAGAGCAGCGTGTGAAGCTGCTTTGCTTCGGCACGACTTACTTCGCGGCACAGCCCGAATCATATCTGCGCATGATCTTCGGCGAGCGCGAGCTGGCGCATTTCGTCGCGCGGGGAACCCTGTACATCCCACCCGATATGAAGGTACTCGACGCGCGGGCAACGAGCCTGTTCCGCGGCTGGGACGGCGGATTCGGGTTCACCCTCGACAACCGGACCCTCGACCCGAAGACTGCAAAGGCGGGGGACTACCTCAGCCTGACCTCGGCCCTCACGAAGGGCATCCACCAGTTCGAGGCCTCGACCTACCTGTCGCGGGACATCTCCGGCCCTCAGCCGGGCATCGGGATGCTTGAAATCCTCTGCACGCCGGGCGAGAAGCCACTGATGATGACGGTAGGCAAGGGAGACGCGCCGTATTACGCGCCGGTCGGGGCGCTCGATGCGGTCATCGGCCCCAAGAAGGCCCCCCCGGTCGAGACGAAGCCCGAGACTCCTGCGCCCGCAGCGGAGCAGCCGCAGGGGGAGCAGCCCGCCGACACCGGGGCGGCGCAATGATGCTCGAAATGACGGCGACCGTCGAGCCATCCCCCCGTACCCTCATCATCGGCGTCGGCGATGTCCGGCGCTCGGATGACGGCGTCGGCAGCGTGGTCGCCGAGCGGCTGTTAGTGGCGGGCCTGCCGGAGGGGGTGACGGTGACGGAAGGCGCTGCCGGCGGGCTCGATCTGGTCATCGAGATGGAGGACTTCGACCGGGTCATCATCATCGGGGCGTTCGACACCGGCGCAGCCCCCGGCACGGTGACGGTCTTCACGCCGGATGACCTCGACGCCGGGACGGTGGTCGTCGCCGATTCGCCGCGCCGAGTGAGCCTGGTGGATGTGCTGGAACTGGCGACGATGGCGGGCGTCGCACCGGAGGCGCACATCGTCGCGGTTCAGCCCAATATGATCGCGCCGGGGTATGAGCTGACGGAGGAGGTCGAGGGGGCGGTGGAGGAGGCTTGCGAGGCGGTGAGGGGGATCGTGAGGGGCGAGTGACGATGGCGATTGTCATTCAGTTCGACTGGAGCAAGATCGAATGGACCGTAATCTCGCTGTGGCCTAATCTGGAATTCCCCAGCGTTGGGTCAATCCACTCGAAACTCCATCTACGCTCCGGGAGTCTCGAGATGGCCTACGAGTGCTACATTCCGGGCGAAAGTTTGCGTGCGTTCATCGCGGATCTGCACGCCCTTCAGCGAGGTAAGCCTGCGCCCGCGGTCCTGCACGCGGAGGAGGAATCTCCCGGAGAAGTCCTGTGGCTCCTGCCGCCCGTCCATCCAGACGCCGACATCCGTGTCAGGTTCGCGTGGGGCGATACGAGCTGGGAGTCCATCCCTCAGCCCGAGGCGTACGTGTGCCCTTACGGCACAGACTCTGGCCCTAGTGCGGGCTTCTATATCTACGGCCAGGGCCTCACGATGAACCCGGCCCACCTCCCGGCATTGATCGATGCACTAGAGGACCTAATGCTGGAGTATGACGCCACGGCGGACGCGATGAGGCGCGAGTCGCCGTGACAGCTCGCGGGCGGGACGCCGGAGGGGAGCGAAGATGATGGAAAGCAAAGCGGCCGAGAACCACTGCAGAGACGTGTGCTACGTAGTGATCTTGCTCTTCCTCGCCGGACTCATTGCTGCTTGTCTCGTATCCCCCCGTCTACGGGGCATCATTGGAAGCCCTGTTCCGAGCGGGGCCGCTACGTTCTGGCTGCTGTACGCCGGTGCGCAGTACGTGGTCTGCTGGCTGGCGCTGGAAAGGCCGCGCCCCCGCCTTCGGGGGGGCTGGGGGTATCGGGCGTTCCTGGCTGCACTCGGCGTGACCGGTCCGGGCGTCGCTTTACTGGCCCTGGTTGACGGGCCTGCGCACCAAGCGCTCATGCACTGGGAGGATGCCCGGAGCGTGCAAGGGATACTGGGCACCGGTTGGCTCGTCGGGTGCTACGGCTGGATGCTGGCCCTTTCCACGCTGTGCGGAGGGCAGCGCCATGGTGAGGCCGGCGTTACCGGTTGAAGCGGCCGACCAGATGCGTCCACCCATCGCTTCACGTGTGGACGCGCGGTTCACCGCGCGTGCCGCGCCATATTGATAAGCAACAAAATATCTTATCATAATTGCAGGCCGCAGTAGCGGCCCAGCA
>CAYWBK010000592.1:0-3399 GCA_964455745.1 uncultured Armatimonadia bacterium
GGCCCTTCGGGCCATACACCGGCGCGTCGGCGCCGAAGTGCGGTTGTACTACTAGCGCGGCGAAGGCGGAACCTGAAAGGGGATTGACCACGAAGACACGAAGACACGAAACGGCCAAATCGCTCCGTTGTGATCGACCCTGCCGTTTTGTGCTTTGGTGTCTTCGTGGTCTAAAATGCTGTTCCTTCCCGCAATCCTGCGCATACTGGACGCAGATAGAGTTTCCATGCACCTATCCTCCCGGTCGTCCCATGCCTGAGCGACAACCATCTGTTCCGGCTCGTTCCTTTGGAGTTTGCCCATGAAGAAGTTGTTTCTGTCGATGTTCGTCGTCCTCGTGGCACTGTCCGTCGTCGCGCAGGTTACGAAGCCTACGCGCGAACACGAGGGCAAGCTGCGCATCATCTGGACCACGGACGACAACCCCGTTCGCGAGGCGCAGATCGGCATCTTCAACAAGATGTTCCCAAACCTCGACCTCCAGATCGACCCCAGCAATAACGATCAGAGCAAGATCATCGTCCAGACGATGGCCGGGATCGGCCCGGATGTCATCGACTGTTATGACCGTAAGCAGCTCTACACCTACTACCAGGCCGGGATCCTCACCGACATCACCGACATGGCGAAAGCGGCGGGCACGACACCCGACATCTGCTGGGAATCTGCCAAGGAGAACATGGAGATCGACGGTCGGCAGTACGGCTTCCCGACCAATCCCGGGCCCTGGGTCGTTTTCTATAATAAGAACATCTTCGACAAATGCCATGTCCCGTACCCCAAAGGCGACTGGACCTGGGACGAGTTCGTGGACACGGCCAAGAAGCTCACCATCAAGGTCGAGAACGGCCGCAACGAGACTTACGGCTGCATGGGTTACGATCTGATGGAGGCGATCTGGCAGAACGGCGGGCACCTGTACTCCGCGGACGGCTCGAAATGCACCCTCGACCAGCCCGAGGCCATCGAGGCCGCCCAGTGGCTCATGGACCTGCAGTTCAAGCATGAGTGCGCGCCCAGCCCCAGCGAGGAAGAGGCGATGGCGGCGGCGGGCGGCTGGGGGCAGGGGATCATCACCCTGTTCTCGGCGGAGAAGCTGGGGATGATCCGCTACGGACGCTGGGGGCTTATCGTGTGGCGTAAGGCGCAGGCGGATGCGAGGGCGGCCGGGAAGGCCCCGCTCCGCATCGGCGTCGCCCCGCTTCCCTACAGGAAAGTGAAGGCGACGACCTTCGCCACGCGCGTCAGCGTCCTCAACAATCGAAGCCCTTACATTAAGCAGGCCTTCAACTTCATGAAGTTCCTCGCCAGCAAGGAGTACGGTGAGGAAGTCAACGACGCCGCGGACAACTGCGCGCCGGTCAAAGCCCTGTGCTACACTGAGAAGTTCCTGCATAATCCGAAGTATCCTGACGAGGACTTCAACCGGATCTTTCGGGACGAGTTGAAGTACGGTCGCAGCGCCGAACTGAGCAAGTTCGTGAACCCGTATGTCGCGGACCGCATCTTCCAGCGGCATCTGGACCTCATGCGCAATGAGAAAGAGACGCCGGAAGAAGCCATGAAAGCCGCCGCGGCGGAGATCGATAAGGAAATGGTCGATTACGTCGCCAAGTTCCCGGCGCTGAAGGCGGAGTACGAACGGCTAACGCAAAACGCAAAACGCTGAACGAGGAAGAGGGAAGACGGAAGCACGGCAACGGCTCCGGCCATAGCGAACCTGAGTTCGTGGAGGAGATGGAATGACGCGGCTAATACTGCTCGTGTTGTCGCTGCTGTCGGTCGCCGGTGCCTTCGCCGCCGTCGACAACGAACTCATCCGCGTGGGCGATGACCACTGGTCGTTCGTTACGCGCGACACGAAGACCCGCTTCATCCCGTTCGGCTCGAACTTCGTGCTGAACGAGAAGAAGTACCTCAACCTGTTCGGGCCGGATGTCTACAACGCGGCCTATTATGAGAAAGCTCTCGCCGGCCTGGAGGGATTGGGCTTCAACATCGTCAAGGTGTTCCTGCCGATTGCGAACGTCCTGCCCGATCCGCAGGTGCCGGGCGACGCGCGAATCGCGCCGGGGTATCTCGAGAACCTCGATGACTTCCTCCGCCTGGCGAAGAAGCATCACATTCGGGTCGAGGTGTGCCTTACCGAGTGGGGCGGCAATGGCATCAAGTGGTGGCATGAGGGCGGCGAATACTTCGGCCGCAAGCCGTGGAAGACGGATGACGGCATCGACTCGCGCGATGTGCTGTGCCACTTCTGGGCGAAGCTCGGCGCGCACCTGAAGGGCAACCCGACCGTGTTCAGCTACACGCCCGCGGTGGAGTGGTCGTTCCCGGCGAGCAATCTCACCTGGTCGCCGCCGGACAAGCAGTGGGGGCGACTCGAAACCGAACAGGGCCTGTTCTACTGGCGCGCGTTCCTGCGGGCGAAGTACAAGGACGACCTCGCCGCTCTCAACCGCGCTTATGGGGGAGCCTACCTGTCATTCGATGACGTGCGGATCGTGGACTTCGACTACGACTTCGCCACGAAGCAGTACAAAAGCCCCGACGCGCAGGTGCTGGATTACCAGGACTTCCGCGAATGGGCCTCGATGCGCTACTTCCGCCCGCAGATCGCCGCCATCCGCAAGGCCGATCCGACGCACATGGTGACGATCAGCAATCACATGCGCCGCCCGGTGGAGCTTTGGGAGGGTTCGGCGATCCACTTCATCGGCTTCAGCGAGACGGAGCAGTCGGACCTGGTGGATTACCTGACGACGCATGACAACCACAGCCAGTCCGAGATGAAGAAGGACGACACGGTCGAGAGCCTGGTGCGCGGCTCGATCCTCCGCGCCCGATTCTGCAACGCCCGCAAGAAGCTGCCGCTCATCATCGAGGAATTGACCTTCGGCGCGCCGGACGAACAAAAGATGGCGGACGTGCAGGAGGCGATGGTGCGGGGGACGGTGGGTTCGGCCTCCGGCTGGATGAACTGGTATTTGCAGTACCCGCACGACGCCAACGAGGCCGACACACCCAACCAGGAGCGCAGCGCGATTCTGAAGGACGACCTCACGCCGACGGCCTGGGGCCTGCGGGCGAAGGCCCTGATCGCGCAGCTCAAGACGATGGACCTGTCGCGCCAGGCCTCCGGCGTCATCGTGAAGGCCGATAGAATGAAGTCGCTGGCGCCGCACGAGCTTGGTGTTGCGTATGAGGTGGCGAGGAACTGGGACCAATATAAAGAGCCGGTCGATTTCGACTGGCCGCGCGATGAGTTTATTGATTTGAAGCTGATTGGGGAGAGGTGAACGGCGCCTCACCCCCGGCCCCCATACGCGCCAAGTTAGGGCTGAACGCCGTCCAAGGAGGGGCCGGACTACGAGAGCGCCAGCCGTATCGGCGGTCGAA
>CAYWBK010000593.1:0-3388 GCA_964455745.1 uncultured Armatimonadia bacterium
GAAGGACACCGTGGGAGCACCGACGCCAAGGTCGCCCCGCAGGGGCGTTAGTTCGATGTAATTTGGCGGCGCAAAGACCTCAACCCTCGTAATCTGCCAGCGGAATTCCGCTTGTGTTGGGTCCTTGTTCGGCTTGCAGTAGATGGCGTCGTAGATACCTCTTGCTGCCGATGGGGTAATGATGGGATAGCTGAAGCGCTCAACCTTGAACTCGGGCCGAGTGAAGCACGCGAAGTCACCCCAGACTTCAATGACCTGATCCGTCGCTTGCATGGTTCCTCCCTTCTCGATCGCCTGAAAACGCCGGCCTCAAGCAATTAAGCAGTTCGCGCGCGGCTTGAGGCCCACCAATGGATCGTAGCCTTCTTTGTCCAAGTATACGAACCAATCGTCCGACGGCGCGCTATCTCCCTTCACTGGGACAGCCTCCAGGAAATCGTGCATCGGACTATCTCGATGTGGTCGATACACTCCCACAGTGAATGGTCTTGCCTGCGCGATCCAATCACTCCTCAAGCCGGTTTTCATCACCTCCTTTGTCAATTGTTGGAAGACTGTGACCTCATAGGGGACCAACACATTGATTGTGTCTTGCTGGATCACTCGATAGCGTTGCGCAACGTCGACGAAATCCTGGGCACAGACTGCTTCACAGAGTTCATCGTTATCGCCTGCGCCAACCCCGCGAAGCGCATAGAGACTGCGGTAGTACTCATCGAACAACGCGACCTCTTGAATGTCCATCTCCTCATCTCTGCGGGCGCGCAGCAGTAGCCTGGCGACATCAGCCGCCTGTCGATAGCCGCCATCTGGATAGCCTTCGTCTGCGGGCACGAACACCTGCACTTCGCCAAGATCATCGCGACCGTTTCGATTACACCGCCCGGCCGCCTGCGCGATGGCATCCAGAGGTCCCCAGGCCCGGAAGACAACGGGGAAGTCAACGTCGACGCCCGCTTCAATACACTGGGTAGAAATCAGACGGCAGGGTTGCCCGGCGTCGAGACGCTGCCGCACTTTGTCCAATGCCTCGCGCCGGTGCGCCGGGCACATGCTGGTGGACAGGTGCAGCAGCCCCTCGGGAGCCGTCTGCTGCAAACGGTCGATCAGCTCCATCGCATGCCGCTTCAGATTCACGATACACAACACCCGTTCGCACTCCACCAAGCGCTGCGCCAGGTCATCCCAGGGTAACGGCGTCTCCTCAAATCTCGGCCACACGACGCGAGTCCGGCGAAGTCGCTCGAAAAGCCTGAGTGTCGGCGGCGCAATCTCTCGCGGTTGCCACCCCCCAGCGCAGTATTCACACACCGCCTCATTCAGATGCGTGAATGCTGGCTGCGTCGCGGTTGAGAAGACAACACTCGCCCCATAACGTTCGGTCAATCGTGAGAGTGTGGCGAGAGTCGGGACCGCCAGGCGAGTTGGGAGCGTCTGCACCTCGTCGAATATGATGACACTGCGGGCAAGACGGTGCAGCTTGCGACACGCCCACGGGCGGTTGGCGAATAGCGACTCCAGGCATTGAACGCTAGTGGTCACCACGATTGGCGCATCCCAGTTCTCGGCTAACAGACGCGCCTGACCATGCGCGTTCGCATCGCCCCCGGGCTGATCCGCCTCCCGCGTGCCTGCAAGGCTATGATCTTCGAGGACGTAGTGGGCAAGATCGCATCGCTCTCCCATCGCCTTCAGAGCCTTGTGGTACTCCTGCACTGTCTGCTCGATGATGCTCAGGAAGGGAATGACGACTACGATGCGCCGCAGGTTGTGCTCTGAAGCGTGTTTGAGAGCAAAGGCGAGAAGGCTCAGCGTCTTACCCGCCCCGGTCGGTGCGGTCAGTGTAAACTGACCTGGGGGGGATGAAGCGGCCTGCAAGCAAGCGGAGAGCAGATCAGCCCGGACACGGTTGACCTCCGCTGACGCGCGCGAATCGCTCGCAAGAGCACCCAGGTACTCAAGAAGAACATCAAGCGCGATTTTCGGGTGCAAGTCGGGGCCAGCTTCGCGTTCGAAGGGCTGGTCTGGCCCAGAGGCTTCGAAGTGTGCCTCCGTCGCGAGGTAGTCGGCGTCGACCAGCGCGGAGTAAAGCATCCGCACGTCCAGCATCGCGCCGGCAGGAGGAGCATTCAGCCCTCCATATTCCGATTTGACCGAGGCTTCCGGCAGGCTCAATCCATCCTTGGCAAAGCGCTGCAGCAGCAAGTCCAGGCTGCTTTCGGAGAAGCGAGCGCTGGCGCGCTGAGCCAGCTCGGGCGCGAGCAAGCAGACCTCGCGTAGTGCGTCCTCCTCCGCCTTCTGCAGGCCGATGTGGTGACCTTGAATCGCGAGGGCCGCTGCGATTCCGTCCATCCGATATTGCCGCATCGCGGCGCTGGCGCCGGCTGACCAGTGATCTACCCCGTGAGCTTTCCCGGCAAGCCGATCCTGAAACAAGTCACCATACTTACCCAGGTCGTGCAGCAGGCCGGCTATACGGGCTTCGTCATCGCACCCGAAAGCCGCGGCGAACCCGGACGCGAGACGGGCGACCTCTGCGAGATGCGCTCGAACTGAATCCTCGTGATGCGTCGGGCTATCGGAATGTGCCTGGTATCCCATGATGCTCTTCCTCGATTGCTGGTCATAGCCGTTCTTATGTATCGTATCGCCATCCCTGTCACCACATGTCAGCCCTGCGCGTAGTTCCCTGCAATCAGCGACGCTGTCTGCCCGATCTGTCTGCGCGACTGGCTTCATCGTCTGCAGAAACGATTCGGCGTTGAGACCGCTGTTCCTGCTGTTCGGCTAAGATCGCCTACAATCGACGGGAAGCGGCGGGGGTGAGGGATGATGAGGGCAGAGGCCCGTGGCCTGCACCGACCGCGAGGGGGAGCGCGACGGCGCGGGGACCGCGGACCTCAAGTGTGAGCTCGGCGCGACGGGGGGGACGAACAGGCCCCTGAGGCAACTGGGGCCCGAGATGGCTTGACTGACACTGCCGATTTGCTATATTGGAGCCTGTTAGTGCAGAGTGCCAGCAGGGGCAGCGCGCCTTCACGAGCAAAGATGGAGCGAACCGCTCGAAGGGCTCTCCTCGTTGGACGAGTTTCGCAACTGGATGAGCACGGAGGAGTGCCGGGAAATCGCAACTTGCCGTCTGATGCGCCCCGCTGTCTGACCGGCTGCACCAGCACTACAGGCGGGAAGCGACCTGACAAGACCGGGCGCTGGTGACGCCGCTCAGAGCAGCATCGCTTACCTGACCTTCTTGCCTGCGTACCAGAGAGCAAGCCCGCAAGCTACCCTTGCCCCGCCCACCAGTTCTCTCCAAGGCCCCAATTACAGCCCAATCTAGTGCAATGTTACACATAAATCTTTAAGTTATGCTACAATGGGAGTCGCCACA
>CAYWBK010000594.1:0-3374 GCA_964455745.1 uncultured Armatimonadia bacterium
GTGAAGCCGCGTCGGGTCATTCGGGGTTCCTTTCTGAGGCGTGGATTGTATGCCTATACTTTACACCGCAAAATCATACTATTTTCTCTCCAATTTGTCCACTCGCTGATTTTCCCGGAAGTCTTCTTGCGATGACAGGTGGACCGAGGTCTCCGGCCGATACGCGCGCTGATGCGGAGCGAGCCAACGTAACAGGGCGCACGTGGCGAAGTGTGGGGCGCAGCGCCACGGAGAGCGCGCACGGAAGACGGCGGAAGACTTGGGGCGGGCACGGCAGGGCTGGGCAGGAAGAGGCAAATGGGGCGACGGGGATGAAAGGCGAGCGGCGTCCTCTTCCCGACTAAGGACGCCGCTCGATGTGTGCGTGGGTTGTTCCCTCGGCTTGCAGCAGCCCGGGGCTAATTGACCCCGAACTCCTGCGGCAGGAACGTGCGCTGGTGCGACTTGACGTGACCGTCGTAGAAGGCCACGTTCATCTGCCCGTTGTGGTCCGTGCGGCGGGCGTCCCAGCCTGTCGTGCTTCCACTGTCGGTTCCGGCGTGACCGACTCCGCAGAACATGTCGCAAGTGGTGACCGACTCGACGATAGCAACCAGGCTGGAGACATCCTGGAATGTCGATTCATTGGGTGCCACGCGGTTCCACGAGTTGCCGAACGGTCCGTTTCCGATCTGGCCGATGACGCCCGGCTTGCCGGCGTTGCAGGCATAGCCGCCGCGCCAGCCGGAGAAACTACGAGGGACGCCCGGTGCGCAGGTTTGTATATTCACGTCGGCGTCGGGGCATTGGTAGACCTGCTGGTTCTTCACGTACGGCATGGTGACTTCCATCCAGTCCCAGCCCGGAGCCACGCATCCCGTCGCGGAAGACGATGTGCAATTCTGTGGGAACCTGCTGTCGTAGTCGGTTTTGTACATGATGCAGGCGAGGATGATCTGTTTCATGTTCGACTCACAGCTCGTTTGTCGCGCCTTCTCACGGGCTCGCGCGAAAACCGGGAACAGGATCGCCGCGAGGATCGCGATGATCGCAATGACGACCAGCAGTTCGATAAGTGTGAAGCCGCGTCGGGTCATGTTGGAGCCTCTCTTTCCGGTTCGTGGATCGTATGCCCATATATTATTCCACGCGGAGCGTCAGTCTTCCTTCGCCAATTCTTACCAATAAGAATCTTTTTCGGCGACGAGAGGCGGCGTGGGCCTCTTCGCTGCCCGCTGCGCTGATGCGGAGCGAACCAACGTAACAGGACGCACGTGGCGAAGTCCGTGGCGCACAGACGCGAAGAAGGGAGGCCCTGCCGGGGCCTCCCTTTGTGCTTCGCGCAGTCCTCGCGCATTCCACTGTCGCCGCCCCCGCCGGGCGCTACGAGCCTTGCGCGACTGGGACGGCCACTTATTCATCCACTCCCTTGGCGCGAACAAAAAGGCCCGAAGCAGAGATGCTCCGGGCCTTCGGTGTGACGGGAGGCTCTTCTCGGCGTGCCGTCGCTACGGCGCGGGCAGGCCAACGACGGGGTAAAGCTGGTTCTCGGTGATGCTGTTGGGCATCATCCACTTGCCATGCCCGTCCGCGAAGGCGACGTTGCAGCCGCCATTGTGGCGGAAGTACCCGCCGCCGCCGGGCTGAAGGCTGGCGATCGTGTCAGTCTGCCAGCCCACGAAGCTGTTGCCGTTGTACGGCCCAAAGCCCATGCAGCACGCGTCGCCGAACACGATGAATTCGGCGGGCCGTTGGATCGTAGCCATTGCCTGGCCCGACAGCCAGCCCTCGTCGCCGTACGCGCCATAGGTGCCCTGCGAGGCCGCGCTCCAGCCCCAATTGTAGCCGATGCCGGCACGCAGCCGGTCCTGGCACGTGCCCCCCGGGTAGTTGGAATTGGAATATGAAGGGCACGCCCAAAGTTGGCGGCTCTTCATGTACGGCTGAAGGATGTCCTGTGTCCACACTTCCCCGTAGACGGGATCGATCACATGCTGCAGACACACTCTCTCGTCATAGTCCTGCGCATACATCAGCCATGAGAGCGCCACTTCCTTTTGGTCCGACAGACAACTCGTCTGCCGCGCCTTTTCACGGGCTCTGGCAAAAACGGGGAAGAGGATCGCTGCGAGGATTGCGATGATCGCAATGACGACCAACAGTTCGATCAGCGTGAAGCCACGTCGTGTCATGTTGGAGCCTCTCTTTCCGGTTCGTGGACTGTATATCCATGCCCCATGCACCGCAAAATCATACTCTTTTCTATCTACTTTGTCCACTAACAAGCGTCGCCGCCCAGGAGCATCGTTTTTGGATGTGGCACTTTCAACGGTCAAGGCGCGGGGTGTCACGACCTCGTTCCGGCCCGCGAAGCGGGATCGAACGAGGCCGCGACGGGGACCCCGCGCCAGCCTGGCAGCCACCCGCTCTACGGCCCCGTCTGTAGCCGCGCTCTGCACGGCTCGCGACACCCAGGGCTTGGCGTGGTGCGTAAAAACGATGCTCCTGCGTCGCCGCCTTGCCACCGATTCGTTCGCGATGACAAGCGACTCTGGCTCCTTTGCCGGTGCGGCGCGATGATGGAGCGCGAGCCGGCACGAAGGTCGTGCGCAGCACAGACGGGAGCGCAATTCCGGCGCACAGAGGGTAGGCCTGCATAGCAGGATGCGCCAGAGCCCGCGGTCACTCCACTGTCACCGACCCCGACATGCCCTCGCCCATACGACTGCCGTCTCCCGGCGCGCCCCGGAAGCGGCAGTGGTAGTAGAACACCGTTCCCGGCGCCGCATCCGATGGCACGACCCAGATATACGTGTCCGTCGGAAGCATCCCCGCCGGGTGTTTCCGGCTGGAGTCAGGCCCTCCGGGAACGGCATTCGTCGCATCGGCGCTGACGGTGTGTAGGAAGACATCCCTGCTTGTCCACATGACGATGTCGCCGGGCCTCGCCGTCACCTCACGAGGCAAGTAGCCCATGCCCAGGATGTCTACGGGCACGAACGTAGGCAGAGTATCCGCCCTGACGACGGCGACCAATCCCGCGCCCAGCACCAAGACCGTGCCCGCCAGCATCGCAACCCAGCCGCGTCGAGTAATGGAACTCCACATCTCGTCCACCTCCCGCCCCGGGCACGCCGGATGACCCCTCTCAACAGCAGTTTTCCCGCTTCGCGTCATGTGAGAAACGTGCGGCGTCAGATCGCCCCGGAGAGTAACGCGAGGGCGCACGGTCCGCTCCGGCTCAACAACCCCGGCGGGGAATCAGGACGCCGCCCGATGCGCTGGGCGGCGTCGACGGTCTACGCGTAGGTTCTTCCATCAGCTACAACAGCCGGGGGCTAACATTACTACGCCGCTTTGACAACCGGCGGGCGAAACGTTCGGAATCTTGTCAG
>CAYWBK010000595.1:0-3370 GCA_964455745.1 uncultured Armatimonadia bacterium
GCCGTCGCCTTTTCATCGTTTCAGAGTGCCGGAACCCGGCATGACGACTGCCTCGGGAAACAGCTTTCCCCCGCTCGGGGTCCAAATCCTCCCCGGCTACGGCCAGGCTGGGCCGGCGGTCAGCACCGGCCGCCCGTCGCCCTCCCAGGTTACTGTGTACTGCAGACGCGCGGATCGCCGGTACTCGGCCTGTCCCCGGTACGCATCCGGGGCTTCGCCCGGTGCCCAGCGGAAATAGGGCCGCGAGTACCAGCCGTCCTTGTCCAGCGTATCGACCACGAGGTCGTCGCGCCCGGCGATCAGGCGGGCCACCACGTCGAACCTCACCAGCGCCCCGGCGACGTACATTTGCGGGAATGGCGGGTTCGTGATCACCACGTATGCCCCTGACGGCAAAGCCTGCATTAGCGGCGCGAGCCGCTCGACGGCCCGTTGGATGCCCGCTCCGGTCCGCATCCACCGCAAGTTCGTGCGAGCGGTAGACACTGCGGCGCACAGGATTACAACCCCCGCCAGCGCGAGGGCTTCAGGCCGCCAGCACAGGCGGCCTTGTCCGGCGCTGCCACGAGAAGGCGCCTCACCCCCCGCCCCCTCTCCGTGGGGCGAAGAGGGGGAGCACGGCACGGCGCCGTGGTCGTTCTCCCCTCTCCATACAAAGGCTGTCTCGATGATCCACCAGACCGCCACCCCCGCCGGGACCGCCGCGTAGACCGCCCAGACGCGAGGATCAGACGGCCAGAACATGGCGAAACTGCAGATGAGCATGACCACCGCATTCGAGGGGCTTCGCTCGCCACCCAGCCGCGACGCGAGGGACCACCAGGCGCCGAAGGCCACCACCGAGGCGGCGAGGTCGGCATCCGCAGGCATCTCGACGCTGGGCATGAACGCGAGGAGGCCTCGATATGCCAGCATGAGGGTCGCGATGACGGCAAGCCCGCGAGCGGGGGCGATGCCGCCGGCGTGCCGGCAGCTCACGAAACCACAAAGTCCTATTATGACAATGCACCAGTAAGGCGATTCCCAGCCGATACGCGTATATGCAATGAGAATCGGCGCTGCGAGGACCCACCACACAGGGGGCGATATACCGCGTTCCGCCCTCAACAGGCGCTCCAGCGCCACGGCCAGGCACAACGCGAGGCCGATCGAAGGCAGGTAGGCATACCGGGGCGCTGCCGCAGGCGAACCGAGCACCGCGCCCAAAGGCATTCCGGTCGCGAACAGCCAGATCGCGCCCGCCTGCAGGGCCGGACAGCCGCGCCAGGCGACCAGCGCCAGCGCCGGGAGGATGAGCCAGAACCAGTGAACGCGCAACTCCGGCAGTATCGGGCGGAGAGGCTGCAGAAAGGCCTGGCGGAGGGTTTGGAGGTTCAAATGAGGCATCTCGGTGCCGTAGAGCGTCGTCCCCTGGTGTTCCATGTGCAGGAATGCGGCCAGCGCCAGCGCCATCAGCAGACAGCCGCCGATCCAGGCGATGACACCCCGGCGGCCTGGTAAACGGCCAAGGACGATCGGCAGGAGCGGCACCACCGCGAACATGCCGATGACCTCTTCCTTGGCACATAGCGCCAGTGCCATCAGAACCGCGCACAATCCGGCCCGCGAGAGGGGGCGCATCGCCACAGTGATGGCGACATGGGCGGCGCACAGCGCCCCCAGCGCTGCGACCGGCCCCTCCAGCGCCGAGCATAGGAGTGCGACTGATTCGGGGTGCAGCGGATGCAGGGCGAAGAGAGCGGCTCCGAGCGTGGCCGCCGGATCGGAGACGGCCATGCGGCGGAACAGCCAGCGCACCAGCAACACGTTCGTGACATGAATCGCGATCGCGCAGACATGCCATGCGACCGCGTTCAGCCCGAACAGGACGGTACACAGCCCGAACAGAGAGGAGAACAGGGGGCGGTAGAAGCCCTCGTGCGGGGCAGTCCAGATCGAGGCGAGGCCTTTGTGCGCGAAGTGCCAGGTAAGGTCGAGGTGCCACCAGTCATCGTGGAGGAAATACGCGCGGAGCGTCGGGGCGTACACTGCGACGACCAGCAAGACGAGAGCGACGGCCGGGAGCGCCCGGCGGAGGGCGCGCGGTCGTGGGAGCACCGGCTGGGGTTGAGCGGCGGCGGTGTCGATTGCAGGTGTCACGTGGCAAACTCGGGCGTGCGGCGTCGGATTGCGGGATTGCTGCGGCCAACGCCACCCGGTTTCCACCCGCACGGCCTCGTAACCTGCAGCCGGAGACTACCCCGGCACCACCAGCACGGGGGTCGGGGCGTGACGCATGACCCGCTCGGTGGTCGGGCCAATGACGGTCACATCGAGGAACGGGCGGTGCAGCGCCCCCACGACTACCAGATCGGCCTCAGTCTGCCGCGCGGCGGTGATGATTCGCTCGGCGGCGTCGCCGGTCTCGACGAGTTCGACCGTCTTGCACCGACCCGCGAACCGTGCGGACACCTCGGCACAGAGGTCGCGTGCGGCCTGCGCCCCCGAGGCGGCGTCTTCCGAGCTGTCGATGTCGGCGACGTGCATCACGATGACCTGGGCGTCATAGGCCTGAGCAAGGCTGCCACATACCGTCGCCAGCCTGCCCGCGAGTTTGGTGCTGTTGACCGCGCAAAGGATCGTGCGCAGCGACAGCTCCTGGCTCCCGCCGGCCTTGTTGCGGGTAATCAGGATGGGGCAGCCGGAGCGCTGAACGACCTCCTCAGTCACCGAACCGGCCAATAAGCGATGAAGGCCGCCGTGGCCGTGAGAGCCCATGACGATGAGGTCGACCGCCCCGGAAGCCGCGGCAGCCACGATCGCGTCGGGAGGCAGGCTTTCGTCGATGTTGACTGCGGAAAGCACCTGGGGCGGCAATATGGAACGCGCTTCCGCCTCCACCTCATCGCGCATGCCGCCCCTCGCCTCGGCCAGCGCCGGCCCGATTCCCATTGCCATGTCCGGCGTGAAAGCCCAGGGAAGCGTGAAAGGCTGAGCGTGCAGCACCGTAACTCGCGCGCCGAAAGCTTGCGCCAACGACCCTGCCCACCTCATCGCCAAGCGCGAGCAGTCCGAAAAGTCGATGGGACAAAGTATACTTTTCGGTGCGAAATCGCTCATCGCATTCACCGCTTTCCGACAGCCGAAAGTCGCGTGTCTTGTATGAGATATGTACCCCGGATGACGGCGACTCACCCCCGAGCCCATACGCGCTAAGTTAGGGCCAGACGCCGTTCAAGGAGGGGCCGGACTACGAGCGCAGCGAAGTATCCGGCCCTGCCGTTCACCGCGCTAACGGCTGGGGCCGGATATTTCGACCGCCGGTGGGGCTGGCGGTCTCATAGTCCGGCCTCTATGAAACGGTTTGTCAAGCGTGAACTTCACCGCTCGC
>CAYWBK010000596.1:0-3350 GCA_964455745.1 uncultured Armatimonadia bacterium
CACGGCTCGCGACACTCCAGGGCTTGGCGTGGTGCGTAAAAACGATGCTCCTGCCAATTGCCGCGTCGAAAGATAGGTCTCGAGGATGTAACAAAGAAGCGGCCCTGGGGGGCGCGCAAATGTCGCTTTTGCGACACTTCAAAGGCGATCGTATCCGGGCAGGATAGGGCTTTGGCAGGCGAGACGCCTGCCCCACGCGGCGTTTTCGGGGGACGTGAGCGGCGCCGTATCTCCGCTGTCTACTGGGGGTTCTTATACTGCAGGAGTCTTTCGATCACCAGTCCGAGGTCTTCATATTCGATTGGCTTGGACTTGACCTGATACCAGTCGCAACCCTCGTACCAGCTCAGCGTCTCCGTCTCCGCATCGTCGCGCGCGGTGAGCATCACGACCGGTATGTTGCGCGTCCGCTCGGTGGAGTGCAGGAAGCTGAGCACGTCTATGCCCGACACCCGCGGCATGTTGATGTCGAGGATCACGCCGTCCGGCAGCGGGTCCGACGCCAGAAGCTTCATCGCAGCCATGCCATCCTCCGCCTCGGTGACCTCGTAACCCTTGCCCTCCAGGTACAGCCGTGTCGCCAGGCGGAACGCCGGCTCGTCATCGACCAGCAGAATCATGGCTCCCAATCTTCGCTAACTCCTTTGGTCCGTGCAAGGCCGGGACAGGAAAACGCTGCCCTTGCGCTTGCGGCCGGCTTCCTTGATCGTCGCGAGCGTTCGCGCCAGCTCGCCGACGTGGGGCGTTTCGTCGGCCCCCCAGGTTACGGCGGCCACGAATAGGGCCATGAGCGGAAAATGCGCGGGCCGCCCCAGCCGATCCACTCCCGCCATGAACCCGCGCGCGGTGTCCTCCCGGTCGTAGAAGCTGTGTATCTGCGCATCGAACATCGCCACCGCGGCCGTGGCGATCCGATCCGCCTCCTCAACGCCGGCGATCACGAAGAAGTCGTCGCCGCCGATGTGGTAGACCGGCGAGGCGCAGCCGCCGGACTGGCTGATCCCCACGAGCAGCCCGGCGAGGAACTTGAGCACCTCATCGCCGCGCACGTAGCCGTAGCGGTCGTTGAAGGGCTTGAAATCGCGCAGGTCGAACGCCATCAGCGCCGCAGGACGGCCATTCGCCAGCCGCGCCCGGAGTTCCTCCTCCAACTGCACGTTCCCCGGCAATCCGGTCAGCGGGCTGGCGGCGCGGTCGCACTCGCACCGCCGCAGAAGCGCCGTCACCCGCGCCCGCAGTTCGGCCCCGGACACGTCAGCATCGACACAATCATCCGCCCCCGCCTGCAGAATCGCCGCTCGCCCCGCCGAGGTCGAATCGTGGGCGATGACCAGCAGCGGCACGCGGGTCCGGGGGTTCGACGCAGACTGTGCCCGGGCAGGCAGCGTCCGCAGCGAGACCCCGCGCACACAGGCGACTACCAGGTCCGCCTCATCCGGGTCGCCGGTCACGGTGTACCGGCCAGCCCCGCCTCCGGCGGCCAGCAGGCGGCGGAAGCGGTCGGCGGCGCAGTCTCCAGACCCCACCACAGCCACGCGCCACACTCTTGCGGCAGCGGTTTCTTGCGGCTCGGGACGACGGCGCGTTGACTTCGGCATAGCGTGCGGCTATCATCCTGCATATCGGGCGGAGGTGTCAATGGCATGGACGCATTAGCCGCGGTTTTGGGGACATTGGGGATAGGCGGGGTCCTGGGATACTGCGCCGGCCTGGCGATCAAGACGGTCGGTAAGATGATAGGCTGCATGATCGGCCTAATATTCATCCTGATGCAGGTGCTGGCCTATTACGGCGTCGCCCAGTGGCATTGGGAGGCCGTGCAAAGACACACCCCCCAAATCCAGCACGCCGCCCACCACGCAGCCTCGGGATTATGGAAGGTGCTGACGTACAATCTCCCGTTCACAGGGGGGTTTGGTGCGGGGTTCTATATGGCGATGAGGCGGTAAGGCGCCTTACCCCGGCTTCTGTCGCTTCGGCTTGCTCTTCTTCTCCTCGGCCTGCGGCTCGGACGCCGCAAGCTCCGGCCCCCATTCGCGCATGAGCGCCTTCACGTCGTCCAGCTTCCCCATCGCCATCAGCAGCTTCGCCAGGTTCCGCAGCGCAGCCCGCGTGTTCGGATGCTCAGTGCCGAAGGCACTGCGTCTGATCTCCAGCGCTTGCCGGAGTAACGACTCGGCGTCGGCCAGCTTGCCCTGCGTACAGTGCAACGTCGATAGGTTGTACAGGTCTGTGGCGTAGTCAGGATGGTTCCGTCCCAGTGCTTTGCGGTCGATCTCCAGCGCCTGCCGGTAGAGCGGCTCAGCAGCGGCGTAATCACCCTGAGCCCGATACAGCTCTGCAAGATTGTTCAGGCTGGTGGCATAGTCCCGATGCGTTTCGCCAAGGGCTCTGCGGCGGATTTCCAGCGCCTGTGCGTATAGTGGCTTCGCGGCATCGTGGTCGCCCCGCGCATGCTGCAGTGCCGCTAGGTTGTTCAGGCTTTGCGCGTAATCAGGATGGCCGTTGCCCAGTGCCCTGCGACGGATTTCAAGTGCTTGCTCGAGGAGCGGCTTCGCGGCGTCATAGTTGCCCTGCGCCCAGTATAGGGCCGCCAAATTGTTCAGGCTGGCAGCATATGATGGATGGTTGTCGCCTAGGGTCTTGCGGTCTATCTCCATCGCTTGCCTATACAACAACTCCGCAGCGGCAAAGCTGCCCCGCTCCTCACAGAGCCGCGCCAGGTTGTTCAAGCACGAGGCGAACTCGGAGTGCTCCTCCCCAAGGGTCTTGCGGAATATCTCCATCGCTTGCGTGTACAGCGATTCGGCGACGTCGTAGTTGCCCTGCGCCTTGCGCAGCCGGGCTAGACAGTGCAGGCTACGCGCGAAGTCTGGATGGTCGTCCCCCAATGTTTCGCGGTGGATTCCCAGCGCCCGCTCGATCAGCGGCTCCGCGGCTTCGTAGTTGCCTTGCGTTTCGTAAACCAGTGCCAGACCGCGCAGGCAGGTCGCGAAATGGGCGTGGTCCTCGCCCAGAACTCTGTGGACGACCTCCAGCGCCTGCGTGCACAGCCGCTCCGCATCGGCGTAATCGCCGCGCCCGTAGGCATAGCCTCCGGCTCGGTTGAGGAGGCTGCCCGCGGCCACACTCTCTATCGACCAGCAGCCGATGTGCTTGGCGCAGGCGAGTGCGTGGGGCAGGAGGCGCTTGCAGCGGGTCCAGTCGGCGAACTCGACGCCTGGGAATGCGGCACCCACGGCGTTGACAGCGCGTTCAGCCCACAGCCGCTGGCCCGCCTCGCCGAGGCTGTCGCGCTGCACTGCCTGGACGAGGCGATGGACGGAGAAGGCGTCCTGCGCAAGAATGAT
>CAYWBK010000597.1:0-3336 GCA_964455745.1 uncultured Armatimonadia bacterium
CAAGCGGCCAAAGCAGCCTGAAACGTCAAAACCACCACGGAATCTAGTCGCACCCCGATCGTCGCGACGTGGGACGGCGAACGGCGAAGGTAACAGGATGGGCAGGATTTTGAGGATTACGGCACACGGAGACGACCTGAAGGCTGTCATCCTCCAGGCCGCCGCAGGCGACCGTATCCTGTGAGCCGTAGCGCGGCTACATTCTGGCATTGGCTGTTACAGGGGCGAGCCATTGCCGCTCGCCCACCTGCTACCCGGAAACGCTCCGGGAGGCTGCTCGGATGCCGAGAATCGGGGAGGAAACGGGGACCTCGACGCGGAAATCGAGGTGCTGACCGAGATTGACATCGCCCGTCTGACAGCGCCGCCGTTTGTGCAGCATCAGTGCGGCCTGGATCGAACCATGCAAGAACTGCGCTCCCGCATCTGTTTCGTGACACCCGACCCTCATCCCAGTGGAATGCGAGCCGTCGACCTCGCCCGCCGGGCGGTGACCGGCGGCGCGGGGATGGTGTTGTACCGGGGCATCGGGTTGACGGCTCGGGCCATGATCGAGGAGGCGACGGCCATCCTGCAGTTTGCGCGACCAGTCGGGGTTCCGCTCATCATCGAAGGTCGGGTCGACGTCGCGCTGGCGGTGGGGGCTGACGGCGCGCATCTCGGCGCGGGCGACCTCCCGGTCGCGACTGCGCGCCGCCTCATGGGCCCCAGGGCCATCGTCGGAGTCGCCGTGGCGTCGCAGGGGGATACCAGAATCGCCGAACGGGACGTTGCGACTTACGTGTCCATCGGCCCGTTGTTCGACGCCGACTGCCAACCAGGGCAATCCCGCGACGGCATGGCGAGTTGCGCAGTTCTGCGGCGCGCCACATCATTGCCGATCTGCGCGAGCGGTGGCATCAACGCGCAGAACATCACCAGTTTGGCGAGCGATCCCCCCGATCTCCTCGGGGTCGGCACAGCGATCTGCGCGGCCCCCGACGCCGCAGCCGCGACACGCGAACTGCTGGCGCTGATCGAAAGGCACTGGCACATCCGCCGTCCGCCGCCCTAACCTGGCGTAACTGGAACCAAGGGAGGGATTGACCACGAAACCACGAGAGCACTAAACGGCAAACCGCCTCTCATCGAGGCCTGCACCGCCGTTTCGTGTCTTCGCGTCTTCGTGGTCAAGATCGCTGGTCTGTCCCATGATCTCGTGCGCATTGAGCGTGAATCGGGTCCCGTAATATCAGCCCGGCTCCGTTTCGTCCGGCAGGCGATGGCGCAGCAACTCCTCCAGCCTCGGCGCAATGCCGAACGTCTTCTTGAGACTGAGGTACTCCTCCCAGGCCCCCTTGCGCGGCTGGTTTCGCGAAGCCCCTCGCAGCATGAGGTTCATCGGTGTGACGCGCGCGCTGGTGAATTCCAGCATCGTCACGTCGTATCCCACGGCTTCCATCAGCGAGGCCCGGAGCGCGTCTGTCAGCAGGTCCGCGAAGCGTTCGATCCCGGCTTTGTGCCTTGTCAGCGGGCGCAGAATCGTCTTGCGGCTCAGCATCTTGCGCGTCGTCCAGCGACAGCATGGCACGCACAGGAACCGCCTCGCCGAGGTCTCCACGCATCGGGCGAGCGCTTCGTCCGTGGCCGTGTCGCACGCGTGCAGGCTGTACGCGATGTCCACGCGCTCCGTGATCGGCAAGTCGGCAATGCGGGAGGCGTGGAACTGCATCCCCTCATAACCGAGCGCCTCGGCAGCCGCGACACACCGGGCCACGAGCCGCGCGTCGCTATCGACCCCGGTTACCCGCACGGGCCGGCCCAGATGCTCGTGCAGCAGGCAGTAGGCCCCGAACGACAGGTACGAGCGCCCGCAGGCCAGGTCGAGCAGGTGCAGCCCGTCTTCGGGGGCAAGGTCGCGCGAGAGGATGACGACGTGCTCCAGGAGCGCGGCAAGTTCCTCCAGTTTGGCGGCTTTGTCGCCGAAGGCCTCCCCCACCGGATTGGCAATCCCGATGGTGTGGAGGAATCCCGGCTTGGAACGCAGAATGTGGGTGATCTCGGCAGGGCGCATTGTGTTCGAGAGGATACGGCCCCCGCGAGTACAGGTCAAGAGTGGGAGCGCTGAGCGCTGGAGCGGTAAGCATTTCTCTGACCCCACCCACCGAAAGGCGCCCGAACAAGCGATGGCAGTGGAGATCGTCAACTACACCCCGGCTCTGACCGCCGACCTCGTCAACGCAGTGAACCTCGCGCTGGCCCCCTTGCGCGACTTGCCCCGGGTCAACCCCGAGGGTCCGGAGTTGGGCATCTACACGCACGCCGACCTGATCCGCCGCTTCGAGCAGGGCCTCGTCGACCCCGACTGCAGCCACGCGGCGCTGGTGGATGGCGTGCCGGTGGCCGTGGCGGAATGCCGCACCGACACCGCCCACGACGTAGCGGGCCTTGGCTGGGTGCTGACCCACCCGCAGTTCGCGGGCCGGGGACTTGCGCGCCGATGCCTCGAGCAATGCCTCGTCTGCGTCGGCGGGCGCGGCGTCACCGAAATGCGAACCATCGGCATCATCGACAGCCGCTGGACCGGGGCCTGCGCTTTCCTGGAGCGTCTGGGCTTCGAGGCGCACGATCCCGAGCATAGCAATATCCTCATGCAGATCGACATCAAGGCCTACGAACCTCGCGAGCCGATTTTGCCCGCCGGTTACAGGATCGTGACTTACCACCGAGGCGACGAGGAACACTGGGCGCGGCTCAAGACCGTCATCTTCGGCGACGAAACCAGGCCGGAGTATTTCCTCGACACGTTCGCTGCCCGGCACGACTTCGACCCGCAGGGCTGGCTTTTCGTCGAACGCGGGGAAGAGAAGGTGGGGTTCACCGGTGCGATGATCTGCCGCAACCGCCAGACGGGCGCAGTGACGGGCGGGCAAATCCACTGGGTCGGCGCCACGCCCGAGGAGCGCGGGAAAGGTCTTGGGGAGGCGCTGATGATCGCCGGGCTGAACTACTTCAAGGCGTTCGACGCAGACCCGTGCATCCTGCAGACCCAGCCGTTCCGCGTCCCAGCGGTCAAATTGTACGAGAAGCTCGGGTTCAAGTACGTGCGCGCGGAGAGGACATACGTGAAAAAGCTGTAGGGGGGCCAGCATCCAGGCGCGGGGTGGGGCTGCTTCGGAACGGAAGTGGACGCACGGAACGGAAGTGGGCCGACAGAACGGAAGTGGGCGCGACAATCCTGTCGCGCATGGGGTCCTGCCAAGGCGGGATATCGCCTGCCGACGCCGTTGTCGTTAGCCGTCCCCCTCCCGGCACGGGAGGGGTGGCCCCGCGAAGCGGGGACGGGGTGGGGCCGTC
>CAYWBK010000598.1:0-3293 GCA_964455745.1 uncultured Armatimonadia bacterium
GCCGACTGTCACCTCGAACAGAACACTACTGTCCGGGACTATGGGTGCACCTCAAACGCCTATCGTAGGGCAGGCCGGCCGTTTCCCAGCCGTTCTCTGTGCCCTCTGTGTCTCCGTGGTTCAATGCCGTTCGCCCTTCATCTTGGGATACGGTCAGCCTCTGACAAGATTCCGTCATGCCGTAATCCTCCAAATCCTATCAATCCTGTTCCCATCGCCGTTCCCTGCCGCCACGCTTGCGGCGGTTCTACCTACAATCGGCGGCGGACCCCAATAGTGCCGCTGGTGTGCGGCGAGCGAAGTCCTGGTCGACCTTCCCCTCATATCCCGGTGCGCAATCCGGCCAGTCAAGCAGGACTGAACGTGCCTCACGGCGAACTCGTCCACACGTTAATCAGCGAGGGAGGTGAGAACCCGGTGAGTCGACAGCATATCGCGTTGCTCCTGCATCGCGCGACGTGAGTCTGTGGGGCCGCTATGCGGCCAACGTCGCCCCGTGTGGGTGGCAATCAAACTGAACCTCAGCGCCGCTGTCGGCTTGTTCGGGACGCCTCGAATCCGTGATGGATTCCGCGTCAGACTGCCGACGCCGCCGCTGGACGGGAGGCATCGCATGTCTGACAGGAAAGCGGGTATCCTGGCCGGGTTGGCGGATGCGGTCATCAACATGGATGAAGACCGCGCCGTCGCACTGGCCCACGAAGCCCTCGCCGAGGGCATCGACGCGTATGAGGCCGTCACCGAGGGCCTCTCGCGCGGAATGGACGTGGTTTCCGAGAAGTACGAGCAGGAGGAGTATTTCGTCCCCGAGATACTCCTGTGCTCCGACGCGCTGTACGCGGCGCTCGAAGTTCTCAAGCCCCACATCAAGCCCGAGTCCGCCGGTGTGCCTGCGAAGGTCGTCATCGGCGTGATGGAGGGCGACACCCACGACATCGGCAAGAACATCGTCAAGATCCTCCTGAGCGCAGCCGGCTTCGACGTGCACGATCTCGGGCGCGACGTGCCGGTCGAGCGTTTCGTCTCCGAAGCGCAGGCGGTGGGCGCGGACCTCATTGCACTGTCTACACTGATGTCCACCACGCGTGAAGGGATGCACCGGGTCGTCCGAGGCTTGGAGGAGGCCGGTGTCCGCGACCGGTTCAAGGTCATCATCGGCGGGCCGCCGGTGTCTCACGCCTTTGCCCGCGAGATCGGGGCCGACGCTTACGGCGCGAACGCCGCCGACGGCGTGCGCCTCGCTCGCGAGCTGGTGGGGGGGGATCGAGCATGACCCCGAAAGAGCGAATGGGAGCGTTCCTCACCGGGCAGCCGATCGACCGCATCCCCTGCGTACCGCTGATCCTCAATCATGCGGTCCGTATCGCCGGGATGACTGTCGGCGAGCACTGCCGCGACGGCCGGAAGATGGGCGAAGCGCACGTCGCCGCGTACCGCTTCTACGGCCAGGACATGATCACGATCTTCACCGATACCAGCGTCCTCGCCGAGGCAATGGGGACCAAGCTGCATTACTCCGCGGACGATGCCGCGCGCGTCGATGCGCCTATCGTGCAGGAGCCGGCGGATATTGACAAGGTCATCGACGCCGACCCGCACGGCGACAACGGGATGCGCGTCTACCTGGAGGCCATCGAGCACTGCGTCCGGGAGGTGGGGGAGGAGGTGTTCGTGGGCTGCTGCTTTGCCGCGCCGTTCACAACGGCGGCGGGCCTGCGCGGCACCGATGTCCTCGCGCGAGACGTGCACCGCAACCCCGAACTGGCGAAGGCCCTCCTGGAGAAGTCGCTGGCCGTCGGGGTGCGGTTCATCGACGCTTGCGCGGCGGCCGGGGGCGTGCCGGTCATCGTGGACCCGGTGGCGACGGGCAGCGTGCTTTCCGAAGCGCAGTTCCGCACCTTCGCCCTGCCGGGTCTGGCCGCGCAGGTGGACGCCATCCACGCGAAGGGCCTGCCGGCAGTGGTACATGTGTGCGGCAAGACGCACCGGATACTGGAGGCGTTGGCCGATACCGGTTGCGATGTGCTTAGTGTGGATATTGTGGACCTCGCCGAGGCCAAAGCCCGCATCGGCGACCGGGTGTGCCTGATGGGAAATGTGCGGCCTGCGCAGACGCTTCTCGAGGGGAGCGCAGCGGATATCGAGGCGGCGGTGATTGACTGTTTACGCCGCGCCGGGGACAACCCCAAAGGGTACATCCTCGCCACCGGCTGTGAGGTGCCGCTGAACACGCCGCCCGAAAACGTGAAAGCGATGATGGCGGCGGCGGACAAATGGGGGAGGCTGCCGCTTCAGCTTCCGCCTGCCGAGGGGGCCGCAGCGTGACCTCCCGCGAGCTTGTCCTGGCAGCCTTGCGGGGAGAAACCGTGCCGCGCCCGCCGGTCATCTGCCCCGGGGGCATGATGTCGTTCGCGGTGACGGAAGTGATGGCGGCGACGGGCTTTAGCTGGCCCGCCGCGCACCGGGACGCCTCGCTGATGGCCGGCCTGGCGCTCAACATGCAAAGGGCCACCGGCGTGGACAACGTCGGGGTGCCCTTCTGCATGACCGTCGAGGCCGAGGCGCTGGGGGCGGAGGTGAACTACGGCAGCGCGGAGGTCCAGCCACGGGTCGTGCGCGAGCCGCTGACTGACATCGGCGAGGTGGGGAAGCTTGAGCGCCTTGCCGGCACCCAGGGCGACCGCAGGCCGGTGGTGCTGGAGGCGATCCGCTTGCTGCGGGCACAAGCGCCCGAGGTGGCGGTCGTGGGCACGGTGGTCGGGCCAGTGAGCCTCGCGGGCCAGGTGCTGGAGGCGGGCCTGCTGTTGCGGGCGATGCGGCGGCAACCCGCGCAGGTGCACGAGCTGCTCCGGCGGTGCGCGGCGCTCGTGACCGAGTTCGCGCTGGATCAGATCGCCGCCGGGGCGGACGCGATGATGATCGCCGAGCCGACGGGGACGGGGGAGATATTGGGGGGGAAGCTATACCGCGAATTCGCCGACCCCTATCTGCGCGAGCTGATCGCAGCCCTGCACGGGCGTTCGACGCCGGTGATCCTGCATATCTGCGGGAACCCGCGGGCGATCTTGCCGGCGCTTGCGGAGACGGAGGTCGAGGCGATCAGTGTCGATGAGACGGCGAACCTGCGCGAGGCGCGGGCGGCCCTCGACCGGGCGCTGCTCATGGGCAATATCGGCGCGGACCTGCTGGCCGACGGACCGCCGGAGGCGGTGGTAAAGAACGCGGCGCGGGTGTTGGAAGGGTCCGAATCTTGATTGTAGGTAGAGGTCCTCAAGAGGCCATCTTGAGGGGCT
>CAYWBK010000599.1:0-3289 GCA_964455745.1 uncultured Armatimonadia bacterium
TGCGCTCGTCCGAGTTTCCGGTATCTCATCTGGGTCATGTTCATTCCTCCTCTACGACGACATCAAATGTCGGGTACGGCGCAACCCGGCGAAGCCGGGGCCAAGGCATTGACCACTGAGACACGAGGACACTCAACGGCAAAGGCGCGACGCCCGTCGCCGTTCTTCGTGACTTGGTGTCTTCGTGGTTGAAACCATTGATCCGTCCCACAGTCCTGTGCGCATTGCACGCAAGTTGAGTTCCCAGACGCTACTTCCCCGTAAACCTCAACACCTGCCGACTGGCCGCGATCTTGTAGAACTCGCTGATGTCCGGCACTGTCGGCAGCAGGTAATTGGCGCTGGGGTATCCCTGCAGGGATTCCTTCTTGTACCGTGCGTCCTCCTCCGGCGTCATCTGCCACCAGGCCGAGCCGTGTCCATAGATCCAGAAGTATTTGCCGGTGTACTCCCGCGCCGCCGCGCATTGGATACGGAACTCCCCCAGAGTGTAATTCGGCCCCTTGTCCGCATACGAGCCGACGATCTTGTCGCCGAAAAGCTCCTTGCGCCCCGACCAGCCGAGGAACTTGCCGTTCGCATCGTTGATTGCGCGGTAGTAACCCAACGGCCACAGGCCGAGGGCCACATCGCCGTTCGCCTTGAACCAGTCGCGCGGCGAGACTACCCCGCGTGGCGCAGGCGTCTCGCCTGCGACGGCGTTGGCGGGCGAGACGCCCGCCCCACGCGGCACTTCCGCGCCACGCGGAGGCAGGAGGCTCACCGTCGTCTCCTTCACGCCCTCGGCGACATCCTGGAGACCTACCGGCGAGCGGTTCTGGTAGCTGCCCTCGCAGAACAAGTGCAGGCCGTTCTTGTGCTTGGCCGCGATCAGCGCGTCAATCATCCCCGCGAACATGTCGTCCCAATACCGCCCGTAGTACACCGACCCCTCCGGCAGGACAAGCAAGTCCACCGATGGGTATTCGCGCACGACGCCGGCAATGATCGCCCGCCACTGTTCTCGCCACTTCGCGCCGTATTCGTCGGCGGTGTGCTTCTTGAGATCATACCCCTTCCAGCCGGGGTCGAACTGGTAGGCGGTGTACTCGGTGTCGATGGCCATGCACGGGAAGTCGGCCATGCGGGCGAAGCGGGCGGCCTCGCGGAAGTTGGTCGCGATCTTGCCATACTCCACGTCATCGAACGGGTCCGGCAGGTCCTGGTAGAAGGCGACCTTGAGGACGTTGCTGTCGATGCCTGCCTTGCGGCACTTGGCGTTGGCTGCCTTGCACTCTTGCAGGAGCTTGTCGTCCTCGCCGCGCGTCTTGGGGTCCTTGTCGGCGGCCCAGACGTCGCTGTGCACGTCCGAGAAGACGCCCGAGATGAACGCGCCGGAGAACCCGCGCGCCTTCCACTCCGCCGCGTGGTCGGCCCAGTACATGAGATTTGCGTCGAAGTACAGAAGCTTCGGCTGCTTCGCGACCGGTCGCGGGTCGGGGACCAGCTCGACGGCCCGGGTCTTCGTCGGCACGAGCGAGATGTCGTCGAACCAGATCCTGCCCGGCGTGCCCGAACTGTTCTGCACGTTGATCTCGGTCTTGTCGATGCCGTCGAGGAGCGTGTTGATGTACGTGATCTTCGTCCACTTGTCGGCGACCGGGAACTGGCGCGAATAGGCGGTGCCGAGGTAACAGCGCACGAAGCCCGTCTTGCCCTCCTCGGCCTTCGCCCAGAAGGACAGTTCGTAGCTGCCGGCCTTCAGCGGCACGTGGGTGTACACGCCCATCCTCGCCGCGCCATCCGCATTCACTCCGGCCACGGAGGACTTGCCGCTGTGCGCCACGGTGCTGTCGAGGACGACCGTGCCCTCGCTGCCCTCAGGCCCCCAGTTGTAGATGCTCCAGCCAACCGGCCAGTTGTGCTCGTCGAGTTGCTCGAAGCCGGGGTTTGGCAACAGGTTGTCCGCCCCGAAAGCCAGCCCCGATACGGCCGCCAGCGCCGCGGCGATGAACGCGGCAAGCACAATCACAGAGATGCTTGAACGCATAAGGGTTTACCTCTTCTTGGGCGGGATCGGCGGATTTGCGGTGGGCGCGGCCTGGGCCTGGGTCGAGAGCCACTTGTCCCACGCGGACAGCAACTCGGGTATGGTGACGAACTTGAAGCCGGCGGCTCCCAACTCGTCGAGTATCCGCGGCAGCGCCCTGGCCGTAAAGTCATGGTTCGACGAGTCGTGCATCAGGACAATGTCGCCGGGATTCGGGGTATGGATGACGTTGTTCGCGATCTTATCGACGGTCGCGTGCGCGTCCGTGTCGGCGGAGCTGATCGTCCACAGAAGGCTGACATACCCCTCCCTCTGCGCTTCCTTGACGAGGTTGCCGATGTTGCCGTAGGGCGGCCGGAAAAGTTGCGGCGAGTGGCCGGTGCACTTCTTGATGAGAACGGCGGTCTTCTTCAGCTCCGTGATCGCCTTCTCCGGTGTCGTCGAGGCGGGGTGATTGTAGGAGTGGCTGCCGATCGCGTGTCCCTCGGCGTAGATGCGCCGGGTGATCGCCTCCTCGCCGTCGATGCAGCTTCCAAGTTCGAAGAAGGTGGCGTGGGCGCCGTGCTTCTTCAGGGTGTCGAGGATGCGCGGGGTGATGTTCTTGCTCGGCCCGTCGTCGAAGGTCAGGGCCAGAAGCTTCTCCGGGAAACCCTTCAGGCGCGTGCGGATGATGTGGCTGCGGTAACGGGCCGGAACGGGTAGGAACAAGGGCTCAGTGTCCGCGGGGGTGGAGGCAGGCGCCTGGGCTGCCTGGGTGGCGGGAGACGAAGGCGTGAGCGCAGGAGGGACGGGCTGAGTCGTTGCGGCGGGAGCCTCGGCAGCGGGACTTGGCGACCGGCCCCGGCAACCGGTTGCCAATAAGGGAATGCAGATACATACGAAACAGGCCAGCACAAGGTGCGGTAGGCGCAGTGACACGGGGAGTGCCTTTCTATGTCGGAGATACGTCTATTCTAGACTATTCGAGGGGAGCGTCAAGAGGGATGGCTGACTGTAGGTGGCGGCGGCAACGTCCGCCTACCGTGGCCGTGTGGAAGCGCGGTTCACCGCGCCAATCATGCCACCCGGTTGCAGTCGGCTGTTCGGCATGCATTTGGCGCGATAATGCTCTTTGAGGTAATTGCAAAAGTCGCTGCGTCGTCTGTAGGAGCGGTCTCCAGACCGCGATTGCCGTTAATACGCCGCGATAAAGACATGTTTTCGTCTCTATAGAGCCAGTTGCAAAAGTCGCGATGTAGGTGCATTTCGCCCCAGGGCTGA
>CAYWBK010000600.1:0-3286 GCA_964455745.1 uncultured Armatimonadia bacterium
TCCCTACGCGCTCGAAGAGCGCAAGGGAGGGGGCAAGGGGGTAGGTGGCCGTTCGCCGTTGCTGTCGTTGGGGGGCAGGAGGCCGTTCGTCGTTACCCCCTCCCTACGCGCTCGAAGAGCGCAAGGGAGAGGGCAAGGGGGTAGGGCCGTTAGCCCCGAAAGGAACTCCCATGCTCAAAGCCACTCTTGCCTTATCCTTGTTGCTCTCCATCCCCGCCTTCGCCCAGGTCCCTCCGGATATCTTCATCGAGGCGGAGGCGGCCACCGAGCACACCTTCAACGAGGCCGCCTCATTCCCCGGCATCGTGAGCGGCGACCAGATCCTGCGCCTATGGAAAGACCCCGATCCCGGCCCCGACGGTTACTGGGCGAAGCTGCCGTTCTCGACCGAGACGGCGGCCATCTACCATGTCTGGCTTGCGGCCTCGATCACGTCCGTATCCCCCTTCTGGTGGCGCATCGACAATGGCGAGTGGAAGCACTTCGACGCCGACACGGACACCGATATCGGGTCCGCATTTGGAGTGTCGAACTGCATGGCCTGGGTTCGGCTCACGGACACGAAGCTCCAGCCCGGCCCCCATGTGCTATGGGTGAAGGTCAACGAGAGGCGGACGATCCTCGAGCACGCGTACCTGCTGTATCTCGATGCGGCGCTCATCACCGCGCGCGACGTGGCGCCGGACGGACTGGTGCGGCCCACGGATCTGCCGAACCTCAAGCCCTACGGCCGCACCGCGATCGTCCCCGTCCAGCGCGCCGGGAAGCCCGGCCCGCCGATGATCCTCGGCTCCAGCGTCGGCTCCGCGCGCCAGAACCACGTCCTCGCCTCACTGGGGTTCAAGCTGCTGCAAACCGACTCCGACCACCTGACGGTCAACGAAACCGAACCCGGCAAGTGGGACTGGCAGAGCGCGGACGCAGGACTCGCGGATGCGCAAAAGGTCGGCGCGCGCTGGCAATACTTCCCGCACTTCCACTGGACCACCGACTGGCTGATGAAGACCGATCGCTTCGTGCCCAGCGTCGGTCTGAATACCGGCCGGAGGCTGCGCTGCATGTCGATCTGGAGCCCATACCTGCCCGAGTGGTTCGACCACTGCTACGCCGCGATGGCGCAACACTATGGAAGCGGCGTCGACAACGTCGCGGCGATCTACCTGGGCATACACGGCGACTTCGGCGAAGTGCTGTTTCCGATGGGCTACCATCCCGACGAGCGCACAAGGTTCGGTGAGGCGGGCACCGGCACCGCCGACTGGTGGTGCGGAGACGACTACGCAAGGGCCGCTTTCAGGAAGCTCGCGCAAGACAAGTACGGCACGGTCACAAAACTCAACGCCGCCTGGGGTACGAGCTATGCGTCCTTCGACCAAGTCGCTTATCCGCCCATTCCGAGCATCCCCCCGGAGAGCATGCCCGTCACCGACCGCCGGCACTGGCTGGACTTCATCAACTGGTACCACGACTCGATGACCGACTATATGCGCATGGTCGCCCGCACCGCCCGCAAGCACTTCCCCAAGTCGCGTCTGGTGGTGCCCGTCGGCAACGGCGATGAGTCCCTCGTCGGCGGCTGCGATCTCACGGCTATCGTCAAGGCCTGCCGTGAGTCCGGTTGCGACATGCGTTCCACCCACGGCGGCTTCCAGCCCCCGGCGCGGAACCTGTCCACGATGCTTCGTCGCCTCGCCAGCGCCTCGCATTTCTACGGGGTGCCGTTCTGGTCCGAACCGCCGGGCGGCATCACCCCCGAGGGCGAGGTGGGCCGCTTCTTCGAGTCGATCACCTGCCGTGCAACCGGCTATTGGGATTGGGGCAACAATCCTGTCGGCGCGACGAAGGTCTTCCGCAAGTACGGGGGCTTCCTGACGCACGAGAACACCGTCTGCGACGTGGCCCTCATGTACCCCAACACCGACCAGCGTTTCCGCCCCCAGGTCGGCTATCCGCCACTCCTCGACGCCCTCGGGACCCAGCTTCGCAGCGTGACCGACTTCGACATCGTCGACGAGCGCATGGTCCGCGACGGCGCGCTGTCCGGCTACCGCGTGCTCGTGTTCACCGATGGCGTCTTTTTCCCGCCGGACGTACTGGCGAAGATCGAGGCGTGGGTGAAAGCCGGAGGAGTCATGGTGCGCGGATATGCGCCGATGATGACCGTGGAGGGTGACACAAGCGTCTGGCAGCGCCTCAGTGGCGGCGGCGAAGCCCTCACAGCCCCCGCCGAGGCAACAGTCGCCGACCGCGCTTTCCTGCGTTACACCGCGCAGTCCGCCGCTCTGGGCCAGGTGCCCGGAGTGCCCGGCCTGACGCGCGAGGCCCGCGTCCTGGCGACCAGCGCCGGGAAGCCTGCGATCTGGGCGCGCCCACTCGGCAAAGGCCTGTGCATCATCTGCGCCGGCGGACCGGTGAACCAGGCCCTGTATCGCTCGGTGGTGCGAGACGCGATCTACAATTTGCCGAAGCTCGACCCCACGAAGCCCGCAGCCCGCGAACTCGCCCCCGATGCGGCGTGGGGCACGCTATACACGACCCTCCTCGCGAGCGGCGAGGTGATCGCCTATAACGACGGCGATAAGCCGGTCCAAGCCCGCATCACCGGCCACGAAGTCGAACTAGCGCCGCATTCACTGCTGAGCCTGAAGTGATGCCGGCATATCCGCCGCAAGTGTTCCAGCCCGCGCAATGCGCCGTAGCCGTAAGCGGTAGGCCGTAGCCGTAAGCCGTAAGCCGTAAGCCGTAAGCCGTTGCCGTAGCCGTAAGCCGTTGCCGTAAGCCGTTACCCCCTCCCTACGCGCTCGAAGAGCGCAAGGGAGGGGGCAAGGGGGTAGGAGGCCGTTGCCGTCCGTCGTTCCTCCTGTCCACGAGGGGAGGTCTGAATGTTTAGCGACACCTCTTTCCGACCATGTGGCAGCGGGATTTATCGCGCCTGATTCGGTCGCCGTGTTCGGGATCAGCGCAGACTATGAACGGGCTGGGCGCGATAGATCGCGCGGCCACCATGATTCTGAGGAATTGGCCTCGACCGCATCGCGTTGCCGATTCAGGTCGGCAAAGACGTAATCGCACGAGAGGGTAGGAGGCCGTCCGCCGTTCCCCCCTTCACGCGTGGGGGCCGCGGGTGAGGTGACGTTCCCGCACCTATGACGAGGCAGAGAGTGGAATTCCGTTGCCGTTCGATTTCGTGGCCGGAGCGCAACCGTAATAGATCAGAAGCAACAGTATCATGATGGGAAAGCAACTGATGATGACGCGCGACCCGGGATCGCGTTTGACGATCACC
>CAYWBK010000601.1:0-3269 GCA_964455745.1 uncultured Armatimonadia bacterium
TATTGGCCGCTCAACCCATCCGAAACACCAATTGTCAATGTGCGGAAAATGAGTCATACACAGCACCCGGGAGGGACCGGCTTCATGGCCTTGCTCAGGGTTGTTGGCACAGTTATCGTCGTCGTGGTGGCGCTGGCGTATGGCGCCCTGTTCATCTCGTGGAACCCGACCATCATCTCCGTAGTCGGCCTCGGCTCGCCTGTCAGCCAGAAGATGGTCGAGGAACTCCCGGTCTGGTCGCTGCCCTTCATCGGGGGTGTCGTGGGCGTCTTCGTGATGCTCTTCTCGATGTGGGCGCTTTGGGCGGGCCAAAAGCGACAGACCGACAAGTATAAGCGTCAGGTCGAGAAGGCCAAGCGCATCATCGCCGAACGCAACGGCACGATCGAGGAGCACGAGGCGAAGATCGCGCAGTTGGAGGCCGACCTCGCGACGGCATCGCAGCAGTCGGAGCACGTCGGCGAGGAGTCCCTGACCGAAGAGCAGCCGGGAAGCCAAGTCTCCGCCGCCACCGAGTTGGAAGTCGCCGCCGAAGACGACGACGAGGTCATCTAGGCGAAGCCGAGCACTGTATGCACATTACCGGAGACTCCCAGATCGGGAGTTTTCGCGTTTGTAGGGGGGCGTAGATGGAGAACACAGACGCGTGGCTGGTCCTCAATGCCAGTGGATTGTCGCCGCGCAGACAAGTGGCCCTGTTGAAGGCCTTCGGCACCCCTGAGGCCGCTTTGATCGCCGACCACGACGCCCTCCTGCAGGTCGACGGCTTCAAACCCACGCACGTCTCCCGGTTCCAGTCAGCAGTGGCGGAAGCAGATTTGGTCGCCCTCCGCGAGAGGTTCGCGTCTGCGGGCGTGGGGATCGTGGGGTGGGATCACCCGGGGTATCCGCCTTTGCTGCGCGAAGTGCCTGACCCGCCGGCGATGCTTTTCGTGCAGGGCGGCCTGGAGAAACGCGACGAACTCGCCGTCGCCGTGGTTGGCACGCGCAAGTGCACGCCGTATGGGGTGAAGGTCACTCGCGACGTGGCGTCCGGCCTCGCGATGCGCGGCTTCACGGTGGTCAGCGGGCTGGCCCTGGGGGTGGACGGCGAGGCGCATCGGGCGGCTCTGGAGGCCGGTGGACGAACGATCGCCGTCCTGCCATGCGGGCCCGACACCACATATCCTCCGCAGCACCGACAATTGCGGGCCGATGTGGCGTCACAGGGGGCGGTGGTCACCGAGTTTGCATTCGGCGTGCCTCCGCTGAGAGAGTACTTCCCCTCGCGCAATCGGATCATTGCGGGGCTGTCGTTGGGGACCGTCGTCGTTGAAGCTCCGGACCGAAGCGGCGCGATCATCACCGCACGGCAGGCTACCGAGGCCGGCCGCGAGGTATTCGCCGTACCGGGGGACATCCACCGACCGCACAGCCGCGGTTGCCACGCCCTGATAAGGGATGGCGCGGGCCTCGTGGAGACGGTGGAGGACATTGTGGACGGCCTGGGCATCCGCCTCGCGGCAGTGCCCGAGCGCCCCAAGCGGGACCTGTCCGACTTGCCGACAACGGAGCGAACGGTGTTGGCGGCGCTTTCCCACGAGCCGAAACATGTGGACGCGGTGGCCGAGACGACCGGCCTGAGCCTTGCAGCGGTGACGTCAGCCCTGATGCTCCTGGAGGTCAAGTCCCTGGTCCGGCGCTTCCCCGGCAGCACGTATGTGCGGACCGATTAGGCTTGATGCGTGGGTTCGACGGCGGCTAACCACAGAGACACAGAAGACACAGCTAACGGCAAAGGCCCTTGACGTCCACCCTCGGGCAAGTCGGCAGTGTTCCCGTCGTTCACTGTGTCTTCTGTGTCTCTGTGGTTAGCCACCGTTTGCAGTCCGTCGTTCGCCTTTCGCCCTCAGGCCTTCAGCGAATTCGCGATCTTCTGCCGCGCCTCTACGAACATCTCCTCCACATCCTCAGATCGGAAAGTGCGCTGCTCCCAGGTTCTGACCTCGACGCTCTTGAGGAACCCCTCGAACTCGTCGAAGTACGACCCGTAGATGTGGAACGAGTCCACAATATGGTTATACTGTCCGCACGCGATCTCCCGACCGAGACGGGCCGACAGCTCCCGCGCGACCTTCGCCTGCAGGTGTGTGAAGGCGAACATGTTCATGAACGCGGCCTTGAAGGCATCGTTGCTGCGCATGTGGGCGCTCATGACCAACCGGTCGTCGAATACCCGGAACCACAGCCGCTGCAGGCAGGCGGGGTGGTCGATGCCGGCGTCGTCCCAGGCCTTCCACAAGACGGCTTGAGCGCGGCGAGTGTGCGGCGCCCCGGCGAGGGCGTCGACCACATAGGCGAGCTGGTCGATGGGCTTGTCGATGCCCGGCACCGAGTACGCGGCGATACGCTCGTGGTAGGTGTACTGCCACTTGCCCTCCTCGGGGGCGATCCAGTGGTCGTGGATGCCGTCGACAACTTCCTGCGTGTAGACCTCCAGGTCGTACATGCCGCCGGGGAAGGCGCGATGGATCCGCGGCTCGGCGAACGGGTCGGCGATGGAGATCATTACCGTCGCGTCCCGGCTCGGCGGATCGCCCGGCTTGTCATACTGTGTCTGGATGGCGGCTCCCTGCTCCCAGGTGGCGAGGACGGCCTTCTCCCACCCTTCGGGGAGCGTCTCCGCGATGACCTGGATCGCCGGAAGGGATAGCTGTGCGTTCATTGGTGTTCTCCTGTGCTCAGGGCAGTCGTCATGTCGGTCTCCGGCACTATGCAGCGATGTAGACGACGACCTCACCCTACCCGCCTGCGGCGCATAGGTCCCTCTCCGGGTCTGCCATAGTCGGGCAGCCTGGGAGAGGATGGCGGTAAGACGTCGTTGTCGTTCTCCCCTCTCCGCCTGCGGAGAGGGGCCGGGGGTGAGGCGCCTTCTCCGGGGCAAACGGTCCCGCTGGTGACGCGGCAACCGGGTCGAGATCATTCGCCAGCAACCGCGGCAGACCTTCCCAGCCGCGGCCTGGGCTCTTCCTCAATGTGTGTGGGTCGATGCCATGAACTGGTCCTGGCGAGGTCGGTAGCCGACTGCTCTGGGTAAGCCGTTGCCGTTGCGTCCGTCAGGACGCCCGGCGCGAAGCGCCCCTCAGCCGGGCGCTTCAGCGCTCGGTTCTGGGCTGGCAATCAGGGCCGTTTTCGTCCGCCAGGACGGGTGGCGGCGCAGCCGCCCAAGCCGTCCGGGGACGCCAGCAGGCTGGGCCTTTCTGTCGGGCGCTTCGCGCCGCCCGTCCTGC
>CAYWBK010000602.1:0-3262 GCA_964455745.1 uncultured Armatimonadia bacterium
GTAGTTATGCGACGTGATCCGCGCGATGAATCGCGCTGCCACATGGTCTGAGAGAGGTGCCGCTAAACACATACTGCGCAGGTGGATACACTCCACAGCTTAAGTGAACCGTATTGGGCTTAACGCGGCACAGCGCAACGCTTTCGCCCCGAGCCAACGATTTCCGCGATAACACGTTGGGCGCTTTCGATTGCAAGCCTTGCCCCAAAAGCAAAGCGACGGGCAGGAGAATTCTCCTACCCGTCGCCAGTTCCCTACTAGCGAGAAAGGACCACTACCAACCGCGCCGTCCGCCACCGCCGCCGCCACCTGAACGTCCGCCGCCGCCACCGCCGCCACCCGGGCGTCCGCCACGGCTGCCGCCGCCACCGCCGCCGAAGCCGCCGCCACGTCCGCCGCCACCGCCGAAGCCGCCGCCACTCGAGCGGCGCTCGGTGCGCGGACGGGCCTCGTTGACCGTCAGCGTCCGCCCGTTGAAGTCCTTGCCGTTCATGTCTTCGATCGCGGTGTTCATAAGCTCGGCCGGAACGTCGACGAACGCGAAGCCTTTGTCCCCGATCAGGCGGATCTCTTCGATGGGGCCGAACTGGCCGAACAACTCGCGCAGATCGTCCTCGCTGGTATCATACGGCAGGTTCCCAACATAAAGGGTCTTGTTTGCCATTTCAGTCGTGTCTCCACTCGTACGTGGGAGGGCCTGGACTCCACACAATTTCCCGGACGCGGCCGCTGGCCGTCAGCCTCGGTTGCACACCTTTCGATTTGTCGGCGTCGGAGCTTGAGGCCAGACCCTAGGCTCGACGCTCGGTGTGAGCGACTGCGCACACCGGGATTCCCCCCGTGTGACGGGCACTCCGTGGGTGTATGACACGTTGCGGAGAAGCTCGATGTGGCGTTGAGGTACTATGACACATTCACGAGAATAATGCAAGAGGCAATTGGCTACTTCTGGACTAAACTGTGTCCGATCTGTGCCCGTGTAGCACTGGACCGAGCATGAGCGTGGTTTTGCAGCATCCGAAGCGTGTGCGCCGAGGGTATACGCTGCCGTCGAACGCTGGAAAGCAGAGAGCCTCGGCACATGGCCGAGGCTCTCGGGGTGTTGCTTTCAGCTTGGGCGTTCGGCTTAGAAGCCGATGGTGATACCGCCCTGGAGCAGTTGCGCGTCCTTCGGCGTTGCGAGGTCGGAGTCCTCCGGGGCGTCCTTCGCCTGCTGCCGTGCATAGAGCAGGTTCAGAGTGACGCCATTGGCGATCTCCTTGGAGCAGCCAACGCTCCAGAGTTTGTCGTAGACGAGGCTGCCGTCCTCATACTGCGCGACGGAGCCGCCTGCGACCGACGCGCTGGTATCGCGCGGCTTGAGGTCGTAGTAGGCGATCTCGAAGGGAACCTTGGAGATCTGGAAGTCGAGCTGGCCGCCGATGACTCTCAGGTTCGGCAGTGCCAGAGGCTTGCGAGTCCAGCGCTCCCACTCGATCGGAGAGGTGGCGTTGCCGAAGTCGACGAGCGGATCGCCGATGTGCTCGTAGTACGGGTGCAGAGACGAGTAGTACACGTCGTAGTTGTCGCCTACTCGGCTGTAGTACCCGCGCAGAGCCCACTTCGGAGCCTTCCAGATATCCGCCATCGCCATGATGGCGTCGTTCCCGGTCGGCATGCTCACGCCGGCGTAGATCTTCTCCTGCTTGGCGTACTGGGCATACAGGTTGCGACCGCCCCAGAAGTTCAGGAAGCCGTCCGCGGCCCAGCCGGTCTCTCCGCCGATACCGTTGAACAGGTACTCGTACCCGAGGCTCCAGTTCGGCTTCTTATAGGTGGCCATCATTGAGGTGTAGGTGTCGTGGTCGGTCACAGGCCCCAATTCCGGGATTGTGTAGTTGTAGGTTGCGCCGCCCGTGAACACGTCCAGGTTCAGCGCCGAGCCAGCGATGTTGTTCCACTGGCCGCGAACGCCCTGCTGGGACTCGCGCTCGTTGTCGACCAGGAGGCCGAGGCCATAGCGCTGGTACTGGCGACCGACGGTCCAGTTCCACTTGCCGCCGATGAATTTGGTCGGGAACGCGATGTACGCTTCGTCGAGCCAAATGTTCTCGGCCAAGCGATCGTCGACGTTCGTGAAGTTCATGTACGGCTGCCCGGTGTAAGTGGCAACCGACGAGAAGTTGTTGACGGGATCGGCCTTGTCGCGGACCTTCAGTGCGATCCGGCCGGTTGCCTCGTCGGTGATGTTGCCCTGGATGCCGATCTTCGCGGTCAGGTTGTCATACGCGGTGCCGCCGTCGAACTTGCGGCTGCCATCGTCCGCGGGCGCACTGGAGACGATGCCCATGCGGTAGTCCAACCAGCCGAAAGCCTTCGGCTTCTTGGCCTGCTCTTCGAGAGCCGTCACGCGATCGCCGAGGTCATAGACGTCGTCCTTGAGGTAGTCTACGTCCTTCTTGAGGTCGGCAAGCTCGGGCTTGAACTCATCGAGGAGCTTCTTGATGAGCGCTTCGACCTGCGCCATGTCGGCAGCGCCGATCTCGCCTTTCGGTCCCTGCGGGCCGACGTCGCCCTGCGCGCCTGCCGGTCCCTGCGCGCCGGCGGGGCCGACTTCGCCCTGCGGGCCGGCTGCGCCGGGGGCCCCGGGAGCGCCGGCGGGGCCGGTCGGGACCATCTTGCCGAAGTTGTCGATGAGACGCGAGATCGCCATCGCGAACTCGTAGCGGGTCATCGCGCGGTCACCGCGGAAAGTGCCGTCCGGGTAGCCGATGATGACTCCCTTGTTCACAAGCTGCTGTACGGCATCGTACGCCCAGTGGTCGAACGGCACCGTTTCCGCCGGATTCGCGGCGAAAAGCGGCGCGGCCACCAGGAACGCCACGACGATTGCCAGTGCGAATGCTGTCTTTTTCATTATCTCATACCCTCCTTGCAGATGCCGGAAGGCCTGCCCGGTGAAACATGGGTGCGGCCTGCGAAGCGGCCGGTCGTGCAAGGCGAACAATGGGCGAGTTTCCGTGTTTCCTCGCTCGGTGTCCAGCCATGTCAGCGGCTTACTTCGACCCGACACGCCCTGATCCTTAGCTCTGGCCGGAGGTACCCTCCCTTCGGGGCCTGGTGTTGAGCGTAGGGGTGGCATCGAGATCCGGTGTGGCTACTGGGTCGCAAAGACCCGTTGTCACACTGTGAAGTGTATCACGACAAACACGAGGCGTCAAGGCCAATAGGGTGCGTTCGCCAGTTGTAGGTAGAGACGAAAAGAGCTACCCTCCAGGTATCA
>CAYWBK010000603.1:0-3252 GCA_964455745.1 uncultured Armatimonadia bacterium
ACATAACAGCACTACTCGGGGGGTTATAGGACGGAGAGTGAGCCTATAAGCCGAATTCTGTGCGCGTCCTCGATCGGAAGACGCGTGGCAGTCATTTGTCTAGGACGGATGTTGCCATCCGCCTCAAGCACCCAACCCGAGAGCCACGGCGGGCGACCGTTACCTGCGGGTACTGGGCCGGCGGACCGGCTCGCGGCCTACAGGATGCTCTCCTATGCGGGCTTGCTCCAAGCGGGGTTTGCCTCAGCCGATACGTTGCCGCATCGCTGGTGCGCTCTTACATCGGCGAGGCCGGACCAGACCCCTGCGGGCGGAGGTCGGCTTCGCCGACGGACCCTTTATCAGGCCCCACACCATTTCACCCTTACCAGGACGCCTGCCGGCCCAGAAGCGCGCCTCTTGAGCGCGTCCAAGCCTGCCGCGCTTGCAGCAGGGCTCGAGAGTCCTGCCGCCCCTGGCGGTGTCGTTTCTGTGGCACTGTGCCGTAGGGTCGCCCCTCCCGGCGGTTAGCCGGCGCTCTGCCCTGCGGAGTTCGGACTTTCCTCGTGACGCCCACCCGAAGGCACGCGCCCCGCGACTGCCCGGCCCACTCTCCAACGGCAGTATACCCGCGCCACCGGGCGCGGTCAAACAGCCCCATATCCGCTCACCTCCGAAGGATCGCGTCTCGGCGCGGCGAATCGACCCTGTACCACCTGCGAGTGGTGAAAGAACTGGCACATCGACGAGAGAATCGACAAGTCCGCCCCGCAGACCACTCCGCGAACGGGGGACATCCCGAAATGAGACCCTGGCGACTGACCGCTCTTCTGCTTCTGGTGGCCTGCTTTGTGCTCGTGGCCGTTCCATCCATCAGGCGCATGATCGCCACATCCGTGACTTCCGGCCCGCCTGTGCGGCTTCTGCAGACCGACTGCGAGGCTGTGGCCCTCGCGCACCCGGACGATGCCGAGATATGGCTCGGCTACGCCGAGATAGCCGAGTTTGCGGAGCACATCCCAAATGCCCAACTCTACGGTCCACCGGCCAAGACCACCGCTGGCGATGCCTTCGCGAAGGCTGCGGCGCTGGCCCCCACATCCGTCCCGATCCGTTTCCGCTATGCCACGTACCTGCTCTCCAAGGCAGGCGGCATTGATCGCCCGGAGGAGGAGCCTTCCGCTTCGGCCCTATTGCCGCCGAAGCCGCGCAGCCCGGAACAGACGGCAAACCTGCGTGCTGCGCAGGACCTGCTTCTCGCACTTTATCGAGACGCTCCCGACAATGCGGCCTGCGACTACTCGCTCATCTGGACCTACTTCGCGCAGAACAGGGACGCGGACGCCCTCGGATTGGCCAAGAGTGCCATCAGCAAGCCCGACTGGACGCTCTATGAACCCGAGGTCGCGGCAGCCCGATCTCGGCTGTGCGATAGCCTATCGGCGTCGCAGGCGACGCTGGCCTACTATTTGTCTGGCGATTTGACTTTGCTGGGCCGCATTCGCTCCACGGCTCGAATGCTGGCGAATATCGGAGACCGCTTCCGGGATGCCGGCGACCATGCGAACGCCGTCGCCTGCTATGAGAGCACCGTGCGCCTCGGCCACCTGATGCGCGTCGACGCGTACAGCATCCTGGATGGCCTCACCGGAATCGCCGTCACACGGATGGTGGCGTCTCACTTCCTTTCGGCCATCGATGAGCGTGCCGCCGAAGCCATTGCCGACAAGACCGCCCGCACCAAGCGCATGGATGAAGCCCGGGTGGTGGGCCTCTGCGCCTACCTGCGCGAGCATGGGCGACCCGACGTCGCCGCCTTCTACGAGCGGGACAGCGCCGAGGCGGCTGCATGGCGCGATGCCAGCGCTGCTGTCCCCAACATAATGGTTAAGGCCCTTGTCGACGCGTCCGTCGGCCCCGCTATCGCCAGTGGCTGCGCGGTGTGGCTGCTCACCGCCACCTTTCTCGCCTTGGCCGTGATCCTCGGTCTAACCACACTCGCCACCCGGCCCTGGCGCAGGCCGGTGACGGGGCTTGATTGGACTTATCGCGACTGGCTGAGCCTGCTGATATGGGCGGCTCTCCCCGGTGCTCTGGTCGGCGTCTTCTTCGACATCAGGCCTCAGCCGATGAGTTACTGGTGGACGGCGGCCGTCTGGGCGATCCCCATCGCATGCGGCATCGGCTTCATTGTCTGGCTCATTCGCGTCGGGAGGGGTGTGCGACGGTTACGGGCTGCCATGCCGCCGGAGGACAGACCGGGTAAGGCCCGCTGCTTCTTCGCCTCGCTTCGGTTTCTGACGCCGCCCACCCTCGCGGCGCTATTCCTCGCGTCAGTCATTTTGCTCTGGCCGTTGTCAGGGGCCGAGAAGCGCGAGAATGCGCTTACCCACGCCGTCACAGCGAAGGGCGAGGCCGCCTATTGGGGCATCAACGAGAGGGCGAGGGAGGTCGCGAACCAGAAGCCCACTCCACCGGGGCAGGCGAAGTGAAACGCGAACCGTCGAGAGTGAGGAACAAGCGCGGCGAGGCCGAAGGGGTGACGCGAGAACGTCCTCGAGCGATGGCGAACGGCTACCGCGTGTATTTCAGGAAAAGGAAACAGAGAATGGTAAGCGCCCAGAAGCCTCCCGCCCAGATGAACCGGCGCTTCGCCCTCTTGAGGGCTTGCTTCTGCATTGCCCCCGAAGACGCGCCCTCTCCCAAGGAGAGTTCGGTGAAGGCGATCGCAGTAGTCAGCAAGGCTACTATCCCTGATACCCACTCTGTGATAAGCAGATAGTTCGCAATAGGCGCCAGATGGTTCATCGTCAATCTCCTTGAAGAGGGATGGCCCCGTACGCGCCCCGGAACGAACCTGGGAGACCTGAAACGCCCCGGCTGCGGTCTGGAAGCCCGCTCCCATCGTATTGACTTCGCCATCCGGCCCGGTCCTCCTCCCGGCTCTTCTCCAATGTGTGTGGGTAGATGCCATAGACTGGTCTTGGCGAGGGGGGTAGCCGACTGCTCCGGGTAAGCCGTTGCCGTTGCGTCCGCGGACGCTTGGCGCGAAGGGCCCCTCAGCCGGATGCTTCAGCGTCCGGTTCAGGGCCGGTAGTGGGGTCGTTTCCGTCCGCCAGGACGGGTGGCGGCGCAGCCGCCCAAGCCGTCGATGACACGGGCCATAGGGCCTTCGGCCACCCGTCCTGCGGACGGGATGGTCTTGGTGCGGCGCGGTGTCCCGGACGCTGTTGATAAGCAACAAAATATCTTATCATAATTGCAGGCCGCAGT
>CAYWBK010000604.1:0-3235 GCA_964455745.1 uncultured Armatimonadia bacterium
CGGCCCCACATAGCCCGCAAGCCCCGAAGGGGCGACACAGAACCGACAACAGTGCGCCATTGTGCCGCCCCCTTCGGGGGCTGTTCTTATCCAAGGAGGGGCTGCTTTCCAGGCTCTTGCGAGCCTGGCTAAACTCTTTCGGCCCTTCGGGCCTTTTGGGGCAACAGCCCGTGATTCGCACGCAAGATGTGGGTAAAGCATAGCCACGCGTGGAGAGGGGCCTACCCGCTGTAGGCGGGTCAGGGTGAGGTCGCCGTTGGCCCGGCAAACGACGCTTTCCGAGGCAGTTTCATGCCGGGTTCCGGCACTCTGAGACGATGGAAAGAAGCCGTCGTTCATCCGCCGGGACAGCCCTACCCCGCCCGCTGCGCGGGCACCCCTCCCGTACCGGGAGGGGAGAGACAAACGGCGATCTCGCGCAGCAGCAAACCGCTGCCGTTCTCCCCTCTCCACGCGTGGAGAGGGGCCTACCCGCTGTAGGCGGGTCAGGGTGAGGTCGCCGTTGGCCCGGCAAACGGCGCTTTCCGAGGCAGTTTCGTGCCGAGTTCCGGCATTCTGAGACGATGAGAATGACGGCGATGGCGGGCGAGACGCCCGCCCCACGCGCGACAGGATTGTCACGCCCACTCCATTTCCGAGGCAGTCGTCATGCCGGGTTCCGGCACTCTGAAACAAAAGAATGATCGAGACCCCCGTCCCCAATCCCACCAGTATCCAGTATCCAGCATCCAGTATCCAGCAAGCGACTTACGGCTGGCCGATGGTCGGCGGAACGCGCCCATCGACCAGCTTCTTGATCTCGGCGGACAGGGCCGGGTCGGGGATCGAGAACTGGGCGTTGGCACGTTTCTCGGCGACCCATTCCTCCCGCACGGCCTGCAGCTTCTCCCGGTTCAGGCGCGCTTCGATTTCCTTGCGCACCTCGCCAAGCGGCAGCGCTCCGCCTGAGACATGTTGCAGTGTCTGCACGATCGCCCACCCGTCCGGCGTTTTGAACGGCTTGCTGATTTGGTTGTCTTTCTGTGAGAAGGCGACCTCGGTGATCGGCTTGGCGTAGTCTTTGCGCTCGATAACGCCCATGTCCCCGCCCTTGTCCTTCGTGGCCGGGTCCGTGGAGAATGTCTTGGCGAGGCCGTTGAACTCTCCGCCGGCGGCGAGAGCGGAAGTCACGGCATCGGCATTTTCCCGGCTTTCAAGCAGGATCATCCGCGCTTTGACCCGGTCCCCTCGCGAGAACTCCTTCGCATGTTCCTTGTAATACTGCCCGATCTCCTGGTCCGTGACCGTTGTCTTCTGCCGAGCGATCTCGTCGAGATACACGTCATCAGTAAGCTGCTTCTGGAAGGCATCCATAGACATGCCGTGCTTCTTGAGCGTCGCCTCGAGGTCGGCACGCGATCCGGCGTTGGCCTCCGCTTGTTCCATCCGCGACTTGAGCCGCTCGGGAGTGGCGGTGATTTTCTGCGCCGTGGCCTCCTGTTCGACCAGGATCTCATCCACCATTTGCAGGAGCACTGAGGCTCCTCTTGTCTCGCGCAGCTTCTTGTCGAGGTCTGCGCGGGTGATCGGCTGCCCGTTGACGGTCGCGAGCACCTCGCGGCCGCTGAGGTCGTTGCAGGAGACCGTGGTCAGCGTAAGGGCGACGCAGACCGCACAGATCAGCGCGATGGCGATGCTTCGGGCGCGAGTCGGGCGTTCGTTGGTGGGCTGCGAAGACACACTCATGGCTTGTCGCTACACTCGTCTTCCGAGGGGAAGTCCCCTTGTTTCGCGGGGGAACCCTCTGATGTGCCCGGGGCCTCGGGAAGGTCCCATCTCTCGACCGGCCCCCCGCCGGCGGCGAGGTGATCGAGCAACTCCTCGATGATGTCACTGTCCCAGAAGTACCCGGCGGTCTCGTCCCGATACTCCAGGACGACGGCTCCAGGAATAGACGCTATGCGACCCCGGAAGTTCCGCTCCGGGCCGCGCACAGGCCGCAGGACGATGCGTTTTCCGATCTGCTCTTCGACCTCGCGCAAACGGCGATCCAGCGCGGATGACGACTCCATCATACGCCCCGTCTTCACTGCGCCTTGGGCGGTCCCGTCGCCCCCAGCAGGTTCGTGACGCTCGCCACATATCCGGCCACATGTCGCCCGTCGGGGCCGATCCACTCATGCACGCCATGCTCCCGGAACTCCTGCAAGGCGTCCAGCACGAGTTGCCGCCCGGCTTCGGGGTCGATGAGCGATATCGTCCGCGCCACCCAGCCCGTCGGCACGGCCCAGAAACCGCCATCTTGGTAGGTGTTCGGCGGGAAATCCACCAGCAGCCGCTGCCAGTATTCACCCATCAGGAGGTGCCGCACATGCCCCTTGAAGCGCCAGTCGTCGATTGTGGTAAGGAGGAACTCGGCGATACGCGCGGCGTGCGTTTTCGAGGCGGCCCGGATCACAGCCGCGTAGGCGCTGCCCCACAGGTCGAGCTGCCGACAGTCGCGGCTCGCCGCCCGGTACATGCCGTATTCCTCGTCCCAAAGCTCGATGATGCTGTCATACATCCGCTCAGACAGCTCGTACCAATCGTGCGCATCCTCGTGGTACTCGAACTCCTTGCATAAAGATGCCATCGCCTGGCAAGCATCCCAATACAGCAGCGAGCAGTAGAATTCCTTGCCGGTCTTGGCGATGCAGTCGGTGAAACCATAGCCGGGTCGCGGGCGGTTCGGGTCGATGAACACCAGGCCCTCCGCGCCACGGGGGACGGCCTCCATCGCCCGGATGATCGCGCCGCTACGCTCGGCGAAGCCCCCGGGGTCGCGGTGACGCCTGGCATACGAGCACAGCAGCTTCGCCATGAACATGGCGTTATCGGCCGGCGGCCCGTACCCCAGCGGCTTGTCCACCGGGCCGGCATCATACACGCTCAGGCCGTTCGGCTGGCGGCGGTCGGGGATCGTCCCGTCCTCGCGCTGCCCGGCCAGCAGGTAGTCGATAGCCGCGAGCACTTCGGCCCGGTCGAGAAGCTCACCCGCTCCCTCCACCATGTAGCAGAAGTCGCGCGTCCACAGCGCGCCGTAGTTCCCCTGCCCGTCGGGACAGAACAGCACGGCGCCGTCCGCGGCCCGCACCCGGCAACCCTCCAGACACTCGCGGGCGAGCCGGACGAGATCGTCGTAGTCGGGCTTGGGAATGCGGACTCTCGGCAGGAAATTGCGCATATAGCAGGCTATACTCCAGTTTCGTTCGTCTAG
>CAYWBK010000605.1:0-3231 GCA_964455745.1 uncultured Armatimonadia bacterium
AAATCCTATCAATCCTGTTCCCCTCGCTGTTCCCTGCCGCCACGCTTGCGGCAGTTCTACCTACAATCGGCGGGCGGACCCTATCACCGGGTCGATCTGCCGGTCCTGCCGGCGGCGCGGGGGGAACGGCAGAATAACAGGATGGGCAGGATGACGGCGCACGGCGCAGAGACGACCTCGAATCCATCATCCTGCAGGCCCCGCCACAGACCGCCATATCCTGTAAGCGACCAAGGGCGGGCACATTCCGTCAACATCGCCGTGAGGTGCAGGCACGAAAAAGCCGCTCCCTTCCTTCGGGAAAGGAGCGGCCTTCAGTCTTCCGCCCGCTTCGGCTACCAGGCGGTCGCAGGCAATGTCTCGTCGATCTGATTGAGCAGCATGTTCTCGCGCTTCTCCCACTTCACATGTCCGTCTACGAACAGCACGTTGAACCCGCCATTGTGGCGCGAATCGACGCGGTTCTGCTCGTACTGCTCGCCGTTATAGAACCATTCCCACACCGTATCGAGAGTCACGAGCACCGATGACGGCGACTGGACGCCCGCCAGCGCGACGGTTTGGAGATAGTGGTTGTAGCCCGTGCAGGCTTCGGCGCTTAGCTGGGTTGAGGGGCAGCGCCACACCTGCTGATTCTTGATGTAAGGGGTTAAGTAGTCCTGGTAGTTGGTGTACTGACCGGTGTTGCACCACTCCCACGGGTGAGGAGCGCTGGCGTCGTAGTATTCGTTCGGGAACTTCTCATCATAGTCCTGCGTGTACATCATCAGCGCAATACCGATCTGCTTGAAGTTGCTCGAACAACTCGCTTGCCGCGCCTTTTCTCTGGCCCGCGCGAATACCGGGAAAAGAATCGCCGCCAGAATGGCGATAATTGCGATGACGACCAGCAGTTCAATAAGCGTAAAGCCTCGCCTCATAGTATCCTGCCTCCTTGTGCTGGGTAGTAATGCGCTGTTCGGCAAAGGGGGCGGTTCTCCTATGACTGGCCTGGGAATATCTCGTGAATTCCCAGGTATATTACGTTGATTCAGCGTTCTGCGTTCAGAGTTCTCTTTTCAGCACTTTGCCTGTCGGGTTCTTGGGCAACTCCTCGCGGAACTCCACGATCTGCGGCACCTTGTAGCTGGGGAGGAACTGCGCGCAGTGGCGCTTGATGTCGAGTTCTTTGAGTTGTGTATCGAGTTGCGGCACCACAACCGCCTTCACCAACTCGCCCAACGCCGCTCGCGCGCCGGTCGCGGGCACGCCGACCACGGCCACTTCCCGCACGCCGTCGTGTTTGAGGATCACGCCCTCCACCTCCAGGGCGTACACATTCTGCCCGGCGACGATAATCATCTCCTTCTTGCGCCCCTGCACATAGAAGAAGCCCTCCTCATCCACGTAGGCGTAGTCGCCGGTGCGGAACCACTCGTCGGAGATCGACTCGTCGAGCAAGCCGGGGCGGTTCCAGTATCCGGGGATGATGTTCTCACGCCGGAAGCAAAGCTCCCCCACCTCGTTCGGGCCGACCTCGTTGCCACGATCGTCGATGATCTTCGTGTAGACCTCCGGCAGCGCCTTGCCGATCGACTCGGGCTTCGCGGCGGCGTCTTTGCTGGGGAGGACGTGGGTGATCGAGATCGTCTCGGTGAGGCCGAAGAAGTTGTGCAGCGACACGTGCGGAAAACCTTCGCGCAGACGCTTGATGGTTCGCGCCGGCATCGGCGAGCCGGAGTAGGCGATCAGCCGCAGCGATGGGAGGCTGTCGGCCTCGAAACCAGGCTCGTTTGTGGCGAGATGGAACAGCGTCGGCACGCCGATGAAGGTGGTGCACCCGTGGTCCCGCACGAGGCCGATCAACTCATTGACGTTCGGGCGCGGGGCGATGCAAATTCCGCTCCCGAGATACGCCGAAGCGGCCAGCAGCGTATAAGAGCAGGTCGGCGCGAAACACGGTATGGCAAGAAGATGCACGTCCTCGTGCCGGAAAGAGTGCGCGAGGATACCGTTCCTTACATTGAAGATGAGCGTCTCGTGCGTCATCAGGGCGCCTTTGGGCTGTCCGGTAGTGCCCGAGGTATGCAGGATCACCGCCGGGTCGGCGGGCTGGATGGCCGGATTGGTGCGCTCCTGCCGCCCGTAGCCGGTGGCGTCAGAGAACCAAGTGGCCCCGGCAATCTTGCCGGGGATGGTGTGGTCGGTGGCCCCGGCAATCTTGCCGGGGATGACGGCATCCGCGACAAGATTGTCGCGGCCACTGCTACTATTGCGGCCACTGCCAGTTGCGCTGCCACTACCGACGTGCAACACCCTCACTGTGGCCCCGGCAATCCTGCCGGGGATGGTGTGGTCGGTGGCCCCGGCAATCCTGCCGGGGATGACGGCATCCGCGACAAGATTGTCGCAGCCACTGCTACTATTGCGGCCACTGCCAGTTGTGCGGCCACTGCCTCCGACAAACGGCGCGATGGCCTCCCAGGTGTCATCATGCACCACGAGCGCCTTCGGCCCGATGTTGCCGATCACGTACTGCAGTTCGTCGGCGCGCAGGTGCGTGTTGATTGGGGCGACGATGCCCCCCAGACGTAGGGCCGCCCAGTAGGCGATGACGAATTCGAGGCAGTTGGGCAGCGCAATCGCCAGGCGGTCGCCCGGCCCGAAGCCGCACTCGTGCTTGAGGTAAGCGGCGGTGCGGGAGATCGAGTCGTCGAGTTCTTCGTAGGTGTAGGCCCGCCCGCCCCAGATGGCGGCAACGGCGCGGGGCAGCTTGTGGACGGCATTGTCCCAGTAAGCGGCGATGTTCGTCAGACGCGGCTCGTACATGGCGGGAAGAGACCTCGGGGGGATGAACTGCGTATCTCCGGCGAGTTCGTCTCGGGTCGGCGGAGTTCCTGCCGCTGCGGACGGACGGCGCCCGGAAACGAAACAGACGCCCTTTAGGAGGCGTCTGCTTCGTCTCGGTAAGCCGGGGGAGAGCTTACCGCTTTGAAAGAGGAGGCCCGATGGGCCGGATACCGCCGGGACTCCCCAAATCGGTACAGATCAGCGTATATGGCCGCATTGACGCGCGAGGAGCGGGGATTGTTCACCTGCCTCCACGGCCGCCTACCCCCCCGGCCCCCCCTCCCTACGCGCTCTTCGGACCCGCTGCAGGCGGGTATCGCGTAGGGAGGGGGGAGAACGGCTGAGGGTTCGCGACCGACTACACTCTCAGGGAAGTGCGCCAGACGCGATGCCCAAGGAGCA
>CAYWBK010000606.1:0-3229 GCA_964455745.1 uncultured Armatimonadia bacterium
TGATCCGCGCGATAAATCGCGCTGCCACATGGTCTGAAGGAAGTGTCGCTAAACAGATAGGAACGTCAGCCAGACAATTGGCGGACGCCCCTTCGGGGCTGACGGCAACGACTCGCCTTGTGTAGTGTCCGGATATCACCTGGTGAAGATCGCCAGGACCAGTTTGCGGCATCTACCCACACACATTGAGGAAGAGCCGCGGGGAGGATTCAAGCGCAGGGCCAGTGAATCCACCACGTCACTGCTGCATCGGTGCGAAGTCAGACTGAAGCCAAATGATTTCCTGTAGCTGAGGCAGGCGGGTAGAGCGTCCCGATGCTGATGATCGTGATGCCCAACTATCACCTCGCCTGGTATCTGCCGCAGGCGAGCGAGGCGATCGTTCAGTGATGCCGGTGGTACTCGCGCGCGACGCCGACGAAACGCTGGTCTATGCCGAGGACCAATCGCAACGACCCGAGCAGCTCGCCCCATCGTGATAGGAGACGGTCGAGCATGAGCCAACAACGCAGACTTCACAGCGTGATGCTGCTGCAGCCGAACTACACCTGGCTGGGCAAGCGCACGTGGAAGCTGATTCCGTACGGGTTAGGCCTGATCAACGCCTGCCTCAAGCAGGCCGGCTACAGGTCGTGGATTTTCGACCCCAACTTCGACGACCTTACCGAAGAGGACGTGCGGGCGGAACTGCGCCGCACTCGGCCCGATGTAGTGGGCATCACTTCCTCGTCCACCGAGTACGTGCAGGAGCCCCGGCTCGTTAGCCGTATCATCCGCGAGGAGCTTCCCGAAACGACCATCGTACTGGGTGGCGTGTTGCCGACACTGGTGCTGGAACAGGCCGCCGAAGATGCGAACGTGGACTACTTCGTCCTGGGCGAGGGCGAAGTACGGATGGTGCAGCTACTCGATGCGCTGAACAGCGGCGGGGACCTCAGCGCCATCGACGGGGTGGCTTACGGTACGCCCCTCACGGTGCAGCCGCCCGTTAGCTTCATTTCAGACCTGGATGCCATCCCCCTCCCGGACTACGGTGGGCTGGACTTCCTGCGCTACGCCCGCCAGCCGAGTCGCTACGCCCATCACTTTCACCCCCGGCAATTCCCCTTTGCCGCCACGGTCACCTCGCGCGGCTGCCCATACCACTGCATCTTCTGCGCCGGGCATCTTCTCACCGGGCGTAAGATCCGGGTGCGCAGCGCGGCCAGTGTGCTAGCGGAGATTGACAGCCTGGTCGAGCACTATGGAATCCGCGAGGTCATCTTCCTGGATGACCACTTCCTGGCCGACCGGCCGCGGGTGGTGGATATTCTGGGAGGGCTACTGGAGCGCCGCTACGACCTGATGTGGAAGTGCGCCAACCTCAACGTCATGAGCCTTGACGATGAACTGCTGGACCTCATGCACAATACCGGCTGCTACCAGATGACGATCTCCGTGGAGTCCGGTAACCCGCACGTCCTCAAGGACATCGTGAAAAAGCCCTTTGACCTGGCAAAGGTGCCCGGCATCGTGGACGCAGCGAAGGCCCGGGGCTTCGAGATCGCGGCCAACTTCATCATTGGATTCCCCGGGGAGACGTGGGATGAGATCCGCGACACGTTCCGGTATGCCGAGGCGTTGCACGCAGATGAGGTGAACTTCCACATCGCCACACCGCTTCCTAAGACCGAACTGCTGGAGATCTGCGCGCGGGAAGGCTACATCAAGCACGGACAGGGCGAGCAGCAGTTCGGTTATACGACCGGCCTCGTCGAGACGCCCGAGTTCAAGCCGGTGGAGCTACAGACCCTCCGCGCCTACGAGTGGGACCGCATCAATTTCTCCAGCCCCACGCGCAAGGCGACCATCGCCCGGATGGAGGGCATTACCCTGCAGGAACTGGAGGAGTGGAGGGTACGCACCAGGGCCAATCTCGGCACCACCATCGGGTGGAAGGAGTAGGCTCTAATATGGCTGACCCGTGGGCGCCGATCGCGGAACCTGCCTGCCACATCTGCGGCGCCCCTGCGCTTCAGCATTTGTTACCGAATGCAAAGCTCGGCCGCGTCACCTCCGACTGCCGCCCGTGGCCTGCCGGCGGGAAGCTGTGCGTATGCGCCGACTGCGGCTGCATCCAGAAAGCCATCGACGCCGAGTGGTTGGACGACGTCGGCCGCATCTACGCAGCCTACGACATCTACCATCAGAGCGGCGGCATCGAGCAGGGCATCTTCACACCAGATTCGACGGCAATGGCCCCCCGGTCGCAACGCCTGCTGCAGGGGCTCAATGTGTACTTCGATCTGCCTCGCCAGGGGCGTATGCTTGAGATCGGGTGTGGGAATGGCGCCCTGCTGCGAAGCTTCAGTTCTCTTCGTTCAGACTGGGTATTGGTTGGTCAAGATCTGGGCGAGCGGCAGAGGGAGGCGGTCGAGGCTATCGCCGGACCGGGAGCGTTCTTCTCCTGCCCGGCGCATGAAGTGCCCGGGCAGTTCGACTTGGTGATCATGAACCATGTGCTGGAGCACATACCTGATCCCTCTGGTTTTCTGGCCGGCCTGCGGGGTAAGATCGCGGCTGGAGGGCTCCTGCTGATCCAGGTCCCCAATACCTGGCGCAAACCTTTCGACCTACTCGAAGTCGACCATGCCAGCCATTTCACCCCGCCGGCCGTGCGCTGGATCACCGCACGGGCGGGGTACAGCGTGTCCGGGATGCCTGATCTGGTCTCCCGCGAGACGACCGTACTGGCACGAGTCGACACATGCGAGTCAGGTCAGAAGCCGGGCAATTCTTCAGAAGTATTGAGGTGGGCCAGCCAGTGTCTGGAATGGCTGATCGGGATGCGCGATCACGCGCGAAGTCTTACACGGAGTTGCCGCCTTGGAATCTTTGGCACCTCCATCGCCGGCACATGGCTGGGCGGGGAACTGGGGGAGGCTGTTAGCTTCTTTGTGGATGAGGATCGGCATCGGGTCGGAAGAAACCACCTCGGCCGCCCCATACTCCATCCGTCCGAGACGCCGGTCAGCAGTCACGTCTACATGGCGCTGGAAAGTGACATGGCCGAACAGATCGCGCTGCGCTTGGCGCACGACGGGATCGATATGAACGCAGTATTGCCGCCCCCGGCTCCGCAATGGGAGGAGTCTGCCTCCGATAGCCATAGCGAAGGGAGTTGACATGGCCCCGCCAACCCCGTCGTCTGCTTACGGGTTCGTCTCGAACGGCGGCGGCGGCGGCAGGT
>CAYWBK010000607.1:0-3228 GCA_964455745.1 uncultured Armatimonadia bacterium
TCCTTCGTTTTCGCTGCCGGGAAGAGGACGTTGTTCAGGATCAGCCGATAGCCGGGCGAGTGCGGGTGTTTACTCAGGTCGGTAGGCTGTTGGCCGACGAAGTGGGCGTAGTCCTCCGGGTCGTGGCCGCCGTAGAAGGTGAAGGTGCCCTGGCCGTAGTCGCCGTGGATGTATTTCACCCGGTCCTCGCCGGGGAAATCGCCCATCACCGTCACGGTGTCCTTCAACACACTGCGCCGGAAAGATGTCGCCTGCCCCAGGAAGTCGTGCACCGCGTTCACGTGGTCTTGTGTGAGCATCGTCAGGATCGGGTCTTGCTTGGCCGAGAACTCAAAGAGCTGGAACGTTTGCCCCCGCGAGATCAGAGCCTTGTCGGGGGTGACATTGATCGTTGAGATCTCGGTGGAGTACGGGTTCGACACGAGGTGAAAATTCTTGAAGGCGAAGCAGTCGCCGAACCGCAGCTTTGAGTCCGCCGCCGGGTCGGCGGGAGTGCCGTCGATCTGCGGGGGGACGATGTCGATGCCCCGCGCGGCGAGGGCGACGTCGATGCTGTCCGCGGCGAGGCACATTGCGAACAGAAAGCCCCCGCCTTTCACCCACCGCGCCACCTCGGTCGCCACGGCGGCCTTGAGGTCCTGCACCCGGGAAAAGCCGAGCTGCACCGCTGTTTCCTGCGCTGTGGCGACCTGCTTGCGATACCACGGCTCCTGCCCGAAGGCGGAGAAGAACTTGCCGAATTGGCCGGTGAAGTCGACGTGGTGTAGGTGAAGCCAGTCGTAGTCCTTGAGCTTGCCCGCGAGAACCTCCGTATCCCAGACCTTGTCATACTTGATCTCGGCATAAGTCAGCGCGAGGGTCACGGCGTCGTCCCATGGCTGCCGGTCCGGGGGGATGTAGACGGCAACCCTCGGCGCGCGGGCGAGGGCGATGCGCTCCATGTTCTCGGCGTCGATGGTGGCGTAGATGCGCCGCAGGGCCGTCTCGGTGACGGCTTCGACCGCCACGCTCATCTCCCGCGCGCGGGCGCGCACGTCGGGGCTGTCGGGGAGAACGAAAGCGCCGCAGCGGTAGTTGAGCAACCACTCGCAGGGGTAGGCGCGAGGGTCTTGCAGGCACCAGAAGGTGAGGCCGTAGGCCTTGAGGTGATCGGTTTGGGCCTTGTCCATCGGGACCAGGAGCTTCTGAGCGTGCGCGAGCACGGGGGATAGCAGCAAGGCGAGAAGTATGAACGCCGCGTTTCTCATGCTCTCATCAACAACCTACCGCCTCCCGGAGTTCTCCGGCGGGTCGCCGGATAAGGCCGCCGGATGCCAGGGCGGCACGGCGTGCGTCACCGTCACCGCGCGCACCGCGGCCGCGCCGCCACGCTTCAAGGCCGCAGCAGCGGCCTGCAGTGTCGCCCCGGTGGTGAAGACATCGTCCACCAGGATAACGTTCGCGCCCGCCAGCCGCCCCGTCTCCCGCGCCTCGAACGCACCCCGCAGGTTCTCCAGACGCTGCGCCGGCGTCAGTTCGATCTGTGGGCGGGTATGCTTCACGCGACGCAGCACATCCTCCCACACCGGCAGATCGAGACGCTTCCCCAGATGCCGCGAGAGCAGCAGCGCCTGATCGAACCCGCGCCATTTCTTACGAGCCGGGTGGAGGACGGCGGGGATGATGGCATCCGGCCTCTGTTCCAGCCGTTCTGTAGGAGCGCTCTCCAGAGCGCGATTGCCGTTCGCCGCGTCCGGTCGCGTTCTGGAGAGCGTTCCTACGGACGGCAGAGCAGTCGCTCGGTACGCCTCCGCCAGCATCACGGCCAGGACCGGAGCAAGCTGGGTGCGGTTGTCGAACTTATACCGGATGATCGCCCGGCGCAATGCCCCGCAATGCAGGCCGTACGCGCGGGCCGAGGCGAAGGCCCACGGGCGCTCGCGCCCCCGGCAATCGGCGCAGGTGTCCGGGTGCCGCGTGTTGGGCATGAAAGGCACGCCGCAGGTGGCGCAGAGGTCCTCGCCGACGGGCACGACGTCCTCGCGGCAGGTGGCGCAGAGGACCTCAGGCCCGAGCACGTTGCATACTTCGCAGCGCGGGGGGTAGAGAAGCTGGGTGAGTTCGAGGAACACTTGGTGGAGGTTCATGGGGCAGAAGGGCGCTTCTCCGCGCGACGTTCTCACTCCTTCCGACCGCGCCTTAGCGAGATCGCTGGTTCATGCAGGCCTCCGCCCCGCCCACAAGGAACTCTCCCTCAAACCACAGGAGACTACCACGCCCATGATCCGCTTCGCCACCAACTCATTCTCATGGCATCCGACCTACAATAAGGGCATCGGCGACCTCACCGCCGAGGACATCTGCCGACAGGCATTCGAGTGCGGGGCCGAGGGCATCGAGATCGAGCCGGCGCGCGTGTCGAAGGCGGCTCTCGACGAGATCGGCATCGTTCTCAGCGGGGCATCGACTGGCGGGCCGCTGTTCGATGAGTGGACCGTCGCCGATGCAGACCAGGTCGTCTCTGTTGCGGCTGAGGCGAGAGCTTATGGCGGCGAGTATGTGTTCTTTACCGCGGCCCCCAAAGGCGGCTGGGGCGCGGATGTGCCGGTCACGCCGGACAACCTGAAGCTGGCCGGCGAGCGCTTCAACACCCTGGCGCAGCGGGTCCGCGCGGAAGGTGTTACCATCGGCCTGCACAACCACGCCGCCACGCCCCAGGGCCTCGCGGCGGAGCTGGCGCTTCTGCGCGAGCACACCGATCTCGCGCTGGTCGGATTGTATTTCGACGTGGCGTGGGCGTTCACCGGCGGCGGCGATCCGCTGGCGATCCTGGGGGAGTTCGGCCCGCGCTGCATGGGCTTCCATTTCCGCAATGCCACCGCCGACAAGGTGCCCACCGAGGGCCTCGAAGGCGGCGCGCTGGACATCCCCGCGTTGGTGGAGGAGATCAAGGCGACGGGCTATAGCGGCTGGGTAGCCCTGGAGCTTTGGCATCGCGATGATGTGCCTACAACCAAGAGCATGGTGGAGTGTCAGACGGAGGCGCTGAGGTATCTCAAGTGCCTGTTCGCTTAACGGCAACAGCAACAGGATGGGCAGGATGTGGAGGATTACGGCCTTGAGGCTATCCGTCCGTGCCGTCATCCTCTTCATCCTGCTAATCTTGCCGTTCCCGTCCTGCGATCTGGATCAGCCAGGGTGCGTCTTTCAATTGTAGGTAGTATTACCATGCCGGTTGTGCGGCCTTGT
>CAYWBK010000608.1:0-3227 GCA_964455745.1 uncultured Armatimonadia bacterium
GTCCCGCCTGCGGCGGGCCACCCCTCCCGTTCCGGGAGGGGAGAGGCAAACGGCATCTCACTCTGACCCGCCTGCGGCGGGTAGGCCCCTCTCCGCAAACGGAGAGGGAGGAACGGCAACGGCCCTACCCCGTCCCGCGCCGGGAGGGGGACGGCTAACGGCACCTCACCCCCGGCCCCTCTCCGCAAGCGGCGAGGGGGGAACGGCGACGGCCCTACCCCGTCCCGCCTGCGGCGGGCCACCCCTCCCGTTCCGGGAAGGGAGAGGTTAGCGGCGCACTCCGAGGCAGTTCTCATGCCGGGGTCCGGCGCTTTGGAGCTATGAAAATGGTTCCACCCCGGCCCTTCCTGCAAGCAGGAAATGATGGCGACGGCATTGGCGGGCGAGACGCCCGCCCCACGCGGGGACCGCCGTTCGTCAACGGTGTCGCCCCGATCTGGTTGCTCGGCGATCACGACGCGGCGGGCTTGTCCGGTTCTTCTTCGTCGCAGCCCTTTGGCTCCGGCATCGGCTGGGTGTCGGGTTCGGGCTCTTCCCCCGGCGTGCCGGCGTGTGCGGGTCCAGGCGTGGCGATCGCCTGTGCTTCGCCCTCGTCGCCGTCCGCGACCGGGGTCTCATCGGCGAGATCGGCGACTTCCAGGTCGAGGCCGGACCGACGCCGCTGGATCTCCTCGATCTGTTTGCGGAGATCGCGGATTTGCGTGTTGAGATCGTCGATCTTGACGCAGTCGGTGTCCACGTCCCGGTTTCGCACCTTGCCGCGCGTGTGCAGCGTGTAGACCTTCGTGCCGATCTGCTTGAGAAGCGTTTCGCGCTCCCCGGCGAGACGGCGTATACCTGTGGCAAGGCGCATCTCGTGCAGCTTGGTGCCCGTCACCTCAGCCGCGTCGTCTCCCACTTCCTTGGCGCGGCGGAACAACCGAGAAAGAGACTTGCTGGTCTTCGTCATAAAGTCATTCATCGCGCGTTCCTCCTCTGCATGTGGGGCTGCCCCCGCCACCATTACATTTTCATCCTACCCGCTGCCGGACGTTTTGAGCCCGCTGCGAACGGCGTTCCGTGGGGTCCCCGTCTGTAGCCGCGCTCCGCGCGGCTCTCGACACCCCACGGCTTGTGCTATTTCCCGCCCGGCGCCTCAAGCCTGAGACGCCCGATGGTCTCGTCCAGCGACTCGATGTGGCTGTAGCTCGTCAGGTCGAAATGCACCGGAGTGACCGAGATGCGGTTCGCCGCGACTTCGCCGATGTCGGTGCCGGGGCCGCTGTCGATCTCCGCCGCCTCGCCCGTAAACCAGTAATATGCCCTCCCGTGCGGGTCTTCGCGCCGCGATAGCTCGTTGACGTAACTCCGTCGGCCCAGGCGAGTGACTGATACGCCGCCGATCTCCTCCACCGGACAGTTGGGCACGTTCACGTTCAAGAAGCAGTCGGGCGGCAGCCGAACCTCGGACAGGTGTTGGGCGAGTTGGACGGCAAAGCCCGCTGCAGGCTCGTAAATGCAATCGGAGTACGCTGTGACCGATATCGCGAACGCCGGAACGCCGTTGATCGCCGCCTCCATCGCGGCCGATGCGGTGCCGGAGTAGAGGACCTCCTCGCCCATGTTCGCCCCGGCATTGATGCCCGAGACGACGAGGTCCGGGGGAGCGGGGAAGGCCAGACAGCCGAGAACCACGCAATCAGCCGGCGTGCCGTTCGTGGCGTAGGCGGGGCAGCCGGCGTCGGGCAGGGCGACGGGATCGAGACGCAAAGGCTTGTGCAGCGTGATGGCGTGTCCACCGGCGCTCTGTTGCCGCTCGGGGGCGACCACGAGCACTTCGCCCACTCGGCACAACGCGCGGGCCAACTCCGTCAGCCCGGTCGCGTGTATCCCGTCGTCGTTGGTCACCAGTATTCGCATGTTGTGATCCACGGTCTCATCTGGCAAGCACATCAGGCTGGATCGCGGAGCCGCTACGACTTCATGCAGGTGGTAGCCAGCCCTTCGGCATGACTGCCGTGCCGGTCACTGTCGCTCCCTCGTCAACCGTTGCGCTCCAAGCCAGCACACTTCCGTCCACCGTACTTCCGAAGCCTACAGTGGCACCGTCGCAGATGATGCTGTCTGAGACCAGCGCCCCTGCACCGATCTGGGCGTCGCGGCCTAGCGAAACGTAAGGGCCTACCTTGGCGCCGTCGCCGACGACCGCACCCGGAGCGATGTCAACGGGGGCGACGATCGTCGCCGAAGTCGCGATTTCGGCCTCCTCCGATATGCGCCCGGTCACGTGCGGCAAGATTCCTGCAAGAACGTCGCGGTTGGCCTGCAAGTACGTCTCGTATCTGCCGACATCGGTCCAGTATCCGGGCCTGTCCGGGAGGTATCCGTACAGGAGACGGCCCTCGCGCAGCAGGTTCGGGAAGAGATCGTATTCGTTGCTAAAGGGCTGACCGGGCGGAATTCGCTCCACGACTTCGCGTGACATGACATACACGCCGAAGTTGACCGTGTTGCGGCCCGTCTCGTCGACCGGCACCTTCTCCCGGAAGGCCCGGATGCGCCCGGTGTCGTCGCATTCGATCAGCCCGAATTGGGACACGTCCGGCACCTGCCTGAGGCTGTTGGTAACGGTCGCGCCGGTCTCGACGTGCATCCGGGCTAGGGTAGTCAGGTCCAGGTCGAAGATCAAGTCGCCGTTCATGCAGAAGAACGCGTCATCAAGCAGATCGGCCACGTTTCGTATCGCGCCTGCCGTGCCCAGCGGCTGCGGGTCCTCGCGGAACGTGAGAGACACGCCCCACGCGCTGCCATCACCCAGTTCGGCTCGAAGGGCGTCCGCCGAGTAGCCGACTGCCAGGATGATGTCCGTCACCCCGTGCCGCGCCAGCAGCTCGATCTCGTAGCCGATCAGAGGCCGGTTGACGACCGGCATCAGGGCTTTCGGGCGCAGGTAGGTCAAAGGCCGCAGCCGGGTCCCGAACCCGCCGACAAGAAGGACAGCCTGTGATACCGGGTGATCGACTGCCTGCATTTCGGTGCCCCTAATCCGGCGTAGCCGGGATCAAAGGAAGGATTGACCACGAAGACACCAGGGCACCAAACGGCTACGGCATTTCCGTTGAGACTTGCGCTGCCGTTTCGTGCTTTCGAGGCTTCGTGGTCAGAGCCGTTGGATCGTCCTACAATCAGGCGCATATTGAGCGCAGATCATGTCCTGCACCTATCGCCTCACTGCGAAGGGCGGAGCG
>CAYWBK010000609.1:0-3203 GCA_964455745.1 uncultured Armatimonadia bacterium
GCCGCGACAATCCTGTCGCGGATCGCCGGGACGGCCCTACCCCGCCCGCTTCGCGAGCATCCCTCCCATACCCGCCGCAGGCGGGTATGGGAGGGGAGAGGCTCACGTCAATGGCGATGGCGGGCAAGACCCCGTCCCACGCACGACAGGATTGTCGCGCCCACTCCATCTTTGAGGCAGGTGATACGACGTGAGCATGTTATCGGCAACCGAGGGTCGGTTCCGCGGAAGAACCACGATCGAACTGCCGGGTGTGCGTGTCGAGGCGGCGCCTGCGCCAGCCGTGGTCGCAAAGCCCGCGCGCAAGCGCGTCGGCTTCCGAGAGAGTGTCAGGGCCCTGCGGCACACGCGCCTGGATCGCAGCCTCTTCCTGACCATGTTCGGGGTCACGACCTTCGGCGTAGTGGCCGTGTTCACGGCCAGCTTCCCGCTGGCGGGCCGTCCCGCCTCCGGCGGAGGCAGCAATGACCCCTACGTCTACATGCGCCAGCAGGCGATCTATGCGGGCATCGGTCTTTTCCTGTGTGTCTTCATCAGCTACTTACGTCCCTCGTTCATCAGACGCTGGGCCACGCTCTGGATGGCCGTCGGGCTTGGACTTATGGGTTATTGCGCGGTCCGGGGGATCAGTGTCAATGGGTCGTCATCGTGGATGGCTCTCGGCGGCGTCCGATTCCAGCCGTGTGAATTCGCCAAGCTGGCATACCTGATCTACCTCGCCTCGGTGCTGAGCGACGGCAGCGATTTCTTTCGCGACGGCACGAGGCTGCTCACGACGGGGGCATTGATGCTCGTCATGTGCGGGCTGTTGGCGGCCCAGAATGATCTGGGCATGGTGGGGTTGTGCGTCGTCACCACCTTCGCAGTGGTCTATCTCAGTGGCACTCAGTGGTGGGCCCTCCTGGGGTCGGCCTTCGCCGTCGGCGGGGTGGGCGTGCTGGCGGTGGTTGCGGACCGGGGCCGGCACATGGGGCATGTTATCCCACGGATCGTTGCCTGGCTTGCGCCCGAGAAGCACCTCGACGGCGCAGGCGGACACATAGCGAACATGCTGGCAACGCTGACCAGCGGCGGCCTCATGGGCGAGGGCCTTGGCATGGGCGGCGACAAGTGGAAGGCGCTCTTCGCCCCGCACACCGATGCGATCTTCTGCGTCATCTGTGGCGAGTTGGGGGTCCTCGGGGCGGCGAGCTTATTGCTTCTCCTGGCCCTGGTCACGTTTCACTGCTACCGGATCGCCGCCGGAGCCGGGTCGCGCTACGGCTGGCTCCTCGCCGTCGGCATCGGGACGGCGCTGGGCTTCCAGACACTGACCAATGTGGCGGTGGCGACGAACGCGATCCCCTGTACCGGTATGACCCTGCCGTTCATCAGCGCGGGCGGGTCGAGCCTGATCGCCTCGATGATGGCGGTGGGCATCGTGCTGTCGATTGCGCGGTGGAAGGACGAGGGGGCTGATGCACAATAGCCCTTCGCGTGGCGTTAACCGGCGGTGGTACGGCGGGGCATCTGTTTCCATGTCTGGCGGCCGCCGAGCAGCTCAGGCTCGCCGATCCCGACGTGGACCTGCTGTTTATAGGCTCGCGCCACCGACTCGATGCGGAGCTGTTGCCCCGCTATGGCTACGCCTACGAACTAATTGCGTCTGAGGGGTTTCCGTATGGCCTGTCGCTGAAGGCCGTCCGCAGCGCCGTGAGTCTCTTGCAGGGGTTCCTGGCGGCGCGGCGCATTCTCCGCCGGTTCCGGCCGCATGTAGTGTTCGGCGCGGGGGGGCATGTCGCGGCGGCGGTGGTCCCGGCGGCGCGCTCATTGGGTATTCCGATTGTCATCCACGCCTCGGATTCGCTGCCCGACCGGGCGAACCGCTTCCTCGGCCGGTGGGCGACGAAGATCACTGTGGCGTGGCCGGCTGCTGCGGCGCATTTCCCCGCTGGCCGCGTCGAATGCACCGGACAGCCGCTGCGGGAGGAGCTTTTCGCACGCACGCGGGAGGAGGCTTACCCGCTGTTCGGCCTTGCGCCCGGACGCCTCACGCTGCTGGTGACGGGCGGCAGCCAGGGGGCCCGGCGTCTGAACGCCGCTGTGGCGGGCGCATTGCCGAAGCTGCTCGAGCGCGGCGATGTGCAAGTGCTGCATCTGACCGGAGCTTTGGATTTCGAGCAGGTGAAGGCGCAAGCGGAGGCCCTCGCGGCGCCCTCGGACCACTATCAGTGCTTGCCGTACTCAGACGAGATGGGCGCGGCGATGCGCGCCGCCGACCTGATCGCCATGCGCTGCGGCGCAAGCTCGGTGTCGGAAGCCGCGGCGTTCGGACTGCCGATGATCCTCGTGCCCTACCCGCACGCCGGCGGCCACCAGCGTCTCAACGCCGTGCCCCTCGTCGAGGCGGGCGCAGGCGTCATGTTCGAGGATTCCCAGTTCAACGCCGATGTGCTGCACGACACGGTGGCCGACCTGCTCGATCACCCCGAGAAGCTTGCGGCCATGCGGCAGGCCAGCGCCAACTGGGGACGCAGGGATGCGGCGGCCCGCATCGCGCAGATTGTCATGGCTGCGGCAGCAATATAAGGCCATGTCCAACGGTAGTGGAAACAGGATTGATAGGATCTGGGGGATTACGGCATGACGGATAGTCCCGTGGCAGTGTAACCCAGATGGCCTGGCTGCCCGGTCCAGACGTCTGGCCCTTCGGGCCAAACACCGGCCCCGGTGTCGAAGCGCAGTTGCACGACTAGCCACCAAGGACAGCCACGTCCTATTCTTTCGCCGTCATCCTACCTATCCTACCCCTCCTGTTCCTATCGCGGTTCCTTGCTCTGCCCGAACGCGCTTGTGGGGTCCGCCCGCCGATTGCAGGTACGACTGCCGCGCCGCTTTGACAACCGGCAGACGAAGCGCCCGGAATCTTGTCAGAGGCTGACCGTATCCCAAGATGAAGGACGAACGGCATTGAACCACGGAGACACAGAGGGCACAGAGAACGGCTGGGAAACGGCCGGCCTGCCCCACGATAGGCGTTAAGGGACGTTGCCGTTCTCTGTGTTCTCTGTGTCTCTGTGGTCAATCGCCGTTCATCTTTGCGCAGGCCATCTCACTGCCAAGCAGGGCCGCGTAACCGGCGTAGTAATACTACCTACAATTGAACGCACCCCGGGGTCCGAATCTTGATTGTAGGTAGAGGTCCTCAAGAGGCCATCTTGAGG
>CAYWBK010000610.1:0-3187 GCA_964455745.1 uncultured Armatimonadia bacterium
AACTGCCCTCCGCCCATCGCGCCGTCAGTTGCGAGCAAGCGCTCCGTGGAAGTCGAAGTGTTGGTAACTATGCGACGTGATTCACGCGATGAATCGCGCTGCCACATGATCTGAAAGAGGTGTCGCCAAACACATGCGTCCGCTTGCGGTGAGGTTGCCGTCGCCTCACTGCCTGAACGTCAGCCGTACCCCGCCGCCCATCTTCAGTCGGTTCGCCGTCTCGTCCACCTGCAGCGACTTGGCCGAAGCCGAGTAAGGGCCCTTCTGGAAGCGGATCGGACCGATCCCGGTCAACTGCTGATCTGCCAGCCGGAGCGTCACCGCACTGGCCTCGAAGGTTACCCCCCGGGCATCCTCACGCCCATGCACCCCGCCCGAGAGACGCACTTCGCCCGCCGCATCGTCGAAGACCAGCCTCGGGGCCGCGCACTGGTAGGGGGCTTGGCGTATCTCGACTCCGCCCTCCGCGATGACCTTGCGGGTATCGATCTCGAAGGTCATAACGGGAGCGGTGAAAACCGTCTTTCCGCTGTCCGTGCTGACCGTCACGCCCCCGGTGAACTTGAGCCTCGCGGCGATATAATCTCCCTCGAACTTCGGCGCCTCGAGAACCAGCATCTGGCTGTTCCCGCGCTGCATCTCCCAGTGGACGTTGTCGCCGGTAACGGCTCGCCCCTGATCGTCAACGGTCATCTTGCCTGCGGCTCGGATGCTCCAAAGCAGCTTGCCGGAAGTATCGCGCTGCTCGACTGTGGCTCCCTCGATCCCCACCGCACGGCTGGCGACCGATTCGGAACCATCGGGCTTTGCGGCTTCGTCTCCCGGCGCTTGTGACTTGATGACGCCCAGTTGCGCCAGGCCCCACGCCAGAAGCACGCAGAACAAGGCAATCCCCCCTGCGAGGAAGACCACGCCGGGCCGGTTTGTGTACAGGCTGCGCAGGGAATTCATTGCCTTTGAGGTGATTGCAAAAGTCGCTGCGTCGTCTGTAGGAGCGGTCTCCAGACCGCGATTGCCGTTAATATGCCGCCATAATGACATACATTAGTCATTATTTATTTCATTATAGCGGGAATAACGGCTTGTTCGCACTCTGGAGAGTGCTCCTACGGACTTTTGCAGTCGCCTCCTTTGTGTCATTGTGCGCTTCGTCACACGGGCCTCAATCGGAAAAGCGAAATCGGGTCACGGTCCACAACGCCTTGAGACCGTCGCGCCATCCGATCTTCTTGCCTTCGGCGACCGTTCGAGGGGCATAGCTGACAGGAACGTCGGCCACGGTCATCCCCTGTCGTCGGGCGGCTTTCACGAATTTCGCGGCTAGCTCGAAGTCCAGATCGAAGCTGTCGCAGCGCAACGTCAGGCTCTGCAGAAGCGCCCTGGGCGCGAGCTTGTAGCATGTCGCGATGTCGGTCAGGCTGGACCCGTATAACACGCGAAAGACGCCGTTGATGACGGCGCGCCCGAACGAGAAGATCGATCCGGGCATCCGCTGGCCGGCCTGCCGCATCCCCAGTACACGCGAGCCCAGAACCGCGAGGACCCCGCCCGCCTCCACGCACTCCAGAAGCCGCGGGATGTCCTGTGGGTCATACTCCAGGTCCGCATCCTGGATGACGACGTAGTTTCCGCGTGCGGCTGCGATGCCCTTCTTGACGGAATTTCCCTTGAAGCGGTTGCGGTCCTGGTAGATCACGCGGACATCGGGATACTCAAGCCCCTGAAGGAGCTCGCGCGTGCCGTCGGTCGAGCAGTTGTCGACCACGATGATTTCCTTGTCGACGTCCAACGCTCGGACGCGCGACAAGATGTCCAGGATCGTCCCGTGTTCGTTATAGACTGGTATGACGACGGTTAGTTTCATTCGATATGCCCGGCCGCCAGATGCTCGCGGTACCACGCCACCGTCGCCGACAGGCCCTCGCTACGCGGAGTCTTGGCCTTCCAGCCCAGTACCCGTTCCGCCTTCGCGCAAGAGAGGTACTGGCGGTCGATTTCGCCCCAACTCTTGCTCTGTACCTCCGGCTCGATGTCCTCGCGCCCGGCGGCTCGGGCGATCTCCCGGCACAGGTCCAGGACGCTCACCGGGTCGCCGGTGCCGAGATTGAACGCTTCACCTCTCAAGTCCGGCTGACTGGTCGTCTCGGCGAGGCTCTCGGCCAACGTCAGGTACCCCTCAGCGGCATCGGCGACGTACAGGTAGTCCCGCACCGGCGAGCCGTCGCTGCGGATCACGGGCGGGAGCCCCTCAATCAGCCGACAGACCGCGTGAGGCACGATGCGCGACAGGTTCGTGTCCCCCGGTCCGTAAAGGTTCGCGCACCTCGTCACCGCTGCCGGCAAGCCGTAGGTGCGAGCATAGGTTTGGGTGAGAATGTCGGCGCAGGCCTTGGAGGCATCGTAAGGGTGGCGCCCCAAGAGACACATGCTCTCATCATACGGGAGCGTCTCCTGAGTGCCGTAGGCCTTGTCGCTACTGGCGACGACGATGCCCTCCAACAGCCCCTTGCCCCCGTTGTAGGCTTCGCGGGCCGCCTCGAGCACACAGTACGTCCCCCGGATGTTCGACTCCAGGGTCGAGAGGGGCGAGCGATTCGCGGTGCCTACGATCGCCTGTGCGGCGACGTGGAAGACGAATTGTGCCTCGGTCTCATTGAAGGCGCGCAGCATCGCCGGGTAATCCGTGCAATCGCCGCGGATCGTCCCCACCTTGCCCTCCAGCCCCTGCAAAGCGAAGTACGATTGCGGGGGTTCATCGCGCACGAGACCCCACACTTGCGCGCCGCGCGCAAGCAGCGCCTCACACAAATGAGCGCCGAGGAAGCCGCGCGCTCCGGTCACGACGATAACTTTGCCCTGCCAGAAACCAGCGCTCATACTGAGCCGACCTCGGGTATCCAGGCTTATTGCTGCACACTTGGCGTCGCGCGACCGTGCCCTCTCCCGCGCCCGTGGCAACAGATACCACCATATTACCACAAAGGCGCAGGCAGCGGGGAAACATGAGCTTTTCCTCAATGTGTGTGGGTGTTTGACAGTGGCTGAACAGACCACATCAGGCATGGTCGTTATCCGCGCCGTCGCGTCCGCAGGACGCCCGGCCCCGCCGCAGGCGGGGACCCTCAGCCGGATGCTTCAGCGTCCGGGATTCCCGCCGCACAAAGACCTCCCCGTCCGCAGGACGGGC
>CAYWBK010000611.1:0-3186 GCA_964455745.1 uncultured Armatimonadia bacterium
CGCCCGGCCCCGCCGTAGGCGGGGACCCTCAGCCGGATGCTTCAGCGTCCGGGATCAGTCGCGCCCCATGTCACTCCGTCCGCAGGACGGGTGGCCGAAGGCCCGATCAGCCCGCGCGTGCCCTACGGCTCCGGGCGGCTTACGCCGCCATGCGTCCTACTGCGGACGCAGAGAGGGCCGGGACCTCGCTATCCGAGCGCTGAAGCGCCCGGCTGAGGGGCGCTTCGCGCCGGGCGTCCTTGCGGACGCGACGGCAACGGCTTACCCAGAGCAGTCGACTACCGTCCTCGCCAGGACCAGCTCATGGCATCTACCCACACACATTGAGGAAGAGCCGGCCCCGTCGGAAGGTGAAGCACGCCATAACCTCGAATGGCATCGGGCCGCAGCGCTTGTTCGCACTATCGGAGGTAAGCAATGCCATTGCGCCTGAGTGTCGTCGCAATCATCCTCATCAACGTCTGCCCATCATTCGCCGGGAAACTTCTGCCCTGGCAATCGTGGATCGTCAAGCCCGCTGTCGAGTCAACCAAGAGCCTTGAATCGGTCTTCAGTCTGCCGTGGAAAAGCACCGGCGGGCCTGAGGGCAAGCTGTCCATCGCACCGGACAAGGGGCCCTGGGGCGGGCGGTATTTCGACTTCCACGTGAAAGTCGACTGGAAGGCGAACGGCAAGCGTTGGCCGGCGTTCGAGATTCAGCCCAACCCGCCGCTGGATTTCGCCGGCTGGGACGCGATTCGCTATTGGATACGGTGCGATACCGACATCAAAGGTGACTTTCCGATTCGGTTTATCCTTCAGAGCAGCCACAACTGGCTGAACACGGAGGTCCCCAAGTTTGCCCGCGGCCAGTGGGTGCAGGTCACCTATCGCATCCACAATCCCGTCACCGCGGTTCCCTACGACGTGGAGAACGTCTCTCGCGTGCACTTCTTCCTATGTGACGACCAGTATCAGGATGGCGACGAGATGACATTCAAGATCGGCGGCTTCGAGTTGGTGAAATTGCAGAAAGAAGCCTCGCGGCTCCCTGCCGGCGAGGCGGCCCTGGGGCTGTGGGTTGGGAAGCGCGCCGACACCAGCGATGAGGCCGTGATCCTCGATCGCGGAACCTCGCAACTCCCGATGCTGTTCGCCGTCGAGACCGGCGCCGGGGTGGCAATGAAGGCTTCCGACGAACTCCGAGTCCGCTATCACGAGGTCTTCACCGGGCGCGAGACTTCCCGCTCGATTCCGCTTGGCACAGCAATCCCCGATGGGCAGATCGCCCGCTTGAGCCGCGAGTCGGTCATCTCGGACCTGCGCCCCGGATACTACCTGGTGACTGCCGACATTCTGCGCGAGGGCAAGTCGCTGCTCGGCGGGCGCGTGGGCTGCGATGACCTGTATATCCGACGGCCCGGCGAAAGCATGACATACACGGTGCTCTCGATCCGCGCCGCGATGGCTAAATGGGTTCAGGAGCCGGTCTTCGGCGACCTCCAGGGCCGCACGCACATCGCTCTGCCGCACGTCTACGACCCGCTGAACCCGGACACCCTACAGAGCTTCCTGTGGCTGTTCTCCTATGGTACCGGCACGCACACGGAAGGCCAGGAAGCCGGCGATACCGGGCTGATCCTCGCGGCGGAGGCTTTCCGCAAGAGCGGGGACCTCGTCCGCGCGCAGTTCACCGAAAACCTCTTCGAGCAGAGCCTGACACACATGATGGCCCGCAACCAGGCCCCCAGCGGCGGGGTGGTCATGGAGACGAACGATCTTGGAGCGAAATGGGCCGGACAGCCGATCCCCAAACCCGGAGAGCAGTACGACTCCAACCAGATCGGCGAGTGGATGCGCCCGATGGCGTACGCCATGATCTACTACAGCCGCATCCCCGAGAAACGCGCCTTCGCGATGAAGCTCGAAGCCGCCTGTCACAAAGCCGCCGACTTCCTGGTCGCGCACTCGCTGCAGACCTCGGATGGCATCCCGAGGGTCATGCGGCACTTCACCCTCAAGGAGAAGCCCGACGGCTCCGTTGAGGCCATCACATACTGGCAGGAAGGCAAGCAGTGCGATGTGTACCTGGGCCGCGCTCTGGCGGGGTTCGCGTACTACGCCTACGCGATGCAACTTCTGGGCCAGAAGGTCCCGGATGAGTGGTGGGAGGTCATGGATAACACGGCGAAATGGTGCGGGTGGAAGATGAAGCCCAACGGCTGGTTCGACTGGCAATGCGGGGACGTGGTCGAAGGCGGGTGCCACACGTTCCTGGGCAATCTGTATGTCGGGGAGGGGCTTTTCGGCGTGTACATGGCCGACCGTCAGGCGGGCCGCGTGCCCCAGGCGACGGAAGCGGGGCAACTGGCGCGCAAAGCCTACCGGTACACGACGGACGACTGCTGGATCAAGGGCGTCCGCTACACCTACCCGGAGGAATTCTGGGTCGGCCCGTACACATACTGGCTGTTCACCGAGTACCTGAACGCCGTGGGGCCTGACCCGGTGATGACGAGCTGGCTGCGGGCGATTGACCGAAACTGGGTGGCGGACCGCAAGTGGTGCGACTTCATCGGGCGACCGTCGTCGGCCAAGCTGGACCGCCGGACGACGACGAACGGCGCGCTGGAGTTGGCGATCCTGGGATACCTGGGCTGCCGCCAGATGGAGCAGATAGGCAAGCCGCTGCACTGGGAGACTGCTGGGTAGCGCGCCGAGGTGGGGCCGACCTGGAGCCGGTTCGGGGCTGCGAGACGGACCGATGGCGTTTTGACCACGAAGACTCGAAAGCACAAAACGGCAGAACCACCTCGCGCGAGGCGTGTCCTGCCGTTTTGTGCTTTGGTGCCCTCGTGGTCAATCTTCCTTTGGCTCCCCGCGCGCGCTTCATTCGCACTTCCGCACGGGTATACTGTGGCTGGGCGGGGGGACTGAGCATCTAGGCCATGCGTGGCGGGGAATGGAGGCGAGCGTTATGGAGAAGAAAGTCTTGGTGGAGGGCATCGCCATCGGCGCTGCGGCGGGGGTTGTCGCAACACTCCTGCTGGCTCCCAAGTCGGGGAAAGAAACGCGCGAGGGCATCAAGCAGTACCTTGGCGAGATCAAGGACAAAGTCGTGGCCGAACTCGCGAAGGCGGGGGACTTCACGAAAGAGCAATATGATGGCGTAGTTCAGGCTGTCGTTTCCGAGTACGAGCAGGCAAA
>CAYWBK010000612.1:0-3176 GCA_964455745.1 uncultured Armatimonadia bacterium
CGGCGAAGACGGACAGGTCGCCCTCCTTGCGGATGATGCCGTCGCCGTCAGCATTGGCATCCCAATTCACGTACTTGCCGGTCTTCTCGTCATACCGGCTGGCGCGGTCATAGCTCGACCACAGTTGGCACTTCTCGCCGGGCACCGGGAGCACAGACAGCGCTTCCAGGTCGGTCAGTCGCTTGACAAGGTCGATGTAGGTGAACGTCTGCCCGGCCTGCGCGCAGACCGCGCCTATCAGCGCGAATGAGACGAGGAGCAGCTTCCAGTGCGCTTTCGTGCGATGATTGTAAACTGGCATGGTTGCCTCCTCAAACGTTCGTGTATGACTGCCGTGCGGGCCGTTTGCGGTTGTTGTGCGCCGTTGTCGTGTGCCGTACTCCCCCTCTCCACCGCGTGGAGAGGGGCGGGGGGTGCTATCCATTACTCACATCTTGTGAGCGAGTCGTTGGAGCCATTAAGCCCCCGAAGGGGGCGTCGGAGGTTAGCCGTGGGCGCAAGCCCACGGTACTGAGCATCCTACACGGTCAGTAAGCCCCCGATAGGGGGCGACACAAGTGACGGCGGGGCCTATCGTGTACCGCCCCTTCGGGGCTGATGGGCTATTGGAGGCCGGGAATCCGGGGGCTTACGCCCCCGGCTAACGTCCGGCACCCCTTCGGGGTGCAAAGGCGAGACGGTCAGACCGCCTCGGCTCCTCCCCGCCAAGATGTGAGTAATGGATAGCGGGGGGTGAGGTGCCGTTACCTCCCCGCCTCGATCCCCACATCAATGAACTGCCCGCCAACCGTCTGGTGGCAATGCACCGCCAGCACGTTCTCTCCCATCACGAGGGTTTTGCCCAGATTCTCGACCGGGAGGGCTGAGTAAGCGGTGGCGTAGTCGGGGACCGAGGCGACTTCGGTGCCGTTGATGTAGACCTCGGCGTCCTCGTCGTGATGGATCCGAAGACCGTACAGGGCCTTCTCAAGCTTGTCCACGTGGAAGGTGCGCCGCAGCCAGATGTCATCGGTCGCCCAGCGGGTGCCGATGACCGCACCCGGAGTGCCCTCAGTCCCGAAGCCGCCCTTGCCCTGCTTCCACCCGGAATCATCGAACCCCGGCTTGAACCAGTCAGCCTCCGGGCGCGCTTCCGTGTATCGCCAATCCTGCGCCTCCGTCTCGGAGGTGGGCACGAGGGTGGTCCAGGTCACATGGAAGATGCGCGCAGGCTGGGTCTCATACGCCGCGGGGCGCTCGTTGATGGCTTTCAGCAGCGCGGGGTCGAACTTCTGCTGGCGGTCATAATAGTAGACGCCGTTCTGCTCCTGCTCGATGTCCGTCAACTGGGTGTAGCAGAAGCCGCAGATGTTCGGATTGTCGAGCATCGCGTCCGCTTGCCCCTTGTACCGGGCGAGGTAATCCTTCACTTCCAGCCCGCCGCCGTCGTACCCCCATCCCGGCCCCACATTGCGGGTAGTCTTGATGTGCATCCCGCCAAACTCGCTGTTGAAGAACGGCTGGCCGCGGTACTTGCTGCGCGGATCACCCGAGTTGTTGTTCCAGGGGTTGTCACCGGTCTGGCCGAACAGGGCGTAGTGCCCGGCGAGTTCCTTCGGGTTCTGGCTATAGTCATGGGCGTCGTACACATCGGTCTGCGGTAGAAGGTGGACATAGCCGCTGGTGTCGATGAACGGTCTCGTCGGGTCCATCGTCTGCGTGGCCGCGAAAGCCAACTGCAGCCGGGCGACGGCCTCATCTCCGCCGGTCTCGTTCAGCGGGCACCAGCCGATGACTGCCGGGTGGTTGCGGTCGCGCCGGATGATGCTGCGCCACTCGTCGAGCGCCACCGAGATCGCCTCGGGGCTGCCGACGTTCAGGCCCCAACTCGGATACTCGCCCCAGACGATATAGCCCAGCTTGTCCGCCCAGTAGAGCAGCCTTGGCTCGAAGACCTTCTGGTGCAGGCGCGCGCCGTTGAAACCGGCGGCCATCGACATCTCGATATCGTGCCGCAGCGCATCGTCCGTGGGCGCGGTGTAGATGCCGTCCGGGTAGAAGCCCTGATCCAGCACCAGTCGCTGGAAGACGGGCTTGTCGTTGATGAAGAACCGATTGCCCTCGATGCTGATCTTGCGCAGGCCGAAGTAGCTGCGCACGCTGTCGATGACCTTGTCGCCTTTGAGGGTCTCGATGGTCAGGTCATACAGGAACGGCTTGCCGACCTGCCAGGGGACCACGCGGCTGAGCTTGAGCACTCCCAGCGTGTTCCGCCACGAGGCCGGCACAATCTCCTCCCCGACCTGCTTGCCGTCGGCGAATGCCCGCAGGCGCACCTTCATCCCCCGGAAGGCTCCGTTGACCGACCCCTGGAAAAGCGCCCGCCCGCTGTCGAGGTCCGGGGTGAGCGCGAACTCGTCAACGTATACGTTGCCGACCGCCTCCAGCCACACGGTCTGCCAGATGCCGGTCGTGCGGGTGTAGACGCAGCCCTCGCTCTTGCCGAAGGACTGCTTGCCGGTCGCCTGCAGGCCGGAGTTAGCCTTATCGTAGCAGTGTACGACGACCTCGTTCGGCCCGTCCGCGACCAGATCGGTGATCTCGAGCGCGAACGGGGAGTAGCCGCCTTTATGCTCACCCGCGAACTTACCGTTGACCCACACGCGCGCATACCAGTCCGCCGCCTGGAAGTGGAGCAGCAGCCGCTTGCCCTTCATGGAATCCGGCACCGTGAACGAGCGGCGATACCAGGTGTGCACCATGAAATCGGTATTGCCGATGCCCGACAGCTTGCTCTCCGGCGGGAAGGGCACGATGATCTTGCGGGCGAGGTCATGGCCGGAGATCAGCCCGCGCTGCTCGCCATCGCCCTTCTCGTCCACCTCCCACTGCCACTCGCCGTTGAGGTTGAGCCAGTCGGCGCGCTCGAAATCCGGCCGGGGATGCTCGGACCGGGGCACTGCCGCGCGCTCCGGCGCACCTACAGCGGCGCAGGCGGCGAGGACGGCGCAGGCGACAATCGTTGTGGCAAGAGAGACTGCGGTCAGGCGCTCCATCGGTAAACTCCCTGGGGTATTCGTGCTATGCGGGCAACCACGGCAGACGGCTATTTCGGCCTGAAGTACCCTTCTCCCTGCAGGGCGGCTCTTCCTCAATGTGTGTGGGTGGCTTGACATGGGCTGAATGGACTGTCCGGC
>CAYWBK010000613.1:0-3171 GCA_964455745.1 uncultured Armatimonadia bacterium
AGCCGTTCTCTGTGTCTCCGTGGTTCAATGCCGTTCGCCCTTCATCTTGGGATACAGTCAGCTTCTGACAAGATTCCGGGCGCTTCGTCTGCCGGTTCTCAGAGCGGCGTAGTAATGTCAGGCTACTGGTTCAGCCACATGTTGACGGGCGCGATGTCGCCGCCGAGGATGACCCACTTCACGTGCCCGTCGCAGAAGGCGAAGTTCGAGCCGCCGTTATGCCGCCCGACCACGACGTCGACGGGACCCCATGAGGCCGGGGGCGAGTCGTACGGATAGCAGGGCCAGTCTCCGTCGCCCTTCTCGCCTAACAGGATAGTCCCGGACACATTCACCACCGAGGCCATCTTGCTGCCCCACTGCCACCCCATGACCGGCGCTGTGGCGTTGCAGCCGTACGACATGCCAATGCCGTCCCCCATCACAGGTGTACTCGACTCGGACGGGCAGAAGAAGAGTTGGGTGTTCTTGACATAGGGATAGATCTCCTCCGACCAGATCGTCTCCCCCCAACCGTTGCTCAGGGTCGGCCCCATACCGCCACCACCGGGGAACGTCTCATCGTAGTCCTGCGCGTACATCAAGATGCCCAAGGCTAGCTGTTTGAGATTGCTCGAGCAGCTCGCCTGCCTTGCCTTCTCTCGTGCCCGGGCGAAGACAGGGAAGAGGATTGCAGCCAGGATGGCGATGATCGCGATGACGACCAACAGTTCGATGAGCGTAAAGCCGGACTTTTTCATGGCGATGTCCTCCAGCATAGATTATGCAGCAGCGTTCACTATTCAGCCGGGATTACCTGTATCAGCGGGGCAGGCGGACGTGCCACAGGCGAATGCGGGTGCGCGGGCGCGTCGCAATACTTGGCAGCTTGTTTGCGCTCATTCCATCGCCTATGGCGTGATCTCCACCGCCGTCAGGGAGCACTTCGGGAGAGTGACGCGAATTTTCCCCGCGGCGACTTCCGCCGCGATCTCGCCTACCCCGATGCGCGGGTCAGGCCCGAGGTTCGTTGCGTCCTCGGAAGGGCCGGTTAGCGACCACGCGCGCACGCGGGCGCCAGGCCCAAGCCCGCCCGGGATCTCGACGGTCGTCGCGATGCCCTCGTCGAAGTCCTTGTTCACCAGCATCAGAGTGATGACGCCGTTCCTGCGCCGGGCGGCGTTGCACGATATGTACGGCACCGCTCCCGCGTTGGCGGGGATGAACTTCTGGACCTTCTCAACCCGGTAGCTCGCCTTGCCCGTCACTGCCCCGCCGCCGTCGAGTCGTCGTGCCTGGATGGTGAGGCTGTCGCTGTCACTCAAAGTGACGTAGTCAATGACCACCTTCGTCCACGGTGTCGTGCCGGCGGCGGCCCCGCCCAGGGAGCACGACTTCGTCGCCACCCAGCCGCGCCCGTCGCCCACCTGGAACGCCGCCCCGGTGGCGCTCTGGAGGTCTTCCGTTTTCGTCCAGGCCGTGACGCGGTAGCCGGTATGCGGCTCGGCGGGCATCCTGAGAACTGGGGCGTAGTAGTTGACGTCTTGGCCCAGGAACTCGGCGGTAACGGCGTCGCCCGCCACCGTCTGCTTCACGCCCGGGACATCGTAGGTCTTCCAGCCCTTGTCGGAAAGAAGATCGGGCTCGAACAGCTTGAACTGCTGCGGTTTGCCCATACGCGCCGGCACCGCTGCGGCGCCCTCGAAATCAAAGGCTCCACACTGTACATCAGCCCGGATGAGCGTGTCGCCGAAGTGCTCGTGGTAGAGCTGATAGACGTAGTAGTTGGCCTGCTTGACGAGTGGCTCGCCCCTGTCCACATGCCCCTGCACCATCCCCCAGTACTCATTCGCGAACTGCCAGAAATTCGCGCACATGATGCGGTTCTGCGGACGCATCAGGATCCGCAGGTTCTCGGCATTCCGCAGCGCATTCCCGAGCGACTGGCGGTACGGCACGGGCTTCTCCTGCACGAACGAGCCGTTATACTCCGTCACGGCCCAGGAGAGGTCGCGCCGCCCGCAGACTCGCAGTGCCAGATCGTTGAGCCAGTCATAGCCCTGCTGGATGGCCTCGTCCGAGGCGACGCAGGCCTGCATGAGCGTCCGCCCGGAGGGAACGCCGTCGTTGCCGTCGTAACCGGGGATGTAGGTGTGCGGTATGCCGAAATCCACCTGCCTGCCGCAGGCCTTCAGGACGCCCGTGTCCCAGGTGGCGTTGCCGTGCTCGATGACCGCCCCGAGCCTGATGCGCGGGTCCACCGCCTTCATAAGTTTCTGGTATTCGAGATAGCGCCGGGCGTACTCCTCGGGGGTGAAGATGCGGGGACGGGGCCGGCCGTGGTCGCCGTGGTAGGATTCGTTCCCATACTCGAACCAGATCACGTTGTACGGAGCCGCGTGGCCGTCCCCCGCGCGCAGCGCGGCCCAGGGATGCTTGCCGTCATCGGGGGCGTTGAGGTACTCGACGAGGTCCGCGCCGTCCTGGGGCTCGCCCCAGTACTCGGCGACGGTGAGGATCGGGCGGCATCCGACGGCATCGCACCAGGTCAGGAACTCCGGGAGCCCGAAGGGTTGCCGCGGACGCTTCTCGTGCGGGCCGACGGTGAGCTTCCAGTTGTAACGGTGGGCTTCACAGCCGCCGGGCCAGCGGGCGACGGTCATCCCGGCCTGTCGGGCGAGGGCGATGAACTCAGGCACGGGGGCTTGCTTGTCGGGGTCCCAGATACCGGCTCCGCGCGCCGCGTACTCCATGCCCTGCCTGGTGCTAAAGTCGCCGAGGGACATGTACGCGAGCTGATTGTTGCCGAAGACAAAGGGGTTGACAGGGCCGACGACTGCCCCGAGGGTGACGTGGATGGTGGCGGTCTGTTCGGCGGAGGCCGAGAGCGGAACCAACGCCGCAAGCGCAGCGGCCAAGGCGGCGAAGCGCAGTTGGCGTGGAGCGCAGACCATCAGTGTCACTCCTTTGCGAAGCCACCGACCGGGATTGCCCGTATCGAGCAGGTGCCGTTCGTTCTCGTGTAGAACGCTCGCCCGCCTCCCTGCAGTTCGCCGTTGGAACGGCAGCCCCTTCTCCTGGCGGCTCTTCCTCGATGTGTGTGGGTAGCTTGACAGTGGCTGAACAGACTACCTCGGCACATGGTCGTTATCCGTGCCGTCGCGTCCGCAGGACGCCCGGCCCCGCCGCAGG
>CAYWBK010000614.1:0-3136 GCA_964455745.1 uncultured Armatimonadia bacterium
GAATCCGGGGGCTTACGCCCCCGGCTAGACTCCGACGACCCCTCCGGGGTCTGACGGCAACGGCACGAACCAGATCATTGCGTCCCACGCACGCAAGATGTGGGTAAAGCATAGCCACGAGTGGAGAGGGGCCTACCCGCTGTAGGCGGGTCAGGGTGAGGTGCCGTTAGCCGTGTTCCTTGTGGCGCGGGCGGGGCGGGGCCGTTCGCCGTTTCCGTTCCCCCCTCCCTACGCGCTCGAAGAGCGCAAGGGAGGGGGGCAGGGGGGTAGGAAGCTGTTGCCTTTCACTCCCCCAAACACACCCCAATCCCCCGCGCCGCATCCACCAGCGGGTGATGCTCCGGCACGAGCTTGAGCTGCCCCGCCACATCCTCCAGTGGCGCCGCCTCACACCCCTCGCCTCGCACCGCCACCATTACGCCGTATGTGCCCTCGGCGAGCAGCTCCGCCGCCTTCGCCCCGAGCTTCGTGGCCAGTAGCCGGTCCTGTGGGGTTGGCGCCCCGCCGCGCTGCACATATCCCAGCACGGTCACCCGCACTTCGATCCCCGTCAGGCGCTCCAGTTCCGCTGCCACCAGCGCCGACGCCGCTCCCGGCACGATCTCATCCGAGACCGCCTTCGCTCCATCGCCTTTGCCCTTCTTGCCTTTTTTCGACCTCTCACCTTCGCCCGCCATCGCGGCTCCTTTCGGCACGGCGCCCTCTGCGACGGCGATGATACTGAATCGCTTCCCTCGCCGGTCGCGGGAGACCACGCACTCGGCGACCGCCTCCATGTCGTAGGGGATTTCGGGGATGAGGATGACATCGGCCCCGCCCGCGATCCCCGCCCCGAGCGTCAGCCAGCCCGTCTTGTGACCCATCAGTTCGACCACCATCACGCGCCGGTGGCTTTCCGCAGTGCTGTGCAGCCGGTCGATGGCATTGGTGGCGATGGACACCGCTGTGTCATATCCGAACGTGATATCGGTCCCGATGACATCGTTGTCGATGGTCTTCGGAATGGTCATCACATTCAGCCCGCCGGCCTTCGCGAGATGCAGGGCGTTTTTCTGGGTGCCGTTCCCGCCCAGGCACACCAGGCAATCGAGATGCAACCGCTCGTAGTTCTGCACCGCCGCCTCGGTCATATCGACCTCTTGTCCGGGCCCGATCCGCATCTTGTGCGGCTTGTCTCGGCTGGTGCCCAGCACCGTCCCCCCGGTCGCCAATATCCCCGAGAAGTCGTCGCGCCCCATCACATGCGATCGATTCTCGACGAGGCCCCGAAACCCGTCGTAGATGCCGATGATTTCGATGCCATACCCCATCGCAGCCTTCCCGACGCCGCGAATGGCGGCATTGAGCCCCGGACAATCACCGCCGGCGGTCAGGATGCCCACGCAGTTGGTCTTCTGTTTTGACATGTTAGGTCCTCCAGCTTGGGAAACCGCAAGCGCCATCATATTCCCCGCCATCGGCCCAGTCCCTGCCCCTCCAGCAGGTTCCCGCAGTCTCCCCGCCGAAACCACCCCCGTCGCAAGTCCGTGTCAGATGCGCTGTTCAGCGCTTCTCCACGAGTGGAGGGGAGAACGGCTAACGGCAACGGTCTCCGATCCCCTCGGTCACCCGTGGCGACCACGGCCCCTTTCCCGCGTAGAGAAAGAGGAAACGGAAACGGCGAACGACGAACGACCTGTCTGGAGGAAGCGACATGCGCGCATTATCGGTTCAGATAGTCTTGGGCCTGCTATCGGCTATCGTCCTGGCCGGACGAGTGGTCGTGGCTGCTCCGGGGGGCGAGGTGATCGTCACCGACAGCGGCAAGCACATGAGCCCGGCGACGTATGAGTGCACCCCTGGACACCCGATCGAGAAGCACACGATCTCGCTCGACTCCGGGAAGGTGCGTTACGGGTTCGGGTACTCGGGCTGCACCGACCCCTCGCACGGCGACAAGCGCCCCAATGCCGAGGGCAACTTCGGGATGCCCGAGCCGGTGCCTGACAACTGGTACTGGGGCGGGTTCATCCAGGTGTTGGTGAACGGCACGGACGCCGTTGGCTACCGGGTCACCGACATGCGCGTGACGGAGAGAGGCGCGCGCGGCGCATTCCAGGTCATCTGGGCGCACCCGGATGCGCAGGTTGGGCTGCGGCTGATGATGCTGCCCGGCGGGAACCACGTCATGGCCGATCTTCGGTGGTGGCCGAAAGCCGGCGCGACGGTGAAGACCGTATCCGTCCGGCTGACCTGCTACCCCAGCTTCTTCACCGCTGCCCGGCATCGCAAGGGGGAAAGACACTGCCGAACCCCGCGCACGGACCTCAGTGAGCCGAAGACGCTGGAGCTTGTCCCCGCGCAGGACACATACCTGTACTATTATGACAATGTATTCGATGTAGCAAAGGGCGAGGGGGATGGCCCCTGCGCGGCGCTTATTTCCCCGGCGAGCGTGCAGGGCGGGCGCGTGAACATCGGCGACTACGCGGTGCTGACGGACATCGACCTGAAGCCGGAAGCGGGACAGGCGCGCCTCGGCTTCTATGACTTCACCGGGCTGACCAACGCTGCGGCCGATGCCTATCTCAAGGCTCACGCGGCGGGGGATCTCACGCAACTCGAGCAGACCGACTTCCGCCCGCCAGCCGCAAACGGCTTGGACGCCGATGCGCTGAAATCGGAAGCGACGAAACTATTGGCCGACGCGGCCGAAGACGGTAAGGCACTGCAACCCCAGGTTGAGGGCTTACTCTCGCAGTTGGCAGCGCTGAAGCCCAAGGCGGGAGCAGGTGACTGGGGGGCTGAAGCCGATCTCGCCGATGAGGTCGAAAGCTCGACCGACCTGTTCTGGAAGCTGAGAGCGTTCGCGGTGCTGAACCGGCCCGAATGAGCAGGCAGGACCTCTTCGGCTGTGGCGGCCCCTGCCAGAGCGAGCCGCGAGCCGCCAAGAGCGTCGTTCCTAGTCAGGGGCCTTCAAAGGGTCGAGGCACGGGCCGTTTAAGGAGGGGCCGGACTACGAGCGCAGCGAAGTATCCGGCCCTGCCGTTCACCGTGCGGGACGGCTGGGGCCGGATACAGTTGGCGGCCTACGGCCGTCCAGACCGCCGATACGACTGGCGCTCTCGTAGTCCGGCCTCTATGAAACGGTTTGTCA
>CAYWBK010000615.1:0-3135 GCA_964455745.1 uncultured Armatimonadia bacterium
GGCCCTGAACCGGACGCTGAAGCATCCGGCTGAGGTTCCCCGCCTGCGGCGGGGCCAGGCGTCCTGGCGGACGCAACGGCAACGGCCTTACCCACAGCGGTCGACTACCGCCCTCGCCAGGACCAGCTCATGGCATCTACCGATACTCATTGAGGAAGAGCCCTCCTCGGTCGAGCAGCACCGATATCCCGCATACAGGTCTCCGCGACCTGGACGGCGAAGTTTGGTTCCGCGCTATACTGAAGCTTGCTGACCTTGGCTGCGCCGTGGGCCTCTGCACGGCATTTCACACATCTGAGGTGACTCGATGACACACTGGTTTGGTGTTCTCTGTTTGCTGGTCACAGCGCCCGTCTGGGCGGCTACGACGTTGTTCGACTTCGAGAACGAGGCCGAGGTCAAGGCCTGGCATGATGAGGGGCGCAGCACCTGCGTCAACTTTCCGGTCACGCGGGAGACGCGCTGGGCCACATCGGGCAGCTATTCCATGTGCTTCCATGCCCCGCAGTGGAAGCCAGGCATGGGCGAATGGCCGGCCTGCGAAACTCAGCCTGCCGTGACGGACTGGTCCGGTTACGACCGGCTTGTCCTCGATATGACAAACCCGACCGCCTACGAGCAGAAACTGTTCTTCTTCATCAGCGATTCCAAGGTGCCGACTCGCAGCGGGCTGCTCACATCAAACCCGCTGCCGGCGCACAGTTATTGCCAGGTGGTCGTCGACCTCGCAAAGCTCGCCGGGCAAGGCGTGAACCCCAAGGACATCCATGTGATGCACTTTTTCACCGAGCGCCCGCCGGGTGACATGGAGGTCTACGTCGATCACTTCGTCCTTCTCCAGCCGGGCGAGCCGCTGCCGGTCCCCGGCCCCGAATTCGTGAAGGCCCTCGCGGCGCTGCAGAAGGACCAGATCGCAGCTTTGCAGCAGGCACAGCAAGACGAGCGTGTTCGCATCCGCCAGATCGCGGCACAGGCTCCCGCGGTGGCGGCCTGGGCCGAGCAACTGCTGACGGAAAGCGACAAGCAGGTGGCGACCTTCACCGAGCAAGTCGAGCGAGGCGATCCGGCTGTGCTGAAGAGCGCGGAGTTGATCACCGGGCTGCGTGACGGCGCGGCCCGGCTGGAGAGCCTGGTACGCTTGCGGGCAGGCTTCGAGACGGTGAGGCGGTCGGTGCAGGTTCAGCCCGCCGGGCGGGATGACATCGTCGTCGGCTTCGCCACGTCGATGGAGAAGGTCCTGCCGCGAGCCGGAACGCCGGACCTGCGCACCTCGAAACGGGCGGCGGTGGCCCTCGCGCGCAACGAGAAGCAGGCGCTCCAGGTTGTCGTGATGCCTGTTGAGCGCGACGCGCCGCAAGTGGCGGTGCGGCTTAGCGATCTGCGCGGCCCCGGCGGAGCCACCTTCGCGGTGCGCAACATCGACGCCGTGCCGGTGGGCTATGTACAGACGAAGGCCACGCCGCCGTATGGGTCGCCGCACACCGGCTGGTGGCCCGATCCGATCCTGAACTTCATGTCCAAGGCCGACATCGCACAAGGCGACGCGCAGTCTTTCTGGGTGCGCGTGCGTGCCCCCAAGGACCAGACGCCCGGCACGTACCGGGGCAAGCTGGAGGTGCTGCTCGCGGGCAAGCCACTGTACGCCTTCGACTTCAGCGTCGAGGTCTACCCGTTCACCTTGCCGGACCGCTCGCCGCTGAACATGGCGATCACCTTTGCGCCAATGTTCTACGTGCCCGACGGCAAGGGCGGATGGGCGGGAGGGGACTACGCTGACAAGTCCTGGGAGAAGCATAAGCTGGAGTGGGGCGACTTCCTGGCGGACTACTACATGACCTACGACAGCCTCTACACCCGCACCGACCTGGACTTCGCAGTCCTCTCGCACGAGCATAGGGAAGGCCGCCTCGGCACCTTCAACCTCGGCTACTACGATGCCATGCCCGACAAGCCCGAGGAGCAGGAAGCGTGGAAGAAGACGGTGCGGGACCACATCGGCAAGAACTATCAGCAGGCGAAGGCGCTCGGCCTGCTCGACCACGCCTACATCTACGGCTGTGACGAGAACCCCGAGGGGCTGTTCCCGTCGGTCGAGCGTGCCGCCGCCTTCCTGAAGCACGAGTACCCCGGGGCGATGGTCCTGACCACGACCTATGACCACAGCTTCGGCACCAACTCGGTGCTCAAGTCAATGGATGGTTTCTGCCCGCTGACCCCGTCGTTCAATGCGGAACTGGCGGACCGCGTGCGCGCCACCGGCAAACAGGTGTGGTGGTACATCTGCTGCGGCCCGGGGCATCCGTTCTGCAACATGTTCATCGAATTTCCGGCCATCGAGGGCCGTCTACTGATGGGCGCCCAGACCGCCAAGTACCGCCCGGACGGTTTCCTGTATTATCAGATCAGCATCTGGAACAGCAAGCCGATCACGAAGGGGCCTTTCACCGATTGGGATCCGCGCAGCTTTGCGACCTACCACGGCGACGGCTCATGGACCTGCCTGGGGCCGGACGGCACCCCCCTGCCGACCATCCGCCTCGAGAACTTCCGCGACGGCGTGCAGGACTACGCATACGCGTGGATCCTGGACCGGGCCATCAAGCGCGTGGAGGGCAACCCGAACCGCAGCGCACAGCAGACGCAGTGGCTGGCGCGGGCGAAGGCGGCGCTGGAGGTGCCGGCGAGTTTGGCGAAGAGCATGACCGAGTACACGCACGATCCGGCGGAGGTGTACCGCTGGCGCACCGGCATGGCGAAAGCCATCGCCGAGGCAGGCGCGGACGCCAAGGTCCCGCTGACCTGGTAGCCGTCAGGGGCAAGGGGAATGAGCCGACTCTGCGGCAGCGAGTGCGGCGAGGACCGGCGCCGTTCAAGGAGGGGCCGGACGACGAGCGAGCGCAGCGAGTAGGCCCGGCCCCTCCTGGACCGCGGCTCCCACACGGTGGCAGCCGGACGCGGCGGGGTCCCTGTCAGCCCTTTCCGCGATCCCTAACGACATGGGATCGCGGAAAGTCTGACACCCCGCCGCTTGGATTAGAGAACCCGAAGCGGAAAGTTGCTGCCGTTCTCCCCTCTCCACTCGTGGCTATGCTTTACCCACATCTTGCGTGTGAATCACGGGCCGTTGCCCCAAAA
>CAYWBK010000616.1:0-3130 GCA_964455745.1 uncultured Armatimonadia bacterium
CCTCCAAATCCTATCAATCCTGTTCCCCTCGCCGTTCCCTGCCGCTACGCTTGCGACAGTCCTACCTACAATCAGCGGACGGACCCCGGGCGGGTCAGAGTGAGGTGCCCCTAACGATTGCGGCGACCGCTCCCCTTGTTCAGGGGGTGATCGCCGTATCTGAGCATCTGTAGGTTATCGTTACTGTCCCTGCAACGTCCCCCCGTATCCCCGCCTCAACAGGAACACGAGCACTGCTCGTTGCCCGGCTCACCGGTGCACACACACGGGCACCCCTCCGGGCAGGGCAGACTGCATTTGGCATTGTAACAAAACTCCGGCGTCTCACTGGTGCAAGCTTCCATCATGCCCACCTCCCTTTGGCTCGGCAGTCCCGAGGATTGCGCGGGACTGATGTATGACTCTACTATATACATGCCCTGTATGGACCGAAGCCAAACGCCGCCGTGCGGACTGGTGAGCTCGGGCACGCCGAGACGCCTATATCTCCTCCTCGGCGAGCTTGCGCCGCCGACGGTGGCGCTGAATCAGTTTGGCGATGACGCCGAAAGCCGCCGCTCCGTAGAAGACGGTGACGACAGTCGCGACCATCGCCACGCGAAGTTGCGGGTGGGCCTCCCAAAACTGCCATCCCCACTTCGTTACCCACATCGCCGCGGCCGTGTAGCCGAGAGAGCCGACCACGGTCCAGATCCAGAAGGGGACGGGGGGGACTTGCGCCATGCCGGCGACGAAGGACGCCCAGGGGCGGACTTGGCCCACCATGCGCCCGAAGATGATCGCCACCGGCCCGTACTTTGCATACCACCCCTGCATCCTGTCGCGGGCGCGCATCATCCTCCTACTGTGCGAAAAGCGCCTCGACAGTGCGCCGTGTCCGGCGCGTCCGAGCTGGTAGGAGATGCCGGAGCCGATCAGATGGCCGACGGTGATGTAGGCGTACGCCTCCCAGTAGGGGCTATAGCCGGCGGAAACAAGGCCCTGCGCGGTGATGAAACCTAGCTCGGTGGGGAAGGGGACGCCGGCGCTCTCGATCAGCATGAACAGCAGGACGCCTGCCATGCCGTGCGCTTGTACCCAGTTGAAGAGGTCGACGTAGATGTGGTCCATGTATGGTGGCCGCCCAGGGGCTATTGGCGGCCCGGGGAATCAGGAACGGCAACGGTCTTTACGTCCTGGAGGGTTGCAGGAAGATCGCTATGCGATCTTAGCCCCAGACCCCGGCATCCCCCAGGCCTTGGACGTTCAAGATCGCGGGGGTTTGGGGGATGCAATCCCCCAAGGTGTCAAGGCCGTCTAGCGATTTTGCCGTTCTGCCATTCGTCGGAGATTAGCATCAACAAAGCACTAGCGGCGCATTGCGCGACAGGCGAGGGTCAGTCCGCGGCAAAGTCGCGAGCATCGCCCGGTCTCGTTGACTTCCACTTCGAACCCGGAGAGGTAGCCGCGGATTTGGCTGGGGGTGAAGTTCGATACGCTGATGCCGCGCATACGGTTGCAAGTGCGGTGAACCTTCGCCAGCATCCCGCAATGCGGGGTAGTGAAAAGCAGCGTCCGGCGGGCGAGGCGAGCGGCCTGCAACAGGAAGACCTCCGGGTCGAACACGTAGTCCATGACCCCGATCAAAGCCACGACATCGAACTCCGCCGGAAGCCGAGCCTCGGAGAAATCTCCTAAAATGACCGAGCAGTTGGTGATGCTCTCTCGGGCCAGCCTGCGATCCAGTTGCGCCACCATCTCCGCCGACTGCTCGACCGCTGTGACGTGCTGCACCTCGCGCGCGAAGTGTACGGTGTAGCGCCCGGTCCCCGGTCCGATCTCCAGCAGGGTATCCGTGGGCCGCAGGGTGGCCTCGAACATCCTGGCGAGGGTGAGTTCCTCACTTCGGCGGATCTTGCCCATTGGGGGCACGGACAGCATCCGGTCGTAGTACCGGGCCCATCGGGTGGTGTAGGGGTTGTTGGTGCGGCGTTTGCCCCGCGAATGCCGGGCGTCGTGGGTGGTCTCGATGCCTCGACCAATATCGCCTGTCGCCGTCTGAGTCTCCCCGATCGCGTAGCCCCCGGTGTCGGGGACCTCGACCTCGAGTGTCGCAGCCCCGGCTTCGTAAGCTGTCTCAGGCATCTGGACCCTCGCACAGACTCCGCACCCGGCCCTGCGGACCGTTGGGGAGAAGGAATCGCACGGGCGTCTCGCAGTCCGCGTGACGCCCGTACAGTCTATCACACATGCGCTATGCTGTCAGCATCGGTTGTGCCCCGCTTCGCCTTTGCCCTACGCCTTTGCTGCCGTCTCGATCAGGACTGCGAAGTCGTCGGCTTTCAGGGATGCTCCGCCGACCAGGCCGCCGTCGATGTTTGGCTTCGCCATCAGGTCCGCAACGTTCTTGGGGCTGACGCTGCCGCCGTACAGGACGCGGATGCCATCGGCAACGTCCTGCCCCGCGACCTCGGCCACGACCGAGCGGATCACGCCGCAAATATCGTCCGCCGCATCCGGCTCGCAAGCCTTGCCGGTCCCGATCGCCCACACCGGCTCGTAGGCGATCACGAGCTTGGCCACGTCGTCGGGGCTGAGGCCTTCGAGCATCGCGCGAACCTGCCCGCCGACAATATCCTGGGTCTTGCCCGCATCGTACTCGGCCTCGGTCTCGCCGCAGGCGACGATGGGCTTCAGTCCGGCCGCCAGCGCCGCCTTGGTCTTGAGGTTCACGCTATGGTCGCTGTCGCCGAAGACGGCCATGAGGTCCTCGGTCCAGTCCTTGGGTAGCTTGCTCATCCGTCCCCTGCGCTCCGAGTGGCCGATGATGACCCATTTCGCTCCGGTGGACAGGATCATGGCGGCGGAGATCTCACCCGTGAAAGCGCCTGTCGCCTCCCACAGAAGGTTCTGCGCGCCGACCTCGATGACGGTATCTTTGGCGCAGTTCGCGACGGTGCTCAGGGCGGTCGCGGGCGGGCAGAGCACGATCTCGACGCCGGTGGCGCTTCCGGCCTTCGCGGCCACTCCGCAAGCCAGCGCGCAGGCCTCGTCGTTCGTGCAGTTCATTTTCCAGTTTCCAGCCATGATCGGAACACGCATGGTCGTCTGTCACCTTTCCTGATTGCGTTACATGAAGACGTAACCGCAG
>CAYWBK010000617.1:0-3101 GCA_964455745.1 uncultured Armatimonadia bacterium
GAACGGCTGACGGCACGGCCTCTGGCGGGGCGTTGTGGTCGCTGATTCGTCACGGCAGGTCGGAGCCTGCGACCCCGTTCAGTGTCAGGTTGATGTCGGGCCATCCGTTCACCGCCGGGCTGATACGGGTGGCCTGCAAGTACTTACAGTGCCCATCTACGAACAGATAGTTCCTGGCCCCGTGCCAGTCCCACCAGCCCACTGGCGGAAACTCGTGGTTCGTCGTCCACTCGGCTACGAGGGCCTTCGATGACGGGCTTGCGACCGTACTCGCCGATACCGAGACGCAGGGGAACGGGCCTGGTTGGTAGAGATCGGCGGTGCTCATCTTGTTGACGTCGGCCGGCGTATGATAGAACGCCGCCGAGTAGCCATAGGATGTGCTGTCATACTGGCTTGGATCGGATGCGTCCGACGGACAGAACAGGATGGCCGGGTCGCTGTTCACGGACAAGTCCGGATCGCTCGGGTTGGCCGGGTCGCGCGATGCACGGAGCGCCAGGTACGGCTGTAGGGGCCAGCGCCAGCGTCGCCCCATCCATAGATATGGGTCCCCTGTGTTCGGGTAACAGTCGTCGTAGTCCGACAGGTACATCGCAAAGGAGATACCGATTTGCCGCAGGTTCGACGCACACGTCGCCTTCCGCGCCGCCTCGCGCGCTCGGGAGAACACCGGGAAGAGCATCGCGGCCAGTATGGCGATGATCGCGACGACAACGAGAAGCTCTATGAGTGTGAAGCCCAGCGGCCTGAAGCGTGATCGGGTGATCGGCGTCATGGTATTTCCACAGCCTTGAAGATGCGCGTGATGATCTCCTCGGAGTCGATCTCCTCGGCCTCGGCCTCGTAGGAAACGATCACCCTGTGGCGCAGAACGTCCATGCCGATGGAGAGCACGTCATCGGGTGTCACGTAGCCGCGCCCCTGTAAGAACGCGTGGGCTTTGGCGGCGAGAGACAGGTATATCGTGGCGCGAGGCGAGGCCCCGTATTCGATCAGGGGCGAAAGGTCCTTCAGGCCATAGTCTTGTGGCTGACGGGTGGCGCAGACAAGATCGACGATATAAAGCTCCACTTTCTCGTCAATGTACAACTCGTGGGTCGCCTGCCGGGCGCGCAGAATGGCGTCCGGGTCGCACACCGCCTTTGCGACTGGAGCGGTCGCGGTGCTCATGCGGCGCAGGATCTGCAGTTCTTCGCCCTTGTTGGGGTAGTCGATGACAAGCTTGAGCATGAAGCGGTCGATCTGCGCCTCCGGCAGCGGGTAAGTGCCCTCCTGCTCGATGGGATTTTGGGTCGCGAGCACGAGGAACGGCTCCGGGAGCGGGAAAGTGGTGCCGCCGATGGTGACCTGGCGCTCCTGCATCGCCTCGAGCAGCGCCGACTGGACTTTCGCAGGGGCGCGGTTGATCTCGTCGGCGAGGACCAGGTTCGAGAAGATGGGTCCTTTCCGAGCGAAAAAACTGTGCTCGCGCTCGTCGTAGACCATCGTGCCGACGAGGTCGGCGGGCAGCAGGTCGGGGGTGAACTGCAGTCGCTGGAAGCCAGTGTCGATGGTGGAAGCGAGTGTCTTGACAGCGAGGGTCTTTGCCAGACCGGGAACGCCTTCGAGCAGGACGTGGCCGTCGGCGAGCAATGCGATGAGGAGCCTGTCGAGCAGGTACTCCTGGCCGACGATGACGCGGGACATCTGGGTCTTAATGTCCTGCAAGAATGCGGATTCGGAGGCGATCCGTAGGTTCAGTTCCTGAATATGCGGGTCCATGAAGTCCGGGCACCTATAAAAGGCGGCAGGGGCGAACCCCTGCCGGTGGTTGCTGCGTCGGATGAGTTTACCACAAATCGGGGGAGGAGGGAACGGCGAGCTCGGGCCCAGTAGGAGCATCGTTTTTGCGCAGGAGGGGGATATAGGCGCGAAGGTAGGGTAAATTGCCGTTCAGGAGGGGCCGGACCTACGAGACCGCCGGTCGTATCGGCGGTCTGGGCGGCCGTAGGCCGCCAACTGTATCCGGCCCCAGGCCGCCTAAGCGGCAGCGGGGGCCGGATACTTCGCTGCGCTCGTAGTCCGGCCCCTCCTTGAACGGCCCGTGCCTTGACCGTTCAAAGTGCCACATCTAAAAACGATGCTCCTGTCGGGCCCAGTGCCCTCACCCCTGCCCAACGGCACCTCACCCCCGGCCCCTCTTCGCAAGCGGCTATGCTTTACCCACATCTTCGCGCCTGGGGGTGGCGAATTGGTCTCAGACCGTTGCCGTCAAGCCCCCGAAGGGGGCATCCGCTTCTTGCCACCAGCGGAAGCTGGTGGATTCGAGCGTTTTTCCTCGATAAGCCCCGCAAGGGGCGACAGAACGATTGCACAATAGTATGTTTCTGTCGCCCTTTCAGGGCTTCGGAAAGTTTGGACCTGGACTCCACGGGTTCCGCGTCCTCGCACGCTCCACCCAAACTGGCAGTTGTGCCAGTAAGGCAATTAGTTTCCGACCTTTCGGGTCTGTACGGCTTACAGCCAGGGGCCGAGCACAAGATGTAGGTACAAGGCGCTACTTCTGTGGACAGCCATTCTTCACGGCTGATGCCGGCCTGTCGGAGGATCCGAGCAACCAGGCCGACGCCAAGATCCACCCCGTGCGGGTTGGTGATCGTCACAAGAACGTTGCCCCTGGCCATAAACGGGTGCTTCGCCCCGCTATGAGGGCCGTCGAAGCCTAAGGCGCGTAGGCGACGGATCAATTCCCGTTGTGAGACAGGCTGGAGTTTAGGCAACGGTTTCCTCGTGGGGCATGGCGATCACAGCATCCCCGACAGGCGGCACATTCATGCCTCGCGTCAGGCGCACCAGGATCCAGTCGTCAAGAACCTCTGCGAGCCTCTCCCGGCACTCCTCCAGCGTCGGCCCGGTAGCCCACACCCCTTGAAGCCCTTCGATCTCACCATAGTACGGCTCTGGATTGTCTATGATTTCGTAGTGGGCGTGGCGTAGCGCAGTGTCAATGTAGTCTCTGATCATCCGTATCACGCTCCAATCCTTCGTCCGCATATCATATCATACGAGCCAGTTGCAAAAGTCGCGATGTAGGTGCATTTCGCCCCAGGGCTGAATCT
>CAYWBK010000618.1:0-3100 GCA_964455745.1 uncultured Armatimonadia bacterium
CCGTTGCCGTGCGCCGCCTCCCCCCTTCCCTTCGAGGGAAGGGGGGCAGGGGGGTGAGGAAGCCGTTGCCGTGCGCCGTTCCCCCCTCTCCACGAGTGGAGAGGGGGGCAGGGGGGTGAGGTACCGTTAGGGGTGCCGGAGAGTATGGGGTTGCCGTCGCCCGTTCATATCCCCAACGCAGCTCGTTTCTTGTTGATATGCGCCTCCATGCCGTTGACCGCCTCGACCGGGTCGCTCTCCACCGCGAGCTTCGCCCCGGTGATGCCCTCGAGGTCTTCGGTGAGCAGCTTCACGAGCTTCGGCGCGCCACCGACCGGAGGCATCGGCGATACGTGCGTATAGGCTCCAAAGGCCAAGGCGAACAACGCGTCGATGGTCGCCTTCTGTTCCATGTACTGCGGCGCGGTGACGGCAATCGGCAAGTCGGGCACATCGCAGCCCAACGCCCCGGCAATGACGGTCACAAGCGCCGAGCATCGCCCGGTGTCGGTGCAGGTGCCGAACGACAGCACGGGCGGCACGCCGAGGAGCTCACAGACCGTCTTCAGGCCCGGGCCGGCCAGTTCCCTCGCTTCGGGCGCGCAAAGCCCCGCAACTTGCAGGGCGGCGCTGCCGCATCCCATCGACAAGACGAGAATGTCCCGCTTGACCAGCTCTCTCGCGACCGCCACCGTCATCTCGTCATGCGCTTTGCCCTGGATCGCGGTACAGCTTACCAATGCAACGATGCCCTTGATGTTCCCGGCCACGATAGCGTTCAGCAGTGGCTGCAATGTTCCGCCGAGGGCGTCGACGATGGACTCGGCAGAGAATCCGACCATCGCTTTCTGCTTCTGCGTCGGTACATGCGAGGGCTTGCCCTGCCGCGCCGTGAAGTTCGCAATCCCCATGTCGATAAGCGTGTTCGCGGCGGCCTCGACGTTTGCAGGGTCATACGGAATCGTCTGCTTTAGGTCCGGTATCTGCACCAATTCGGACACCGACACCACCTGGCAGCCGAAACGCTCGCCGTACTCGGAAAGGCTCGGCACCGTGCAGTTCATATCGGTCGCAAAGACATCCACCGCGCCGGTCGCGAGGACCATCTCCTCGGTAATCCAGTTGCCGGTCATGCCGAGGAAGGCGTCATCCGCTTCGAAGCGCTGGGTAAGCTCGGCCCCGGTCTCGATCGACCCGATGATGTGCAGGCCCTTCGCGCCGGCAGCCCGTGCCTTCGCCTGGACTTCCGGCGTCCGCGCGAGCCCGATCAGCGCCGCGCCGACCATCGGCTCGTGACCGTTCGGGAGGATGTTGACATAAGCCGGGTCGAGGATGCCCAGGTCGACCTCGACCGTATGCGGGGTCGGCGTGCCGAAGAGGATGTCCTGGCCGATCTCGAGCGGGATCTGCGCGCCGTAGATGCACGCGATGCCCAGCGCCATCGCCTTCTTAGCCAGCGACACGTAGTCGGAGTCCACGTTCGTCAAGCAGCTTGAAGTCGCGCGCATCATCTCGCGCAGCGGCCCGGCGGAGATAAGCCCCAGTTCCTGCCATTTGGCGATCCGCTGCGGCGGGGCGAAGGCTTTCATAAACGATGATTCGACCCACTTCGGGCGGTTCATTTCATCGACCATCGCCTGGCCGTAGCGGGCCAGACAATCGCTGACTTCGCCGGTGTTGTCGAGGCCGAGTTGCCCCAGGACGGTGCGCAGCTTGGCCTCATCGGCGACCTTGAACGGCGTCTTGCCGTGCGCCGTGGCACACAGCGTTCGGGCGACTTCCTCGGCGTGGTAGGTATAGGTCGAGGTCCCCATGACATTGCGCAGGAGCAGATTGCGCATGGCCATCGCATCCGGGCCAATGCCACAGGCTCCTGTCTCGGTGCGGCCGGGGATGATGCGGCACGGGCCGTTGCTGCAAAGCTGGCATGAGACGCCGTTGCTACAGAAATGGCACCGCTGCCCCTGCGCGCTCATGCGATCGAAGATGTTGGTGATATCGTCCGCGTGTACGATCTCGTACATCTCGTTGATGCTGTCGTGTACCGACACGTTCTCAGACATGGGTTGTCCCTCCTGGGGTTGGAAGTCAGAATGGGAAAGGCAGAATGGAAAAGGCAGAATGCAGAAGCCAGAATGCGCGGCGCAAGACGGCGCCGACTTGGCCGCATTGGCCGTCAGGACTGTTCGGGCGACGACAGCGATCTGATGACGAGGAATCTCGGCGCATCGTCCGCTGCATCGCCAACCGTCATCTCGGCGCCGCGCGGGATGCTGACGGCCTCCCCCGGCCCGGCGATTTGGGTGGCAGCCGGTGTCTCGATCTTGACCCTCCCGGTGAGGGGCACGATCAGCACATCTGCGCTGGCGGCGTGTCTCGGCAGCGCCCCACCGGGCGCGAGTCGAACGCGCATGACCCGCACCGCCGGGGTCTCCCAGACACAGGCGCGGTCATCACCGTCATTGAGTTGTAGATCGACAAGTTGTACGTCAGGCATCGGTATGTCTCCTTCCTGCTCACATCCGTCGAAGCCGGTGCCCTGAGACCGATGTTCCCCCCAGAGCGGCAGGGGCGGGAGAGCGTTTGCCGTTCCCCCCTCTCCCGAGCGTGCCGTCCGCTCGGGAGAGGGGGGCAGGGGGGTGAGGCCGCTGTCCCCCCTTCACAGCGCGATGATATGATCCGCCTTATCCGCCGCCTCGTAGAAGGTCGCGAAGTGCCCGATCTGGACGCCCTCGATGAACTGGCCCTGCACGTTGCGCGTCTCGGCGGAGCACTCGCAAGCGATGACCTTGACCCCGCGCTTCTTGATCGCTTTCTCGATCTTCTCCGCCGTAGCGGTGCCCTTGATCAAGTAGTATACGGCATCCTCGCAGAAGTGCATCGCCAGTACCTTCGCCCCGTGCCTGCCGTTGGCGATCGTGCCCAGAAGACACCCCTGGACGAGTTGCTGTGTCCCGCCTCGCGTGATGATGTAGGCTACCTTCTTCATGCTAGTCCCTTCCTTCGATGCTCACCAAGCCGTAAGCTGTTGCTGTTGCCGTTGCCGTTGCCGTTGCCGTTGCCGTTGCCGTTGCCGTTCCCCCCTTCCCTGCGCCGACCGCAGGTCGGCAGAGGGAAGGGG
>CAYWBK010000619.1:0-3099 GCA_964455745.1 uncultured Armatimonadia bacterium
TACGCCAGTTGCGCCGGCCCTGCTCGGCAATGAGATGCGATGCGGAGAAAGGGACAGCGATGGACCACAGAGACACAAAGGGCACCGAGAACGGCAACGTCCCTTAACGCCTATCGTGGCGCAGGCCGTTTCCCAGCCGTTCTCTGTGCCCTCTGTGTCTCTGTGGTTCAACGCCGTTCGCCCTTCATCTTGACGGTCAGCCTCTGACAACATTCCGAGCGCTTCGCCTGCCGGTTGTCAAAGCGGCATAGTAATGGTAGGTAATCGGCGGGCGGACCCTTCACGGAGCAGGGGCCGTTCAGGGCCGGGGGCGTCGCGGCACCGGAGCGGCCAGCGGCGTCATCTTCACAGACGGCAACGAGCGCGCTGCGAGGTGATCTCAACAGCGCGCTCGTGAGGCTTCGGTGATGCCGCCGGTGCCGATGCCCGGCTACTCGGCGACCGTAGTGCCGGGCTGGAAGTACGCAGACGTGTCCGGCACACCCCAGGTGGTCCACTGCAGGTAGTACACCGATCCCGTCTTGTACCACTTCGCATGTCCATCCGCCATCAGCATGTTCGCGCCGTCGTTGTGGACATTGCCGCCGTTGTCCCCACCGATGTATATATAGTGAAAGAACGCACTGTCCCCGCGTTCGCCCAGCAGTCCCTTGCTCGCAGGCTGGACGATCGACGACTCACTGCACGGGTAGTCCCACGCCCCGAAGTAGTAGTTGTAAGTGTACGAATGTGGCGGGGAGTTGTACCACGTGCAGGAGAGCGAAGGACAGACCATGAGCTGATCGTTCTTTGTATAGGGAGTCATGAGATCCTCCCAACCGTAGAAGAAACCGGATACAGAACCATTTGAGACGCAGTATCTGCCGAACGTCGTGTTAATGTCGTGGATGTACGGGAAGATCCCGTCATAGTCCTGGACGTACATGGCCATCGCCAGCCCCAGTTGTTTCAGGTTGCTCAGACACGAGGTCTGGCGAGCTTTTTCGCGGGCGCGGGCGAAGACCGGGAACAGGATCGCCGCCAGAATCGCGATGATGGCGATGACGACCAGCAGTTCGATGAGAGTAAAACCGACCTTGCGTCGCATGGGGCACCTCCAATAAATTGGAAACATCATCCACTTCCAGAGCGGGCACTGGTTCGAGACCGAGATCAGTCTCTCGCGCATGGCAAACCGTGGGGCTTGATTGCGCCAGGATGATGCGGCGCAATCAAGCCCCACGGCATTCCCGCTTGTCGTCAGGTCTGGGCGGCCGAGCCCCTGTTTGTTGCCGCGACCGCCAAGCGGGCACCTACTCGGCGACCGTGGTGCCGGGCTGGAAATACTCGGTTGTCGGGTTAGCCCAACCATCATTTGCCCGGTAGTACACTGATCCAGTCTTAAACCACTTGGCGTGATAGTCCGCCATCAGCATGTTGGCCCCGTCGTTGTGGACGTTGCCACCGTTGTCGTCGCCGGTGTAAATGTAATGGTAGAAGGCGCTGTCGCCACGCTCGCCCAGGAGGCCTTTGCTGGCCGGCTGGACCACCGAGCCCTCCTTGCATGGATAAGACCACGCCCCGAAGTAGTAGTTGTAAGTGTAGGAATGTGGCGGGGAGTTGTACCACGTGCAGGAGAGCGAAGGACAGACCATGAGCTGATCGTTCTTTGTATAGGGAGTCATGAGATCCTCCCAACCGTAGAAGAAACCGGATACAGAACCATTTGAGACGCAGTATCTGCCGAACGTCGTGTTAATGTCGTGGATGTACGGGAAGATCCCGTCATAGTCCTGGACGTACATGGCCATCGCCAGCCCCAGTTGTTTCAGATTGCTCAGGCACGAGGTCTGTCGAGCTTTTTCGCGGGCGCGAGCGAAGACCGGAAACAGGATCGCCGCCAGAATCGCGATGATCGCGATGACAACCAGCAACTCGATGAGCGTGAAACCATGCCTACGCATTTGGGGCCTCCCATTGGTAGAAGATTCCCAAGAGCGTAATGCACACGTGCGGTGATACGGCGTGGATATCGCGAAGTTACTCGCAATTTGACCTCCGCGGCTACGTGTTGTCCACCAGCCACTGCAGCATCTCGTCGGCGGCCTTCTCGCTCGAGGCCCAGGTGTCGTAGTAGACCAGGTCCGGCTTGAGTTCCTTGTGGTAGATCGGTATCCGCTCGATGGTGTCGTAGACGACGACCTTCTTGCCCCGGCTCTGGATGTCCTTGAGCAGGTCCATCCAGTCGATGAACGGCTCGTGCGCCGCGCCGGGCACCCACTGGATGATGTCGATCTTCTCGATCGAACAGACGGAGGCGAGATGACAGAGCGCCTCGGGCCCGTCGTAGTGGTAGGCGCAGTGATCGAGGTAGTTGGCCTCCTCCTCGAGCGCCGGCAGCACGAAGCGGTCGAAGTGCTTTGGTCCGATCAGGGCCGCGAAGTCGCACTGGATCGTGTTCGTCTTGCCATTGTGGTAAGCCGTCACCCAGCCGGTGGTGCCGTAGCGGTCCATCCGCGCGGCCTCATACAGCCGGTCGTAGATGTAGGGGAACAGCGCCCGCACCTGGCGCATCGCCTCGTCCATTTTCTCGGGCATGTCGACGAGGTCCATGCAGAGTTTGCTCGGGTAGCGGATCGCCGCGAGGGCGTCGGCGTTGCTGTGCATGTCGATGTGGCTGACCAGCATCTTGCCGTCCATTGCCTCGCCGAGCAGCCGCATGAACTCCTGCATCCGCATCCACCAGATGTTGTCCTCGCGGATGGTGAGCGGCATGACCGCGTCCCAATCATCGACGAAGGCCTCGACCCAGTTCGTGCCGGTATTGCCCGGGGCCAGCCTCAATTCGGCTCCCATGAAAGCGGCGATCTGGTCCGGCCCGAAGCTGGGCACGTAAACCGGCATGGCCTCGCCGGCCCAGTAAGTACACGCCGCGGCGGCGATGGCCTGGTCGATGATCGGCTGGTAGTTGCCATCCGCCCCGGCCAGGTAGGGCGGCCCCCAGACCTGCTCGGCACCCTCCTTCGGGGCGCGGATGCAGCAAAGCGGGCGGTCGAGCAGCTCTCCGGCCCAAAAGGCTGCCCAGCGTTTCTGTGCTTCGGCGAAATCGGGCTTGAACTC
>CAYWBK010000620.1:0-3098 GCA_964455745.1 uncultured Armatimonadia bacterium
CCGGATACTTCGAGCGCCTAACGGCTGGCGCTCTCGTAGTCCGGCCCCTCCTTGGACGGCGTCTGGCCATAACTTAGCGCCTATGGCCCGTGACCCCGAATTCACTCGGCACACGGCCAATACGATGTCGTTGTCTCGGAGGTACCACCCGCATGGCTGTAGACCTGCTCGAAGAGAAGACCCAGCGCGCGCCGGGCGGCGTGAGGCCCAAGGGGCCGCTGTATTTTGTCTGGCGCTTTCTCGGTTACATCGTCCTCATCGCCACCGCGCTGACGATGATGATCCCATTCCTGTGGATGCTCGCCACGAGTCTCAAGCCCTTGGACGAGGTCCAATCGGGACACTTCCTGCCGCAGATCTGGAAGTTCGGCAACTACCTCGAGGTCATCACCAAGGTCCCGTTCGGACGCTACTACTTCAACAGCATCTTCGTGGCCTTGTGGGTCACCTTCGGCCAGGTGGTCACCAGCGCCGCGGCGGCTTATGCGTTTTCCCGCCTGCGCTGGAAGTGGCGCGACCGGGTTTTCCTGCTGTATCTGGGAACGCTCATGGTGCCGGGCCTGGTCACGCTGATTCCGAACTATTGGATGCTCACGAAGTTGCACCTCATTAACACTTACACGGTCCTGATCCTGCCGGCGTGTTTCAGCGCCTACGGGACGTTCCTGTTACGGCAGTTCATGCTCACCATCCCAGGGAGCCTCGACGAAGCGGCGGAGATAGACGGCGCGACGCACTGGCAGATCTTCTGGGATGTCATCATGCCGCTGGCGCGGCCCGGCCTGGTGGTGCTGGCGATCTTCACCTTCATGGGCAACTACCAGTCCTTCTTCTGGCCGCTGGTGATGATTAAGGACGAGTACCTGCGCACGCTTCCGATCGGCCTGCTGTTCTTCGACAGCACCTACGGGCGCGAAACGACGCTTTTGATGGCGGCTTCGGTGATGGCGATGGTGCCGCTGATCGTCCTGTTCGTGGTGGGGCAAAGGTTCTTCGTCAAGGGGATACAACTGGGGGCTGTGAAGGGGTAACGTCTCGGGTGATCGGACAGAACGGCGGTTTCGACCACAAAGACTCGAAGACACGAAACGCATTTCCTGTCCCTACAGGAACGGTTTGGCCGTTTAGTGTTCTCGTGTCTTCGTGGTCAATCCCTCCCTTGGTTCCGGCTACGCGGCATCAGAATACCAGACCTGATCTGCGCGTGAGGAGTGGACGAACCTATGCGATTGACCTATACGGTGCTGCTTCTACCGGAGCCGGAAGGCGGGTTCACCGTCGAAGTCCCCGCGCTTCCCGGATGTTTCAGCGAGGGCGACACCATCACTGAGGCTCTCCGCAACGCGGAAGAGGCGATCTCCTGCCACCTTGGAAGCATCATCAAGCACGGGGAGGAAGTCCCACGCGAGACCGGGACGGTGCCCCTTGACACCGAAGACTTGACCGAGGGCCTTCTTTTCCGCGTTGCCGTCATACTGGAGGAAGCCCTTGCGGCGTAGGCGATGACCAAGCTCAAGCGTGTGACTGCGGCTGAGATGGTGCGTGCCTTGCGACGGGCCGGCTTCCTCGAGGACCGGCAAGAGGGCAGCCATGTCACCCTTTACAGCATCACAGCAGGCCGCCGCGTAACCGTCCTCATGCACACCGGTGATATGAGTGTGCGCCTTACCCACAAGATACTGAAGCAAGCGGGGTTGACGGCTGACGATCTGCGCTGTCTGCTGGGCTGAGCCTGGCTGCGGCGACTCAGTGCCCGGAGGGCGCGTTGATGCACGAATCCCCTTGCTCGGCCGATGCGCCGGCTGATGTCGAGCCCCTTTTCCCCGGCGGCGTGATGCGCGCCCGCCATCACTTTTCGGTCAGCGTCTACTGGTTCGCGACGAATCTTTTGTGGTCGGGGCTGATGATCGTGGCCCTGCCCAAGCACATGGAGATGATCGCCCCCGGCAACTACGCCCAGAGCGAAGGGCTGTTGCTCGCGCTGGGGGCCATTCCGGGCCTGCTGGTGCCGCTGATTGTGGGCCCGATCAGCGACCGTTGCATGTCGCGGTTGGGGCGGCGGCGGCCGTACATGGCCGCTGGCGTGGCCATCAACATCGCCGGCCTGGCGCTGTTGTGGCTCGCGATTAAGGACCTCTCCCTCGGCCTGTACTACCTCGGCTACCTGATCCTCAACACCGGCAACAACATCGCCAGCGGTTCGTACGCGGGCCTCATCCCCGATGTCGTCCCGGTCGCACAGCGGGGCGAGGCCAGCGGATGGATGGCCGCGATGACCCAGGTCGGGAACATCGTCGGGATCCTCTCTGCCGGGATCTTCGTCGGCAAGGGACTGCACGGCGGGTTCCTCGGCGTGGTGTCGGGGGCGCTGGTGGTGTGTCTGGGGATTACGCTGATCGGCGTGCGCGAGCATCCCCGCACCAGCCTGCCGGGGCCGCTGCACTGGGTGGAATTCATCAAGCGGCTGTGGGTCGATCCCCACCAGTACCCGGACTTTGCCTGGGTGTGGATCACCCGCGCCCTGGTCACGATGGGCTTCTACACGGTGCAGCCGTACCTGCAATTCTACCTGGGGCACATCATTGGCGTGCCTTATGAGCAGCGGGTGATGACCACGGCCTATGTGTTCATCGTCATCCTCGGCTTTGCCACGATCACCGGCCTGATCGGGGGCAAGGTCTCCGACCGCATCGGCCGCAAGCGGGTGGTGTATGTGGCGAACTCGGTGATCGCGGCCGCCTGCCTGGCGTTCCCGTTCGGGCACTCGATGCAGTTCGTTTACATCGTGTCCGCGCTATTCGGGCTGGGGTACGGGGCCTACTACAGTGTGGATTGGGCGCTGGGGTGCGATGTGCTGCCGAACCAGGAGGACGCGGCGAAGGACATGGCGGTGTGGCACATTGCGCTCGTGCTGCCGCAGACGCTAACGCCGCCGCTGGCCGGGCTGATCCTGGCGGCGTTCAAGGGTGCGCCGGAGATCGTGGATGGCAAGCCGGTCGCCGTCTACGCCTTCCCGGGCTACCTCATCATCTTCTGTCTGGCGGCGGCGTTTATGTTGCTGGGGGCGATCCTGCTGCGGAATGTGCGGAAGGTGAGGT
>CAYWBK010000621.1:0-3086 GCA_964455745.1 uncultured Armatimonadia bacterium
CCGGAACGGGAGGGGTGGCCCGCCGCAGGCGGGACGGGGTAGGGCCGTTTCCCAGTCGTTCTCTGTGCCCTCCGTGTCTCCGTGGTTCAATGCCGTTCGCGCTTCATCCTGGGGTGCGGTCAGCCTCTGACAAGATTCCGAACGTTTCGCCCGCCGGTTGCCAAAGCGGCGTAGTAGTGGTAGGAGCATTGTCGCCGCCCAACGCTGCCGGTTACGCATCCGACGCCTCCGTGTCGCGGCTTGCCGATACGCCCCCCACCGGATGTATCGGCCCGACGCCGTCCGCGCCTGCGCCGACGAGGAAACTTTCATCGGCGACTCGCACGAGATACAACCAGCGCCCCCCACCCAGGTGCCTGGCATCCACGATCTCGATCGCTCCGCTCTTCGCCACGCGTTCCGCGGGACGGCTCTCGAGCCGCTTCAGCAGGTAGTGCGAGATCAGGATCAGCACGACCACCGCTCCCAGGCTGACCAATGCCTGGAGCATGTAATACGCGGCCCCGTGCGGCAGGCCGCCCCAGGGAGGCTGAGCGGCGGCCTGGCTCAGCCCGGCGGTTGCGGCAATGGCACAGGCGCACAGTCTCGTCTTCATGTGCCGGAAGCCTCGTCGGGCTGCTCTGCAGGCGCGACCTGCAGGATGCGGATGCCCATCCGGTCGTCCACGGACACAAGCTCGCCAGTCGCGATGACCCGGCCCGCGGCCACTAACTCCACAGGCGCGGTAACACTGCTGTCGAAGGTCACGACATCGCCGCGTTGCAGGCTGACGAGGTCCTCGAGCCGCATCTGTTTGTGCGCCAGCCGAACCGTCGTGGCAACCGGCACATGAGAAAATGCTGCGATAGCATTACTGCCCACGGGGTCCAAAGTCTCGCGGGCGACACGATCCTGGTTGTCCGAACTCATGCCTCACCTCGATCCCATGTAATGTCACCGACCCGCAGCGCCAGACAGCCGCCGCTGACGCCGGGCTGCCCGGTCGCCACGGTCCGACCGGCGACCACAATTCGAGCCTGCGCCGTGTCACCGCGCAGGAGCGCCACGTCCCCGGCTTCGAGACCGGCGAGGTCGCCCAGCATCAGGTCCGGGCCGTCCGCTTCGGCCTCGACACGCACCGCCGTCTCCTGCAGCCTCTCCCACACGGCGCGGCTTTCGTCCTCATCACCTCGACGCAGCATGTCGAGCGGAGCGATGATCGCCAGCATCCCCTCCGTGCCGGCTGCGGACACGCCGAGGCTTACGGTGAAGTCGGCGCCGGCCGCCCCGATAGCCTTGGCGGGCCAAGTCACCGTGGCGCTGTCGCCGGTCCCCAAAGCTGTGAGGCACCGGCGCACGATTGGCCCGAGCGCCGCCTGCGCGATCTGTAGCTCGATCGCTGTCAGGGGCGTCGACGCTTGAGCTGGGATTGCGTCATACCCGAGCGCCCCGCAGATGATGCCGTGGAGAAGCTCAGGCGGGAGCGCGCACCGCCCGGCCCAGCGGTCATATTGCCAGGGGAGAGTGATGTCCGCCTGGGACGCGTTCTTCTCGCTGGCGGCGACTCCGCTGACGCGCAGTTGCGCCGATGCGCCGAGGAACCCGCTCCACGCGCTGCGCAATTCGGCGCAGATAGACTGCAGGCAAGATACGGCGCAGGCCAGGTCCCGCGGGGACGGCTCGCCGAGAGTCGGCGGGCGGTACGGCGCGATGTCGGCGACCGCTGAGGGCGTCATCACGACGCCTCCCGCAGGAAGCGGCTTAGAGCTGCTTCCTCGCCCTCGCGCCGCAACAAATAAGCGCGCTCTTCGGCGACGGTCTGCGTCAACGTTTCCCGGCGGAGTTCGCACGAGCCGCGGGTCGCTGCCGCCGCCTCGGCCTCGGCCCTCCGGCGGGCAGTGCGCTCGCGCAGCCTCGCATAAAGCCTCTCATAGCGGTCGGCGAGCCGGTCCAGGTGCTCGGCGGCCGTCTCGACGCGCTTCTGCCAGAGCAGCGAATCATCGCCTCTGCCGGGCGGGGCGACCTCACGAAGCGATCTCGCCTGCGCGCGGCAACTGACTGCGGCGGTCCGCGCCATCGCTAACGCGCGCTCGCACCAACGCAGCCTCGTCTCGGCGATTGCCTCCGCCTGCTCCGCTCTCATCAGCGCCTTCTCGATGCGGTGAGCCCTCATGTTGGATTCTCCGATGATGCGGCATCACTTCCTTCATCGGTCATCAGGGCAACGAGACGGTCCGTGGTGCTCCTGGGGACCGCTTCCTCGTCGCTGCCCTGCCGCAGGAACGCCTTCATCGCGGGCATCAGGGCGACAGCCCGGTCAAGCGTTGCGTTGCCGCCGGGGCGATAGGCCCCCACCGCGAGCAGGTCGCGCGCGTCGTGGTATGTTGCGTACAGATCGCGGAAGCTCGCGGCGGCGCGCACGGCTTCGGCGGGCGCAACCTGGCGCATCAGACGCGAGACGCTCGACAGAATGTCGATGGCCGGGTAGTGGTTCGCCTGTGCCAACTCTCGCGACAGCACGATATGGCCGTCGAGGGTTGCGCGCGCGATGTCGGCAACGACGTCTTGCATGTCGTCCCGCTCGACCAGCACCGTGTACAGCCCCGTGATGGTCCCGCTTGCCCCCGGCCCGGCCCGCTCAAGAAGCTCCGGCAGCAAGGCGAACGCAGACGGTGGGTAGCCCTGCGAGGCCGGGGGCTCTCCGGCGGCGACGCCGATTTCGCGCTGGGCGCGAGCCAGCCGAGTCAGCGAATCCATCATCAACAAGACATGCCTGCCCTCGTCCCGGAAGTGCTCGGCGATGGCCGTGGCGGCGAGGCCGGCTTGCAGGCGCAGCATCGGCGGCTGGTCGGAGGTGGCGACCACCACGACCGACCGCTTCAGGTCCGCGCCCAGGCGCCTGTCGATGAACTCGCCGACCTCCCGCCCGCGTTCGCCGATGAGGGCGATGACGTTCACCTCGGCATTGCTGTGCCGGGCCATCATGCCAAGAAGACTGCTCTTGCCGACCCCCGAGCCGGCGAAGATGCCGACCCGCTGCCCCTTGGCGATGGCGAGCAGCCCGTCGATGGCCCGGACGCCGACGTGCAGGGGCTCTTCGATCCGCG
>CAYWBK010000622.1:0-3084 GCA_964455745.1 uncultured Armatimonadia bacterium
ATGACCCCATGCCTGTGGACCTCAATCTACGTCGAACTCTCGCCCGAGGATGCCCTCCGGCGGCTCGCCGACATCGGCTGGACCGCCGTCGAGCTTTCCTGCGAGCACATCGGCGCGATCGCGATAGACGACAACCCACTCATGCGGGCTCGGAAGCTCCGCGAGCTTGCCGACGGGCTGGGCATCAGCCTCGCGCAGGCGCACTTGCTCATCATGGCGGATGTCGCGTCCTCCGACGCCGCGCTGAGGGATCGGTGCCTTGACGCGGTGCACCGGGAGATGCTCTGCTGCGCCGAGATGGGCATCCCCGTGGGAGTGCTGCACCCCGGCGGAGCCGAGACCGCCGCCACGCAGGCCGATGAAGACTTCCTCACCAGCAACCGCATCGCCGGGTTCACAAAGATCGCGAGTTGGGCCGAGGCGGCGCGGATGCGCATTGCCATCGAGAACATGGCCGACCGCATCGGCGTCGGCGCCGGGCGGAGGCGGGAGTTCGGCGCGGTGATCGCCGACCTGCTCAGCCTCATCGAAGCCGTCGGCTCTCCGCTCCTGGGCATTTGCCTCGACACGAGCCACGCAAACGTCCAAGGCCTCGACATGCGCGCCGCAGTCCTGGAAGCCGGCGGCAAGCTGATCGCCCTGCATGTCTCCGACAACGATGGCTCAGGGGACCAGCACCGCACCCCGTACAGCGGCAAAATCGACTGGCCTAAGCTGATGTCGGCGCTGGGGGAGATCGGCTACCAATACCCGTTCAACCTGGAGATCCCCGGCGAGCGCGGCTGTCCTTACGAGGTGCTCGACTCGAAGGCCAGACACGCGCTGACGGTAGCGCAGTGGTTGACCGCCCGGTAGGTGGGACCGGCGCCTCACCCCCGGCCTCTCTCCGGGCCGCATTATGTGCGGCACAGCGGAGAGGGGCGAAACGGCGAACGGCAACGACTACGGCGGCGCGCGAAACCCCTCTTCGTCCATCAGAAGGGCTGGAGCGGGAATGTGACAGCAACGACGCAGGAGAGAACGGTATGCTGCTTGGAATCGACGTTGGCACAACTGCGGTGAAGGCGCTGGTCATTGACGAGGGTGGGCGAGTCCTCGGCGAGGCGGGGCGGGAGTATGTACTGTCCACGCCGCGCGAGGGGTGGGTGCAACAGGATGCGGAGCTTTGGTGGGAGAACCTCGTGATCGTCGTTCGCGAGGCGCTGGCGGGCCTCGATGCGAGCGGGGTCAAGGGCGTCGCGCTTTCGACCCAGGGCGACACGATGTGCCCGGTCGATGCCGACGGCAAGCCGCTCGCCCCCGCGCGCACCTGGATGGACACCCGCACCGGGCCACAGATCGAGCGGCTGACGCGCAAGTTCTCTCTCCAGGACTGGTACCAGATCACCGGGTCGCGCCTGGGGACCTTCGCCGCCGCGCTGAGCCTCGCGTGGTGGCAAGATGAGATGCCCGACGCTTTCCGAGCCGCGTCGCGGTTCTGTCTCGTCGAGGACTTCATCATCGGGCGGCTTTGCGGGGAGCATGTCGTCGCCGCTTCGAACGCCTCGCGGACGATGCTGTACGACATCCGCAGCCGCGCGTGGTCGCCGAAGCTACTGGAGGTCGTCGGTATCGAGGAGAGCCGCCTGCCGAAGGCCGCCGAGTCCGGCGCCAAGGTCGGCGCTCTCACGCCGGCCGCGGCGGAGACGCTGGGGCTTTCGACCGATGTCGCCGTGGTGCTCGGCGGACACGATCAGGTAGTGGGAGCCGTGGGCAGCGGGGTGATCCGACCGGGAAGCCTCATGCTCGCCTCCGGCACCGCCTGGGTCATCCTGGCAGCCATCGACGCCCCGCTGCACGACGACCTGCTGCGCCTGCAGACCTACTGCCACGCCGCGCACGACCTGTGGGCAATCATCGGGGCATACGCGGGCGGGGTGCTCCTGCGCTGGTACCGCGACGAGTTCATGCCGGGGCAGTCGTATGACACGATCGTTGCCGAGGCGGCGGAGGCCGAGCGCTCGTCGCTCGCGGATCACTCCGGACGCTCGCCGCTCACCTTCCTGCCGCATTTCTACGGCGCGGTAACGCCGGGCTGGGATGAGAAGGCGAAGGGATCGCTCCTGGGCCTGACATTGGCGCACACTCGCGGTGATGTGGCCTTTGCGCTCCTGCGCGGTGTGGCTCTGGAGACTGCGTGGAACGTTCAGGCGATGAAGGAAATGGGGGCGGCCACCGAGGAGATCAGGATGATTGGCGGCGGGGCCAAGAGCCCCTTCTGGGCGCAAGCGGTGGCGGACGCGACCGGGGCGACCGTCATCCTGCCCCAGGCGACCGAGGCAGCGGCCTGCGGCGCGGGGCTTCTCGCCGGGATCGGCGCAGGCGTGTATTCGTCCCTCGCCGAAGCGTCATCGTGCGTCAGACTGGGCCAAGCCTTCGAGCCTCACCCCGACCGCCCCGGCCTGGACGCCGAGGCATTGGAGCGCCACGTGGCCGCCTTCCGGGCGCTGCAGCCGGTGTGGCAGTTGTAAGACCGTTCGGCGGTGCAAGTGGGGACGAACCGCGTGCGGGCCAGCCAGCGAAATGCCCGGCTCCCCGTCGATGGCAGCCCGGTGGCGGGGTCCCTGTCGGCCCTCTCCGTGATCCCCAACGACATGGGATCGCGGAGAGTCCAACACCCCGCCACTTACACGTTCGCCCTTATTGTACCTGTCTATCGACTGTTTCCTCAGACCATGTGGTAACGCGGCTTATCGCGCCAAATGCGGGCCGAACTGCCCTCCGCCCATTGCGCCGTCAGTTGCAAGCAAGCACTCCGTCGAAGTCGAAGCGTTGATAACTATACGACGTGCTCCGCGCGATGAATCGCGCTGCCACATGGTCTGAAAGAAGTGTCGCCAGACATATCCCCTTATTCGCCGTCCGTCGTTCGCCGTTGCTCGCCGTTGGCCGTTTGCCGTCGCTGCCGTTCGCCGTCCGCTCATCATTCATCATTCAGCGCTCATCGCTTCCCTCACGCCCATCCCGTCATCTTCGCCAGGAGCTTTGCATATTCGATGAAGTTCGGCCAGGAGATGTCCGGCGGGACGCCGTGGTCGCAACCGG
>CAYWBK010000623.1:0-3071 GCA_964455745.1 uncultured Armatimonadia bacterium
GCCGACAGGCCCCCGACACCGGCCCCGCAGCGGGCTCATGAATAATCCGGGCTAGCGGGCATCACGATCACCGAAGGGGTTCTCAGCGCTCGTTCGGAGGGCAATCCGGCACAGATACATGAAGAGATTGCTGCTTGGCTGGATCGCCTAACGGGGTCGTCACTCGACGGTATTTACTTGGTCGTGGACTGGCGGGCTGACGCGTATGCGCTGCCTGTCGACCCCGTGCAGCTCGCCAACCTGATGTACGTCGTCTACGCGCTCACGGAACTGAACGAGCGGCAGGTCGTTGTTGGGTACACAGGGCTATGGGGGATACTGCCGATGGCCGCGGGCGCCACGGCGGTTGCCACAGGGTGGCACTTAGCCTCCAGGAGAATGACGACACGGAAGTTCGAGCAGGTACCCTCAGTGCGAAGGGCCGCGCTACGGCGAGTGTGGGTGAGGGACGTACTCGCGGAGCTGACAAGCCCCGAGCTGGCTCTGCTGTGCCTGGGATGCCCCCCCCCTCCGCCCGGAACTGGTTCCACCATGCTGTCGGCGTACACACACGAGGAGTCGGAGCATTTCGCCAGCCCGGAGGCTGAGGTCTGCCACAACTGGAGCGTTCTCTCAACTATCGACTTGGCATTGGGAAGCAGACCAGTAGCAGATAGAACCACTGCCCTTCTGACGATGATCCAGGCGGCACAGGGCTTCTTCTCCACGCACTGCAACAGCACATCGGAGACGCAGCGGTATGTGTCGCATCTCGATAACTGGGCCACCGCCATCGGGCTCTTCAGGTCGCTGGCCGGGTTTACAACGTTGTAGCAAGGTGCTGTGCGCACACCTTGCCTAGGGCGCAAAGGCGCGCATCACCCGGAGTGCGTGCGCTGCTCTGCCACAGCCCCACCGTGGGGCCTTGCTCCCCCACGAACAGGACGCTCGCAGGGAGGTAGCCGACTCCCTCCAGTATGCGCGTCTCAGTGCTTCGTCGCGCCGGAACCGGCATGACCAAAACCACTCGATCTGCGAAGGCCAGATGGTTGACCAACTGGTCGTACGCTTGGTGCCAGTCCCGAAGCTTTATCTCATAGGTGGTGAGGCAGAACTGCGGGACACGCATACTACTATTGACTGTGTACATCCGACCGCCGTTAGTGCGAACCCAACGATGCTCGACCAAATACTTCAGGTGCTGCCGAACGCTCGATGCTCCATACCCTATCGCTCCGGAGATGTCAGTAAGGGGGGCGCTGCGTGCAGATAGCAAGTATCGCCACGTACTGACAGCGACCATCGACCTGAAACAACTAAGCGATGCCACCATCGCGTCATTCGGAACCTTGCGGCCCGTCCACTCGACATGGGCATAATCGGCGCGACGAAACGGGCCATCGAGTTCCGGCACGACCAGACACGGACGGCGGCGTCTCTGGCCCTCAGCGAGGAAGGGCACGTACTGGCGGAACTGCTCGCTGAACTCGGCTTCAGTCATGGTCTTCGGTGTCTCTCCTGCGTCTAGACTCCACAAACCGACAATTCATTATAGCACGCCTGCCCAGTGCGGGCGAGGCCCCGCGCCACTTCCGTTCTGCCCCCTACCCCTACCCTCACCTCCGGCAGTTCCGCCCCGCAGCCCGGACAGAAGCGGTAGTTGTGCGCGCAAGGCTGGCATATTTGCGTGCCGCAATGCTCGCATTCCCGCGCGATCCGGGCGTCCTTCCCGCAGTGCCTGGGGTCGCCGCGCGGGTCGCCGCCGCGACCGCTACCAACGCAATGGCACCTTGCAGTGGTTCGGCGCGTTCTGTCCCAGGGTCTGTCAGTTGGCAAGGGCTTCAGCCACAAGACGGCAGACGATTGCCGCGCCTTCTGGGAACAGCACATGTTTCCCTACTGGCCAAAGAGCCGCATCCATTTGGTACTGGACAACCTCAGCGTCCACACCAAAGCGCTACGGGAGCTTCCCTCCCGACTCCGGCGCCGCCTGCGTCTGCACTGACTGCCGACCAACAGTTGTTGGCTGAACCTGATCGAGTCCCACTTCTCGGTGCTCAAGCACACGGGCCGGGACAACACAGACTATAGGATGCCTGCCGCGATCGACGAGGGCCTGCTGGCAGCCACGGCTTACCTGAACGAGTACCACGAGGCCGAGCGCGTCGCGGAATTCTATGAGGAGCTGGTACACTGACGGGACGAGGGTGTTGCCGACAGGAATTCGCCTGCGATGACCGAAGGAGTATGACCAAGCGCATTCGAGCGGTTCGAGGAGGCTGAGGAAGATGGGTAAGTGGCTGAGCATTGTGACTATGGCTTGCGTTGCGCTGACGCTGTCGGCCAGGCCAGCGCGGGCGGCGAACCCCGCTGAAACGGTACCGTTCGACACCTGGTTGGGGGATACGATACAGGGCCTTGTGAGTGAGGGCATCATCGTCGGGCAGCCCGATGGCACCTACCACAGCGACAAGCCATGACTCGCTATGAGTTTGCAGCAGCCTGGGCGAGGGTCATCAAGAAAATCGGCTTGCCTGGAAGAACGCCTGCCAATGCAATTACCGACGTGCCCGCCGGCCACTGGGCGCGCTCCGCGGTCGATCAGCTCATATCCGCCGGGGTACTGCCGGTGTCCACGTTCAGCGATGTCGAGCCGATGCACTGGGCAGCGGCGGCGGTTGCGAAGCTGGACGGCGCCGGGCAGCCGCGCCTCGTGTTCCGGGGGGATGCGGTTCTACTGCGGAGGCAGTTTGCGGAAGCCATGCGCCGGACGTGGGACCTCGCCATTCGGCTACCGCCAGGCGGCAGCCGAATGGATGCCAGCCGTTCTCTGATGGAATGCGGCGTGCTCATCGGATACCCGGATGGCGTGCTACGACTGGACAGGCCTGCCACGCGGGGTGAATTCGCATGGGCCGCCTCCCGCTTCCTGAACCAGTGTAGCCGGCCGAGATGACATCGTGAAGGCCGCCGAATCGCAAGGAGTGCGTCTTTCAATTGTAGGTAGTATTACTACGTCGGTTGTGCGGCCTTGCTTGGCAATGAGATGCGATGCGGAGAGATGGACGGCGATTGACCACCGAGACACAGAG
>CAYWBK010000624.1:0-3069 GCA_964455745.1 uncultured Armatimonadia bacterium
AGTCGGCTACCCCCCTCGCCAAGACCAGTTCCTGGCATCTACCCACACACATTGAAGAAGAGCCTAATGGGTCATTCTGGGCCTGGAATCCGTGGGCTTGCGCCCACGGCTAACGTCCGGCACCCCTTCGGGGCGCAAGAGCGAGACGGTCAGACCGCTTCGACTCCTTCCCCACCAAAATGTGGGCAGAGCATCGCCACGAGTGGAGAGAGGGGGGAAACGGCAACGGCGGCCTCACCCCCCGGCCCCCTCTCCTGAGCGGGTACGGCTCGCTCAGGAGAGGGGGAGCACGACAACGGCGCTTCGCCCCGACCCCTCAGCGCTGCGGACAACCGGCAACAAGCCACAACCCCTGGCAACCGATCACGCGGTGTGCTATTGAGCCTTCATCGAAACGCGCATTGCGCACCGCCGATGGCCAGAGGTTCCCCTAATATGGCGCGAGTTCTCGCGCTACGTCTATCACCCTGGTGTAGCTTTCGAAGGATACTGTGGGGGGCATTGAGTGGTCGGAGTGGAAGATGTAGCCGCCACCGGGCTTCGCGACCGCCATCTTTGAGCGGACCTCCATTTCAGCCGCCTCGGGGCCGCGGGCCATCACATCCACCGCCATGTTACCGAAGAACGCAATCTGGTCCCCGTAGAGCGGCACAAGCTCGCGCACGTCGGGGCCGCAGCGGGCCTCGAGGGGCTGGATGCAGTCGAACTCCGACTCGATCAGTAACGGGATGAACTCGCGCACGTCGCCACAACAATGCAGGATGAGGAACATCCCGTTGGCGTGGCAATAGTCCGCGATCATCCGATGATATTTCAAGGCAAGCTGCCGGTAAGTTCGCGGCGAGAAGAGCATCCCATTGCGGTAGCACAAGTCCGAGAAAAACCAGATTGCGTCCGGAATCACTCCCCCCTTAATCAGCTCCTGCATCGTGCCGAGGACCATGTCGGTGTGCGCGGCAATCATCTCTTCGATCAGCGTGGGCTGCTCGGCCATGGCGATCAGCGCATGATCGTGGCCCATCGTCCGCAGCATCCACCACACCGGCTCGATCGGACTGACGACGATGAAGTCGCCACGGTCCTGGGCCGCTGAAATCGCCTCGCACGTGCCCTCGGGGATGCGGTCGGCGGAGGGCTGGAGGCGGTCGCTATACCGCTCCCAGTCCTCGCGCGTGCGGATGAGGAAGTCGGTCTCGAGAGGCGTGGCGGTGTGCGTCTTCCAGCTCTTCATCGTGACGCCGTCCGAGTTGCGGTCCACAACGTACTCGTCGGTCTCCTCGAGGCGCTCGGTGTCGAGGCGGAGGCTGCCGTCGAACGAGACGGAAGGGATGGTGTCGAGACCGAAGTGCTGGTACGGGTCTTGGTCGGCGGGAAGGCCCTCGTTGTGCCAGCGCTCGATGGTCTCAGGCCAGAAGCAGATCTCGGTGAGAGGAACGCGGTCAGGCACCTGCAGCGACATAATCGTGCGGAAGCGCTGTCGGGAGTTCATGGATATACTCCGAATGGAATGTGGAGGGAAACGGCCCCACCCCGCCCCGCTTCGCGGGGCACCCCTCCCGATACCCGCCTGCAGCGGGTATCGGGAGGGGCGTGAGGTCGCCGTCCCTCACTTCACCACCCAGCTCGCCTCCGCCGTCTGTCCGCTGAACAACTCCGTCACTCGCAAACGCCATGTGCCGGGGATGTCGTTGTACGCCGCGCAAAGCTGCACCTGTCCCTGCCCGCCGGGCAACAAGACGACCTGTTGCCCCCATAGCGGCTGTCCGCCGCGCGGGTCGGTGACTTCCGCCCATGCTGCCAGGGTCTCCGTCGCCCCCTGGGGCACTTTGAGGCTCACCGAGGCCGTCACAGCCTGCCCCGGACTCGGCGCGGCGGCGCTGAGGCTCACCTTTGGCGCGCCTATGGCGTAGGGCAGCGCCATGTAGAAGCTCGCGCGCCCCCAGCGCAATTGAGTATCCACGCGGCTGACATTGCCCAGGTACTTGTGGGCGCGCAGATCGTAGACGTGCCTTGCCGACGGCAGCGTGATTCTTGTCGGGACCGGCGCACCGGCGGTCGTCCCTGCGGTGGGGCTGAACCAGGCGTTCTCCATCTGCCGCCACATTCCAAATACCAGCGCATCGCCATCCTGCCACACGCGTGTTTCGGTCAGGGGCAGCGGATCGCCGGTTGGAGATGCGGCGGCGACGGCGCTCTTCGCCCCGGCGGCATCGTACAGCAGGCGCAGAAGCTGACGCGTCGCCACAGTCGCGGGGTCCTGAGTCTTAGCCGTCAGCGGCTGGAAGTTGAGCAGGATCGCCTGCCCCTTCCCCACGCGGTTCGTCAGCAGCACCGGGGTCTTATCCACCGTCGCGAGGGCCTGTGCGGACGCTGCCTCGAGGCCGGTGTCGAGCCGTCCTTTCGGCAATTGCAGGTTCAGCACGTGTCCGTCCAGCGTGACCTTGGCCGCCACCGGGGCGTCGGTCGGATTGCCGCGCCCGGTGCGCTTCACCCCGAACAGGTCATCCAGCATTCCGGGCGTGACCGGCTTGCAGTGCCCGTCGTAGATGCCGGGCCGCACATCGGCAATAACCGTGCCACCGGCTTCTGCGAACCGCCGGATCGCCGCGGCTTCCTCGGGGCCGATCGCTTGCGTGAAGGGCAGGAGAAGCGCCTTGAACTCGCCACTGTCGAGCGCCCCGCCTTTGAGCATGTTGCTGGTGAGATAGCGGAAGTCCAGGCCGAGGTCGTAAGTGAGCTGCGTCCACATTTGATGCGTCGCCTCGGCGCCGACGAACTGGCCGCTGTTCTCGATCTGCGAGGCCAGAGCCGACGGCACCGAGTAGAAGACGGCGATGCCGCTGTGCGCCATCTTCGACTTAAGCAGCAGGTCGCCCAGGCCCTGTCGCACGGGCTTCATCTCCTGCGCGAGGTCCTCGATCGCGGGCCAGTAGTCGAGGGTCGGCCGCAGGTATCCGCGCCAGCTTCCAATGCCCGACCACATCCAGTACCACACGCTGTCCATGCCCTTCATCACCATCCGCCAGGCGGCATCGGACAGGGCGTCTCCGGTCTTGGAGTAGCCCATCC
>CAYWBK010000625.1:0-3067 GCA_964455745.1 uncultured Armatimonadia bacterium
AACCTCACCCCCGGCCCCTCTCCGCAAGCGGAGAGGGGAGAACCGCAGCAGTTCCTTGCTGCGCGGGAATCGCCGTTTGCCTCTCCCCTCCCGGTACGGGAGGGGTGTCCGCGCAGCGGGCGGGGTAGGGCCGTCGCCTTTTCATCGTTCCAGAGTGCCGGAGCCCGGCATGACGCCTCTTTCGAAACCTGCTGCGTCCAGACCATCTTTCTCGGCGCTGCTCATCTGACGCCCGCCTGCGAGTCGATGAGCTTGTGGCGCATGTCTTGCGTCACGAAGCGCGCTGCGCCGATGAGACCGGGCACAGTGTCATCGCATGTGAAGTAGGCGAACTCGGGCCAGCGCCGGAATGAGGCTGCGTAACCCAGCGGAAGCAGTAGTCGGCGTATACCCCTGGTACCGGAGGATCGCCTGTAAGCGGTCCAGTCGTGCCAGAGAGACACCCACAAGAGCCCGTCCCGTTCGGCTGAGCGTGAGGAAGGGTGGCCTGTCAGGTCACAATAGGTAGCGAACGGCAGGTTGGCGCCCGATCTTTGCGCCAGTGCGACCCAGACCCAGGAGCGCGGGTTCACCTCTATCAGCATGGGGGCGCCGGTGGCCGGGTCCACGGCGAACTCGATCTCACAAACGCCGCGCAGGCCGAACGCCTGTACAACATGCTGTGCGGGGCCGACCAGCTCCGGCATCCACCGCGATTCGGCGAGCGTCGCCGTACCGCACAGCAAGGGGAGCTTGCGCAGCTTCACCCCAGTCCAGCAGGCGAGCATCTCCCCCGATTGTGCCACCGCCACACTGCAGGAAAGGATCGGCGTGTCGGGGGTGCCGACCTCGGCCTGTATGACCACAGGCATACCTGCAGCCTGAGTCGTCCGCAGAATGCCATCGAGGGCGGCGTGGTCCGCTGCTCGCCACGTCTTGCCGTGCATGTTTGGAGGGCAGTTGATCTTCTCCAACAGCTCGACCAGGGCCTGGGAGGCGGGCTTCACGACGCACGGGTAACTCATGTCGTCGATGACAGAATCGATGTCCGCGTTGGCGTCACAGAAGCGAGTGCGCGGCGCGGCTACGCCGGCTCGGTGGGCGGTCTCGGCGGTCAAGCGCTTATCCAGGCAGGTGTGCAGGCTCTCCGGGGCCAGCAGTGGGTAAAGGTACCCGTCGCGCAGTCTATCCCAGTGATCGTGTACGAACTGCGCGTTGCGATCGCTCGCTACGAAGAGCGGCCTTGGCTCGTCGAACTCGCGAGCGATGGTGGTCAGGCAGGCGAGCAGGCTGGCCGGGTCTGCGAGTTCGCGCGGGGTGAGCCCGACTACCTCAGTGGCGTAGCGCGAACGGGCGAAGGGCGATCCGGGCGAGGCGATCACCGTAACAGGGACCCCCGCCCGTCCCAGGCACCTGATGACACCCAGCGCAGTGGGCACACTGCCATCGGGCGCGCAGATGACGACGGCCGGCCTGATTCCGGACCTCTCGCTCGAACGTGTGGGGTGTTCGCTGCCGGCCTCGCGGCTGGATACTGCCGGCTGGCCTCCTGCGCCATCGCCAGCGGTCTCGCGCGGATTCGTCTTGCCATGCGGCTCGCTGCGGCGCGAAAGCCACGTTCTCTTGGCGGCCGCCAGAAGCCGCCGTCCGGAGAACCGCATGGCGCAGATCATGCCGCGCACCGTTCGCGGGAACAGCCACAGGTGCAGCTCGGGCTTGCTTTGTGCAAAGTACTCGCGTTTGTACTGTAAGTCACCGCACAGGAAGTCGAACCTGCGGACGCCATCGGCGATGAGGCGCCGTATCCGATTGGCAAGGAGGCAATGGACGGGGCGGACGGAAGCGAAGTTGGCGTCGAATGACAACTGGTTGCCAAAATACGCACCTCCGAACTCGAAGCCCAATAGAACCGCAATGGTCTGCCCGTCCACTCGAAGCTCGTCCAGCCTCAGCCATCCTTTCTGCCGGAACAGCTCGTGGGACTGCTTGCGAAACGCCATGTTGCGGCTGCTGACGAAGGTACTGATCTCGCCCTTCGCGCGCCTCCGCTCGATACTCATGCGGGCGAGCGCCGTGAGTGCCCCTTGCATCTGGTCCTGGGTGGTGACTTCGATGAGTTCTGCGCTGGGGTACTCCTTGTAGAGCCGCTGGAGCTGGGTCCGTAGATACGTCCGACGTCTCTTGCTTGGGGCCCCGGCGGCAAACGCCTCATAGCTGTCAGGCAGATCATCGTAGATACACTCGATCTCATGCTCGACCATGAACAAGGGAGCGCCCGGCCTCGACGCAAACGTCGTAAGCGCCTCAATCAGGCGCTGCCCCCCGTCCGGTAGGGCAACGTGCGAGAGCAGCCCGTAGTCGCACTCGGCCAGCACCCCCATAAGAGATTCGACCAGCACAGACGGCACATCAGTTGCGTAGTCGCGGTGCACGATAAGCCCGAGGTAGTTGGCGCGCGGGGGGTTGCAACTCACGCCGATGAACTTGAGGCAGCGTCCGCGTGTGCGCGCGATCATGAGCGGCGCGATGCCTACCAGTCGGCCTTGCGGCGACCGTACGAGGATTATCCGCAACTTGCAGCCTGTCCCGAACACTTCCCACCAGGGGTACAGCCACTCCCAGGTGAGGAACGGCGAGTATGTGTCGCTGTCCTCGATAAGCTCGTCCCACTCGTCTCGGAGAGCAGCAAAGCTGCGTTCATCGTCGCAGATGCTGACAGTCATCCTATCGCGCTGCGGCGCAGACGCTGGGGCGGGAACATCCGCTTTCGCGCGCGAACATAACTCGCGGTGTCGGGCGATCAGGCCATTCACGTTTTCGCCGCGTGCTCTCTTGCGGCCGATCTCGGCGCTCAGAGCTTGCAGTTCGTCGTGGACCGAGGGGTTCCGGTCCCCCGTCGGTTCTGCCGCCATGGTGGGTATGCCTCAGATGTCTTGGAGCGCCGCCAGCGAGGCGCGTGGCCGCTAGATGCGGCGATATTCCATCCAACTGAGTATACATTTTTAAGTATCTGAACGCAAGCGGACCCAATCCGAGGGTGCGTTCGCCAGTTGTAGGTAGAGACGAAAAGAGCTACCCTCCAGGTATC
>CAYWBK010000626.1:0-3059 GCA_964455745.1 uncultured Armatimonadia bacterium
CGGGCCTTTTGGGGCAACGGCCCGTGATTCACACGCAAGATGTGGGTAAAGCATAACCGCTTGCGGAGAGGGGCCTACCTGCTGTAGGCGGGTCAGGGTGAGGTCGCCGTTCGCCCGGCAAACGGCAATTCTCGAGGCAGGATGCGTCCGCCCAAGCCGCGTATTGCGACTATCGGCGGCCTGGAGGATGAAGGCTATGATGTCGTCGCCGTGCGCCGTTATCCTCCAAATCCTGCCCATCCTGTTCCCTTAGCCGTTCCCTGCTCGAGTGCTCACGTGCGCGCACCATGTCTGGAGTGATGACCGTGTTTTCCCCAAGGTGGCTTACCATCGCGGCCTTATGCCTGTTCGGCGCAACCGCCCCTTATGTCTGCGCGGATACGGCGGCGTCAGCCGCGCCCGCCGACATCAGCACTCTCGCGCAGGACATCATGTCCCTCAATGTGCTCGCGTCGCTGAACCTCGCGGACGCGCAGATCGACCAATTGCTGGCGGTGTATCGTTCCCCGACCCCTCCGGCAGCGCCCCCGGCCCCCGCGACCGTGAAGCTCTTGCAGGGGATCAGGGAGGAACTTATCGAGGGGAAGCCGGTCGACCCGCTGGAGTTGACGACAGCCTGGCAGCTTATCGGGCGGAAACGGTTCGCTCAGGCGGGGCCGACGCTGCCGGATGAGACAGCGGACCGTATCCTGCGCGTCCTGACACCGGCGCAGCTCCGCACCCTCATGCGCCCGGGCGGGAACCGTGCCGGAGTCCGCAGAGGCGTCGCGCCGCAGGTCGAGCCGATCCTGCAACGACTGAAGGTTCTACGCGACAATGGGGACGACGAGGCGTGGGCGAGAGAAACGCACAACCTCGCGGCGAGCATCGCGGCGGAGGTCGGGGATGAGGGTTCGGACGCATACAAGCAGGAATGCGCCAACCTGGCCGACTTCTTCCACCGCGTTCACGGGATGAACGACAAGCAGTTTGCCGATGGACAGAAGGAACTCCTCGAGAATCTGCGGGCGCTCGTGCCGGAGGGCTACTCTCCGGGGCCTGCGGCCGTCTACACCGACGTGCAGAAGCGGACCGTTGTGGCGACCACCTTCGCCGCGCCGAGGATGCCGTTACTGCTGCAGGAGATCAAGCAAGCGCGCCAGGGGCAATAACCGCACGCTTTCAGACCGGGCCGGCGCTCGGCCGGCCTGCATTGAGGGGAAACCATGAGACGACTTGCCTTGTTTGTGTCCCTGGCGGTGGCGCTGATCCTCGCGACCGGCGCCGCGATTCACGCGGATGATGCCCCGGCGGTAGCGCTTGACGACCCGCTGCGACTCCTCGAGGACATCAACTCGCTTGCATTGCTGTCGAACCTGAAGCTCGCCGATGCCCAGATCGACGCTATCTGCGCCCTGTACGTCGGTCCGGACGGCTGGCTGCACCGCTTGACCGAGGACAAGACGCTGGCGCAGATCAAGAGCTTGCGCGCCCGGCTCATCCGTGGCGAAGCGGTCGACATGCAGGAGTTCGGGGCGCTCAACCAGGCTATACTGGGAGCAATACAGCAGAATGACTTTCTGGATAAGGTCCAGAAGGTCTTGACGCCCGAGCAGGTCGCGGAGCTGACGCAACCGTTCCGTGCCCAGGCGCAGGCTGCTGCGGCCAAAGGCGGGGGCGGCCCGCAAGTCGATGCGCTCCTGCAGCAGCTAGGGGTCCTGCGCGGCCTGGATGACGACCAGTGGGTGACTGAGACGAACAAACTCGTGGATGACATGGCCGCCCAGGCCGGCGCCCAGGGCACTGCGGCCAACGAGCAGACCCGGCGCAATTTCACGGACTTCCTCATCCGCGTCCGCAAGATGGATGACAAGCAGTTCGCCGAAGGCCAGAAGGCCCTGCTGGAGAACCTCAAGGCCATCGCGCCACAGGCTTACGTGCCCAAGCTCATCCAGCAACCGCAGGAACTGCGGCGTCCGATAGCGATGATGATCTTCGTGCGGCCGTCGATGTACCTGCTCTTGCGCGAGATGAAACAGGCGCGCGAGCAGCAGGCGCCGGCTGCGGGGAGATGACGGGGACGGCGATTTCAGCACGCGCAGAGCTCTGTTGACGGGCGATGACGACTCTATTATGGCGAATCGTCGGGCAACCACCACCCATGTAGTCGGGGGAGGTAATTCCGCATGAACCGGACAGGTATCGCTGCTGTTGTTGCATCTCTTGTTGCCGGTATGCTCCTCGGCGGATGCACGCCGCCGGAAAACTCCGGCGACGCACCGCCGCCGTCGACCGGCGCAAAGGCCACTCCGGCCACATCCACTGCGCCCACGAAGGGTGTCGCGAAGCTGCAGGTGAGCAGCACGGCGTTTGGGGACGGAGAGGGGATAGCCGTCAAGTACACCGGCAACGGCGCAGATGAGTCGCCGCCGTTGAAGTGGAGCAAGCCGCCCGCCGGCACGCAGGAGATCGCCATCACCTGCGAGGACCCAGATGCGCCCGGAGGGACTTTCACCCACTGGATCATCTGGGGCATTGCGCCCAAGACGCTGAGCATCCCCGAGGGCCTGCCCGGGACGGAGACGATCCCGACCCTGCTTGGAGCCAAGCAAGGCAAGAACGACTTCGACCGGATCGGCTGGAATGGGCCCAAGCCCCCGCCGGGCACGGAGCACCACTACGTGTTCGTCGTGTACGCGCTCGACGCGCCGCTGAAACTCGATGCTGGCGCGGACAAGGCGCAATTCGCCAAGGCGCTGGAAGGCCGTGTGCTCGCGCAGGGGACGCTGACGGGTGTCTACGCGTTCGGGCTGCTATAGGGGATAACCCACGGTGGGACGGCCCTACCCCGTCCCGTACCGGGAGGGGAACGGCTGACGGCACCTCACCCCCGGCCCCTCTCCACGCGTGGAGAGGATAACCCACGGCGGGACGGCCCTACCCCGTCCCGCCTGCGGCGGGCCACCCCTCCCGTACCGGGAGGGGAACGACTAACGGCGCCTCGCCCCCGGCCCCTCTCACGCGTGGCTATGCTTTACCCACATCTTGCGTGCGAATCATGGGCCGTTGCCCCAAAAGGC
>CAYWBK010000627.1:0-3053 GCA_964455745.1 uncultured Armatimonadia bacterium
ATAGATCAGAAGCAACAGGATCATAATGGGAAAGCAACTGATGATGACGCGCGACCCGGGATCGCGTTTGACGATCACCTGCAGAGCGGGGGTATGCCCCGGCTGAGCGGAGCCGACTGTACTGAGGTGCGCCTGGAATCCGTGCCAGTACAGCGGCCGGCCGACGGCCAGTTCACCGTCATCCACTTCGCCGCCGACGCTCAATTTCACCGGCACCACGCAGTCCCGGAGTTGGCCGGCGAAGGGCGCCGCGTAGAATTCGCACCGTGTATCGGCAAATTGCATCTCAGCGCCGCCCGGCAGGGAGGTGGTCTGCCCGGCGGCTACAGGCGCCACCAGGCGATAGCCTGCGGCCACGCTGAGAAGGTGCCCCAGGAGGATGAACCCGAAGCAGGCGTGGACCAGGCTGGGGATGATCCTGTGAAAGAAGACGCGGTTGCCGGTTGCCGCCCGCAGACGCCAATGGAGCGACAGGCGATCGAGGATGCAGGCGGCATTGTTGATGCCCAGCAGCGTCAGCGTGATGACGAGGAGCGGGAACCACCACACCTCCCCCGGCGCTTTGGCCACAGTCTCCCGAAACCAATCCGGCAGCAGGCCGTTATTCAGCGGCGTGAAAAGCTTGCGGTCTGCCTGCACGTAGAACGACCCGAGGAGGAGCACGGCAACGCTGGCGGTGAGGAGCCACGTTGTCAGCCGGATGCTCGCGAGCGCTTTCACTAACCCTTTCATTCCGTGCACCTATCTCTTCAAGAATGGCAGCACCACCGGCGCGTAGCGCAGGTAGAGCACCGGCGCGAACGCTCCCCAGATAACGCCCGATCTTCGCCGCAAGCTCCACCCCGCCGCGAGGTCCAGGTGGAGGTTGAGGGTAAGAAACAGCCACAACGCCGCCGACCTCCAGTGGCGCTCCGATCCGACGTGGAACGGCACGCTCCACCCCAGGTAGCACCAATATCCCCCCGCGATCTGGGCGACGCTGTAGAGAACGAACGCCGCGATGACGTAGTTGCGGAAGAACGCCGCCGGCTGCTTGCCCCGATAGTAGGCGAAAGCGTACCAGCCGGCCGCGAAGAGCGCCGCGTAAGTCAGGCTGTCGAAGATATGGAAGATGACGACCCAGAACGCCGGATTGGTCGGGGCCAATGCGACAATCAGGCTGCCTTTGCTGTCCGCGGCGATGGTAAGCCAGGTGCATAGCCCGGTGAGCGCCGTCATGGGCCAAAGCGCGGAGCGCACCAGCTCCTTGTGGTCCGAGAAGCCGGCGTGCACCGCAATGGACACCGCAAGCGCCCAGGGAATTAGGGTCTCCGCCGAAGCCGCCGCGCTGGGCATGAACGTGCCGGCGACGAAAGCGAGACTAATCAGGGAAGCCGTGTTGCATACGATGCCGATGATGAGAAGAGCCTGGCTCGCGCGGCCCTTTTTCGTGAGGGTGGCAATCAAACTTCCCACGTAGAATAACAGCGCCAGTACCTGTAACTCGATAGGTATCCTGCCGATGATCTCCGGTCATCTCCCTTCCCGAATCTTGGTCATTTACGCCGTGGAATCGCACAGATAGGACCTTAATCCACGGCCTACTGCGCGGGCGTATGCCTCAGACCATAGTGCTCCCATCGGGCGCTGCTTCGGTAGACCGCGACACTCTTCACCGACACCTGACCGACCGGATCGAGGGTGAGGCTGCTTGTCGAGGCGCCGAGGAGCGTCGCTGAGTCCGCCTCCGTAAGGATGACGACCGCCGTAGCAGGCTGCCTGGCCGCAGGCAGCGTCCACAGGGTGCGCCCGCCGGACTTGAGCGCCAATCCGTCACCCAGATAGCGCGCACTCACTGCGACGTGTGAGCCATTCCCGGATGGCGACGGAAGAGCGATCGAACAGGGATGCTTCAGCGGACCCGGCCCTGCCGCCTCGAACCACGCGCTGAGAGGGGCCGGGTCGGTGGTTTCGACCCATGTCGTCCACAGGTTATTGCCTACCGTGCTGAAAAGACGGTACCCGATGCCATCGAAGGGGCTATTCGAGTATGACAATGCGCCGGTCACGAAATGGTGTACACCGCGATCGTCTGTGTCATGTTGATTGTAGTGAAAGTGCCCGGTGATCGTGTAGAGAAGGTAGTGGTCACGAAACAGCGCAAGGACCTCGTCGGCATTCGTCAGCCCGTTGTCTGGTATCATAAAGGGGTGATGGTCCGCCAGGATGATCGGCTCATTGGGTCCGATCCCGGCGAGTTCGTGTTTGAGCCATTCCAACTGCTCCTTCCCGACCACGCCGTCGTGCCGGAGTCTTCCACCTGATATCCTGACGGAATCGAGAAGAATCAGGCGCCAGCCCGGAAGTCTGACGGCCTGCCAGGGAGGCTGGCCGGTGAATTGTGTGAACCGCGCGCGGTACTCCGTTTCGCCGAGGGGACACTCGTGGTTGCCGGGTAGATAGTAGACAGGTGAGACAATGCGCCTCGCCCGGGGCAGGGCGCTCTGATACTGAGCAGGCTGGGCGTTATCCGTGATGTCACCTGGGAAGAGCACGAAGTCCGGGTGGACGGCGCTCAACTGGTCAATGGCCCAGCCCAACTCGGTCAGCGGGTCATCCGCCCTCTCCCAGCCTGCGTGTACGTCGGAGATCACCCCGAAGAAAAGCGGGGGCGGCCCCGCGGACGGCGGCGCTGTAGGCGCCTGCCCCGCCCAGGCGATGCGCCAGTCCGAAAGTACCAGTGCGCCTGCCCCAAGAACCCCCAGCTTCAGAGCCGTCCGCCGGTCGATAGTCTGTGTCGTCTCCGGGGTCTCCACATCCGTCTCCGAACGAAAATACTACAAGATTTGTAGTAATATAGTCGTAAAATATGTGTTTTTGCGGGATAGCACAGTAAGATTTTGGTCGATCAGAAATGAGACAGGCAACTCTGACATGAACCTCGTTTTTCGGACACTGAGCAAGGCCGGTTTCCGGTTTCCGAAAGGCGACGTGTGTGAAGGGAGTAAGACGGCGCTCGGGGTGCGTCTTTCAATTGTAGGTAGTATTACTACGCCGGTTGTGCGGCCCTGCTC
>CAYWBK010000628.1:0-3039 GCA_964455745.1 uncultured Armatimonadia bacterium
CACAATCGCACGAACCCCACGCGCTCATAGGCGCGAAGGAAAGCGCAAGAGGCTCTAGTCATACTACCTACAATTGAAAGACGCACCCTCCGCCACTTGACCTCCCGCGCCCTCAAAGCGTATTCTTATTATACTCAGTTGGTACTGTCCATGCTGATTCCGCATACCGCGACTATCTCCCGCATGTTGAGGAGCACCTCATGGCTGAACTCGCCCTCCAGAAGCTCTCTCCTCACGACAGCGAGCCGCTTTACGCACAGATCATGCGGATTCTCGAGCAGGAGATACGCTTCGGACGGCTTTCTCCCGGTGACCGCCTCCCCACGCAGGAGGCCCTCGCCCAGCATTTCGAGGTCAGCCTGGCGCCGGTCAAGCAGGCGCTGCGCGAGCTGGAAGAACGCGGCATCATCTCCACTCGTCAGGGACGCGGGACGTTCGTCATGGACGCTACCCCCCTCAACGAGGAGTTGATCGACGCCAACCGCATTCCCTGCTTCACCCAGGAAGTGCATGAGACCGGCCGGCAGCCCACCTCGGTGGTTCTGGCCGTGGAGTACGTTCCCGCCAACAGTGTGCCGAAGGCCGCGCGGGAGCTTGAAGTGCGATCGACAGGCCGCCTCGTCCATGTCGAGCGCGTGCGTCTCGCCGACGGGGAGCCGTTGTCACTGCAGAGCGGCTACTTCCCCGCCGCGGCCGTGCCCGGGCTGGTCGAGCGGGGCCTCGCGCCGGAAGACTCCCTGCAGAAGGTCTTGCAGGAGCACTGCCACATCGTCCCCGCGCTCTCGCGCCAGACGATCTCGGCGTCGCTTGCCACCGACCGAGATGCGCAGCACCTCAAAGTCAAGCAGGGAGACCCGCTCATCTTCGTGGAGCGCACATCGTACCTGGCAACTCGGCGTCCCATCGAATACGTGCTGGACAAGCGCCGCCCCGAGTTCAGTTTTATGGTCTGGATGCGACGCAAGACGCACTGATGTGGGTATGCTAAGGGCGGAGTGATGTAAAATGGCAAATGAGAACCTGTCTCTGCGGCAGCGACAACAGCAACAGCAGCAACAGCAAAAACAGCAGCAGGCTGCCGTCACCGCCGCGGACATGGCGATCGCGGTGTTCCGGGCGCTGCCCCCCGATAAGCAGATCGAAGCCCTCGGCCTTATCGAGTCCTTGCGATCTCAAGGAGAGGCGAGAGAGCCTCGTCGCCCCGCGCTGGAGGGGCTTTGCGCCGACCTGGGTGTCAGCATCGGCGGGGACGACATCGCAACGGCACGCCAAGAGATGTGGGGCAGTTTCCCGCGCGAGGACTTCCTGTGAGTTCCGTCGTGGCCGACACCCACGCCATCTGCTGGTTCCTCAGTGAGCCAGATCGACTGTCGCCGCGAGCGCGGGCAGCGCTGAGAAACGCCTGCCTGCCGGGGGAGGCCGTCTACGTCTCGGTCATCTCTCTGGTGGAGATGGAGTACCTCGCAGAGCGAGGCCGCATCCCGCGGGAGTTTCTCGAGAGGCTGTGGGCAGAGCTTCGCGCGCCAGCCCCCCAGATCGTCGCCTTGCCGGTCGGCCTCGGCGTTGCCCAAGCCTTATCGGCAGTGCCTCGGGAAGCTGTCCCTGACATGCCCGACCGAATCATCGCTGCGACGGCTGTGCACCTGGGTCTGCCGGTCGTGACTCGTGACGGGAGGATACATGCGGCTGACGTGGAGACGATTTGGTAGCCGTCGCTGCCAGGCACACGAGTTCAGAGAGCCGGGGACGCCTGCATCACTTTGTGACACGCAACCCCTGGGAGGGTATACATGTTAGCCGCCGTCATCGTCGAGCCAGGACGCGTCGAACTCCAGGAGCTTCCCGACCCCTCCCCCAACCCCTATCAGTGCCTGTGCGAGATGCTGGCCGTCGCAAGCTGCAGCGGCACCGACACGCGCCTGCGGTCCGACCCATCCCTCACCGGATGCGTCCTCGGACACGAGAGCATCGGGCGCGTTGTCGAGTGCGGGTCAAAGGTGCGCTACCTGAACGCCGGAGATCGGGTTCTGCGCTGCGCGGGGGTCTACCCCGGTGAGACGCTGGCCGGACACGGCGCGGCTTATGGCGGCTTCGCGACGATGGGCCTCGTCACGGACCTGAGGGCCGCAGCGGAGGACGGCTTCGAGCTTCCCGGCGGGGTAGTTGGAATGTCGCGTTACCAGCAGGTCGTTCCGCAGGAGATATCCCCCGGCGACGCCACGATGCTCATCACGCTGAAGGAGACCCTTAGCTGGCTCCAGTGCTTCGGCGTCACGCCGGGGTCTGGCCTGCTCATCTACGGTGATGGCGCGGTCGGGCAGGCGTTCGTGCGCATGGCCAAGGTTGTCGGAGCGACACCCGTCATCAGCGCCGGGCACCATGACGTGCGCCTGTCCACCTGTGGCAAGCTCGGGGCTGATCTGGTGGTGAACCTCAAGGGCGAAAAGCTGCGTCCGGCGGCGGAGGCCGCCTTCGGCCCGCGACCGATCCGGTTCGTCGTCGACGCCGTGGGCCGGTACGAACTCATCAACCTGTCGCTGCCGCTGATGGCCGAGCACAGCGCGTATTCCATCTACGGCATCCCGGACCACAACAACGTGAGCTTCGACAAAGCGCTTGGGCCGACGCACTGGAAGCTCGACAACTTCTACATGGATGAGTCGGCGGTGCACCGCCAGATGCTCGACATGGTCCGCCTGGGGTTCGTCAATCCGCGCGACTTCTACGACCTGGTCATCCCGTTCAATGAGGTCGACGAGGGCCTCAACCGAATCAACCGCCGCGAGATCACCAAGTTCGTAGTTGACATGGCCCTCTGAGTTGGGTTACAAGGGTTTCTGGATCGTCCACGAGCGCGATGTTGCGCCGCGTCTTCCGGCGACCCGAAAGAGGCTCTTCCTCAATGTGTGTGGATAGTGGCCTCGAACTGGTCTTGGCCGGGGTCTTATATCAGGGCGTAGACGAAGCCGTTGCCGTCGCGTCCGCAGGACGCCCGGCGCGAAGCGCCCCTCAGCCGGATGCTTCAGCGTCCGGTTTATG
>CAYWBK010000629.1:0-3038 GCA_964455745.1 uncultured Armatimonadia bacterium
GATGTGCGTGCCTTACAGGCCTCTGCCTAAAGATTCACGACTGACGGAGCACTAGCCGGCCGTGCACGCCTGTCTATGCGGCTTTGCCACCTTTCCATGCTGTCACACGATGCACCGATGATCGGTGAAAATTGTTGTTGTATTTTTGCAATACGGGGATAGAATGGCGTAACTGTGCGCGTAAAGTGGTTGACAAGCGGCTCAAAGCCTGATATGCTCGCATTGTTACGCGGAATGACAGTTTGCACTGAGATTTGGAGGCCGAGCCTGCGGCGGCAATGCTCTCCAGACTTGCTGGCAGCATGAGGTAGTTCGGGTTCCCCCCGGCAGGTGTGACCCCCCTCGCGCCTGACGCATATCCCCGGGCAAAACATGCAATCGCTTAGCTCGGCTTCCATGACTCACAAAAGAACCCCCGCATTGCGGGGGTTCTTTCGTTAATGGCCGCCGGTTGCCTGCATTTTGAAACGATGAGAAGAGGCCGCTGGCGTGACTCCCTTCTCTCTTGCGGGAAGACCGGGGCAAGGCTCCGTCTCCTGCCGCGACGGCCCTACCCCGTCCCCGCTTCGCGGGACCACCCCTCCCGTTCCGGGAGGGGAGAGGCAAACGGCGATTCTCGCACAGTAGTGAACCGCTGCCGTTCTCCCCTCCCCGCTTGCGGCTATGCTTTACCACATCTTCGTACTTGAGGGCGGCGAATTGGTCTCAGGCCGTTGCCGTCAAGCCCCCGAAGGGGGCGTGCGCCGATTGCCACCAGCGGAAGCTGGTGGATTCGAGCGCTTTTCCTCGATAAGCCCCACAAGGGGCGACATAAACTATTGCACAATAGTATGTTTCTGTCGCTCTTTCAGGGCTTCGGAGAGTTTGGGACCCAGATTCCACGGGTTCCACGTGCTTCGCACGCTCCACCCAGACTGGCGCTTGCGCCAGTAAGGTAATTGGCTTCCGACCCTTCGGGTCTGTACGGCTTACAGCCAGGGGCCGAGCACAAGATGTGGGTAAGGCATAGCCACGAGTGGAGAGGGGCCTACCCGCTGTAGGCGGGTCAGGGTGAGGTCGCCGTTCGCCCGGCAAACGGCGATTTTCGAAGCAACTCTGCGACGATGCGCGGAGTCCCCGCCCGCCGAGCGTGCCTTGCACACGCTACCGGCGGGTACCCCGCGTCTAAGTGAACGGCGCTGCCTCTAAATCACATGGCACTCGATGTCGAGTACACGGGCCGCTTTCTGCACGCTGGGGACTGCGTTGCCGTAGGACAGCGCGAGGTGGTGAGTCCCGCCCAGGCTCGCGTAGGCGTTCAGGAACCGGGCCAGAGGCATTGGCGGGCGCGCCTTCAGATGCGGAGTGGGGTAGTCGGGCAGTTCGAAATCCAGCACTTCCACCTTCGTGGTAATCACTTGCGGACGGCCGTCCGGGCCTGTGGTGACGTTGATGAGGGTGGCCTCGCCAGGCTGCATCGCGAAGGCCAAAGATGCCGACACTCCGCCGGAGCCGACCCAGCCCTCGCGACGCACCAGACGCGGTTTCGCTTCGCTCTTCGCAAGAGTCGGGTTCGCCTCCGCGAAGTGCGCCATGTAGACCGCGTTGTCGTCGAAGTCCATCGTGAACATCTCGGTGAAGCTCGCCGAGCCGCACAGCCGGTCCATTAGGATACACGCCGCCGCCGACGTAACGTCCCCCTCCCCGCCGAAGCCGACCCCCTCCGCCATGAGCTTGCTGACCGCCGCGAACGGCAGCGCCGAAAATCTCGAGTCGCCCCCGAGCGGCTCGTAATGGATCGACAGCCCGCTCAGGTTCATTGCAGCCACCACTTCCCGCAGCGCCAGCTCGATGCGCGCCGAGGCGAGGTGCTCCGGCCCTGTCAGCGCGGGATCGACCCTGTAATTGGCCCGGTCCTGCTTGACGACCGCCTGCGCCTGGCTTTTCGACACGCTCGCCAGCGCATCCGCGAGCATCTCCAGGGGCACCCGCACGGTGGCCGGTCCGAAGCGTGCCACGAACGCCGTCTCATCAACCCCGAAGTCGCCCATGTCCTGAAACGGAAAACCGATCAGCCCGATGCGCGCGGAACGCAGCTCCCGCACAGCCAGGGCCGCCTGCGCCCACTCCTGCAGCTCTCCGAGGGCGACGGGGTCCTCGAAATGCCCGGTCACGACCGCATACGAACGTCCGACCCGGCGCAGCGTGTTCGCCAGGTCCTGTACGCCGTGCATGCCGTGATTCTCGAGCAGGTCCTGGGAGGAGAAGTCCGGGCCGACGCCCGTGATCTTCTGCGTGTTCCACAGCACCAGCGGCAGATCGGCGCGCACAAGCTCGGGCATGGCGATCAGGCTGGGGGAATACGACAGATGAACCGTGACCAGCAAGTCGACATCCGCGCGGGCGAACTGCGCCATCGCCGAGGCCACCTGCTCCCGCGTGTTGCAGATGCCGGGGAAGGTCACGTCGGCGAACGCCTCGAGCCGTTTGGCCATCTGCCGGGCCAGCCGGGCCTGCGCAGGCTTAAGCTCGGGGTTCGACTTGTCGTACAGCGCGAGCATGAGACCCAGCAAGCCGATCCGTGGGCGGCGCGATGCCGGCATCCTGCATTCCTCCGTTGTATTGGCGGCTTCGGGAAGCAAAGTGGGCGCGACAATCTTGTCACGGCAGGTGTCTCGCCTGGGGCGGGGTGGGGCCGTCCCTGCGGGCAAACAGCGACACGACGATCCGCGCCAGAATTGTCGCGGCCACCGGGGCACGTCCGGCGTCTATCATTACTATGCCGCTTTGAGAACCGGCAGACGAAGCGCTCAAGATCTTGTCAGAGGCTGACCGTATCCCAAGATGAAGGGCGAACGGCACTGAACCACGGAGACACAGAGGGCACAGAGAACGACTGGGAAACGGCCCCCATGATAGACGCTCAATGGCGGTGTCGTTCACTGTGTCCCTTGTGTCTCTGCCTCGAAAATGGAGTGGGCGCGACAATCTTGTCGCGCGTGGAGCGGGCGTCTCGCCCGCCATCGCCGTCATTCTCATCGTCTCAGAGTGCCGGAACC
>CAYWBK010000630.1:0-3027 GCA_964455745.1 uncultured Armatimonadia bacterium
GCCCCTCCTTAAACGGCGTCTCGCCGTAAGCTAGTGCTTGTGAGTGATACCCGCCCCCCCTCACCTCATCAGCGCCCTCACGATAGGCACCCCGAGCACCCCGAACGCCGCAACCGCCGCCGAGGCGAACAGCGCTACCGGTACGCCCGCAGCGGGGATGAGGAACAGGCTCAGCAGCCCCGCTCCACACGCCGCCCCGAGTAGGCCCAGGGCATACAGCGGTGCACTTCCCCTCATGTCCCCGTAGACCATCACCGAAAGCGGGAACGTCGCCCCGCCGAGAAACCCCGCCGCGAAAAGCAGCAGTCCCAGGAGCGCGCCGGCGAGGTCCGGCAGCGCGACGATCGCCATCAGCAGCGGCACCCCGGCCACGCATAGCCCGAACAGGCTCCATTGCACCCGCCGCAGGTCCCCCAGCGCCTCCAGTTCGTTGTCCGCCCGTCGGCCCCACGCTCCGCCGAATGCCGACCCGGCCATGTACGCCGTGATCAGCAGCCCGATCTCGTGGAACACCGTGCCGCGCTCGACCTGGAACACCAAAATGGCCAGCACCTCCAGGCCGATCCCCACGAACCCGGCGCAGAACACCGCCCAGCCACTGAAACCGGCCCGTGGCTTCCGCGCCCAGACGGAAGCCAGCACCGCAAGCGCCAGCACCAGGAAGGCGAGTAGTGAGATCGTGACCGGCTGCTCCGAGAGCAGGAACCGCCAGGTCTCGGAGCGCTCGCCCAGCCACATCCGCAAGAAACGCACAAAGGTCACCGGGCGTTCGTCGGCGTTCGGGAGAACGTCTGGCGTCGCTTGAAGCGCCTGCATGAGCGCATCCCGCCGCGCCGGGTCCAAGTGGTCGCGCAGGAATGCAGCGTTCGCGAATCGCGGCTTCAGACCCTGTTCCGCGATGCGTCCGGCGAGGACCTGCGGGTCCGTTGTGAGCGATCCAACCTTCGGCGCTGCGATCAAATGCAGCCGCCATCCCGGAATCGCCACTACTTGCGCGAACACCGCCTCCAGCGCCTTCACGACACTCGCCTGCACGATCAGCCTGTCCTCGCCTGCGGGCGGCTCGCCCCCGGACACGCCTGTTGCGAAGATTCCGCTGGGGTTCAGGCGGTCGCGGGCGAGCGCGAAGAACTGCTGCGTGTACAGGCGATTCAGCCCGGCGGTTGCGGGGTCGGGCATGTCGACGATGATGACATCGTAGTGCCTTGTCGTGGTCCTGACATACTCCCGCGCATCCTCGAGCTGGACCGTGACACGCGGGTCCGCAAAAGCCCGTGCATCGTCCGGCGGAAGGTGGCGGCGGATGATCGCCAAAGCCTGGGGGTCGAGTTCGGCGTAGTCGATGTGCCGAAGAGGATGAGCGAGAACCTCGCGCAAGAGCCCGCTCGCCGCGCCGCCGATGACCAGCGCCTCCTGCGAGGCAGGATGCTCCAGCAGCGGCAGATACGCTTCCTCTTCGGCGGCTCGGCCGTCCTGCGTTGTGCCCAGTGGGATGCCGTCATGGAAGAAGGCGAGCTTGTCGCTGTCTCGCGTGATTGTCAGGTTTCCGTAGTGTGTGTCCCAGGACCCGACCACCGAGGACCCGCCCCATCGCGCCGCGGTCGAGAGCGCTACGTGGGTTGCCGGTTGCGGTGATGTGACTGCCGCGAAGAACCCGCCAAGGCAAAGCCCGACCAAGAGCTTCAGCAACGTCCCGGTCCTCGGCCGGGCGGCGAGGACCAGCCAGGCGGCCGCCGCGAGGTTGACCGCCGACAGGAGTATGACGACCGAAGCCGCGGAGTGGCGGCTCTCGATGGCGAGCAGGAACGTCAGCCCGCCGAGCACCGCACCGAACGCTTCGAGGACATAGACGTGGCCGATACCGCGAGGACGCCCGAAAGCCTGCACGATGCCGCAAGCGACGGCGAACTGCCCGCCCAACGCCAGGCAGACGGGGGAGAGCGCAAGCGCCGAGTAAAGGATGATCGCCCCGGGGCTCACGGCTTGGCCGGGATAGAGACTGTGACCCCCGACGATCCAGGACAGGTACAACTCAAGTGGGCACGCAATGGCGATGGCGAGGTGCAACACGATGAGGGTGCCGGCCGACTGGCTGACCTTCGGGGACATTCGCCCGACGATGTCGCTGCCCGCAGCCGTATATAGCAGCCAGCTTACCAGGATCAGCCCGATTGCCATCTCGTTGCCGAAGAACGAGACGAGCAATTCGCGCGCGAGCACGATCTGCAGCAACAGGGCGGTGAATCCCATCGCCAGAACGCATGAGCCGAAGGCACAGCCCATGCCTGGCGCTGCGCCCCTTCGTTGCGCTTCCGGCGCGGCCGTCGGGCCTATGTCACTCACCCTCGTGGAAGACTTGCGCGGTGAAGCAGTAGATGTCCGTACCCGGTTTTTGCCACGCATCGCCGGGCAGCCCTGCCTTTTCCTCGCAAAGACACGTCAGCATCGTGTCGCGGTCCCAGCCTTGTTCGGTCGCCACTTGCGGTAGGAAGACCCCTGATCGCCCCATGCACCGGACGCACACCCCATGCCTGCCGACCACGATCTCCGACGCATCGGCCACCTTGCGCATCGGCGACAGCACGCTGATCTCGATCTGCAACTGCGGCGTCTCAGCCGCGCTGACCGGTCGGAAGCGCGGGTCTTGCGTGGACGAGGCTACCGCATATTCGATGATCGCCTGGCTGAGCGGCAGGTGCGCCTCCAAAGTCCCGATACAGCCCCGGAGACGCCCGCCTTTGTGCAGGGTCACGAACACAGCCCGGTCTTCCGCGAAGATCGGCTCACTTGTGTCCGGCGGCGGGAGCTTGCGCTCGGCCAGATACATCGTGATCGTCTCACGCGCCAGAGACAGGAGTTTCCTCTGCTGATCGCGGTTCAGTTCTCCCTCTTCTTGCGGTATCGTCGTCATGGCATCCTCCTAGCTCACATGATCGAGCGCTTGCACGGGCGTGTCGGGAAGGACTGTCGCCGCCGTGGCGAGAAGGAACCCGCCGTGTGCGAAGTCCGGCGGACCCGCGTGGGGCA
>CAYWBK010000631.1:0-3025 GCA_964455745.1 uncultured Armatimonadia bacterium
GCGGCCAAAGCAGCCTGAAACGTCAAAACCACCACGGAATCTAGTCGCACCCAGCTCTTCCTCAATGTGTGTGGGTAGCTTGGCAGTGGCTGAATAGACTACCTCGGCACGTGGTCGTTATCCGTGCCGTCGCGTCCGCAGGACGCCCGGCCCCGCCGCAGGCGGGGACCCTCAGCCGGACGCTTCAGCGTCCGGGTTCCCGCCGCACAAAAGCCTCCCCGTCCGCAGGACGGGCGGCGGCGCAGCCGCCCAAGTCGTTGATGACGCGGGCTGCAGGCCTTCGGCCACCCGTCCTACTGCGGACGGGAACGGCCCTGATTGCCGGCCCGGAACCGGGCGCTGAAGCGCCGCATGTGTCTAGCGACACCTCCTTCAGACTGTGTGGCAGCGCGATTTATCGCGCGGAGCACGTCGTATAGTTGCCAACGCTTCGACTTCGACGGAGTGTTTGCTCGCAACTGACGGCGCAATGGGCGGAGGGCAGTTCGGCCCGCATTTGGCGCGATAAATCGCGCTACCACATGATCTGAGGAAACAGTCGATAGACAGGTACGAAGCATCCGGCTGAGGGGCGCTTCGCGCCGGGCGTCCTTGCGGACGCGACGGCAACGGTTTACCCAGAGCAGGCGGCTACCGCCCTCGCCAGGACCAGTTCATGGCATCTACCCACACACATTGAAGAAGAGCCAGACGGGCAGCGGGCGGACTCTTTCTCGCGGTATGGGTGAGTTGGCTTGACCGGGTCGATATAGGCTGTCCTCGTCGGCTGAGCGAATGCCGTAAAGCCCCGCAAGGGGCGGCCCGCCCCCTTCGGGGGCTGACGGCGACGACGCGCAGGGGCTTAAGCCCCAGCGTCACCTATCTACGGCCCTGTACCGGATCACCGCCACATCCGGCTGCCCTTTCAGCGTCACCGCCAGGCCCCCGTCGGTCAGTTGCGCGCCGCTCGCCGTTTCGGTCTGTTCCCGATCCAGGTCCGCCAATTCGTACTCATGCTCGGCTTGCAGGCCTTGCAGCGCGAAGATCGCTCTTGAGTAGGGGCTGCGCGGGCGTTTGAGGACCACGATGAGGCCCTCGTCGGTCTCCGGCAGGTGGAGTTGGTAGGCCATCCAGGCGTCATCCGCCTGACTGTACTCGGTCAATGGGTAGTAATCGCCATAATAGAACCGCCGCACCTGCAGATACTTGTGCAATAAGTCGCGCGCGTGGTCATACGGGTATTCATCCGGGATGTTCGGCTGTGGCGCATCGCCGAACCCGTGCAGGCCGACCACCCAGGCCGAACTCATCGTGCTGCACATCGTGTATAGATCGCAGTCATTGATGTAGCCGCCGCCGGTTCCATTGACCGGGACCCAGAACGACAATCCGTAGGTCTGGCACTGGATCGCGGTGCAGTTGCGGTGCCCCACGGTGTAATCCGTCCGCCAAAGCGGTGTCGCGCGGCTGATCGACTCCAGGTCGATACGTCGCCCGCCGCTGGCGCAGTTGTCGATGATGAGGCCGGGGTGCCGCTCCAGAAGCTCGTCCCACAGCGCATACTGCCCCTCGACATATCGAATCTCGGTGATCCCCTGCCGGTCGGGCGCGTCGGCATTGCGCCAGTAGGCGAGATGTGCCACGTTCGAGTCCTGCCGCAGGCAGTCGATGCCCCATTCGTCGATCTTTTCGGAGAGGAAGTCGGTCAGGAAACGCCGCGCCTCCGGGTTGCCGAGGTTCAGCAAACGGTCGCCTTTGCCCAGTTGATTGCGGCGGCTCTCCCACTTCACCCAGTCCGCTGCGCCCATCCACTCGCCATAGTCGGCCCAGGTGACGGAACTGTCGGGCGTCACCTCCAGCAGCCAATCCTTGCACTCCTCAGCCCACGGCGTGCCCGGCGCGACCCGCTCGAACTCGAACCAGACCAGGAACTTGCGCCCGTTCGCGTGCAGAAGGTCGCTGATCGGTTTGAAGCCGTCCTCGGGGTATAAGTCGGGTCGCGGGTTCCAGTTGCCGGCGTTCTCCATCCAGTGCCCCGGCTTGCCGAACCATTCCGCGTCGATCCAGTAATACTCGAACGGCAGGTCGTGATCGACGATCTTGCGGATGTTGTCGAGGTGCACCTCCGCCGGCGTACCGCCCCAGTTGCCATTGCACAGGGGCGCAACCAGGGGCTGCCCTTCCGGGGTGGGCCGATGGCGCCGCAGGAGGTGCCGCCGGAGCATATTGTGCCCGCGCATTCGGTCCTGCTCCCAAAAGAGCATCAGAACGCGCGGCGTGCGTATCTCCTCGCCTGGATGCAGTTTGAGGTGCGTGAGGGCCATCCCCGCCTGTAGCCGGATCGTGCCGTCCTCCTCGCGCCGGAACTCCGCCGCCCACTCACCCGTCCACCCGACCGCGATGACCGCCCCCTCCGCCCCCCGGTCGAGGTTGAAAAAGGGCAGCACCTCGCTCGACGATCTGCCCCAGCCGGCGTTGAGCCGCAAGTTCCCGCGCGGGCGCAAATCGCGCTCCATCGGCTGGAAGTCATCGACGGAACACAGGGCCCCCTTGGAGTATCGAACGAGGCATCGGTCCTGCGGCTGCGCGGGAAGCGCGGCATCCAGCGGCAGGATGTCGCGGACGATCGGGGTATCTTCCGGGCCATCATTGCGCAGGTGCATCACCCACTCGACAGCCGGAAGATCGGCGTAGGCGGTGACTTCGATCCTGACCGACAGCCCGCCCGCCGGATCGCGCCAGGTGACGGTCTGGACCGAGGCCTCGTCCTGCTCCTGCGGGTCGGTTACTGTGCACTCCCAGCCGGGGAGGAGGTCCGCAGCCGGTGCATCGCCATATAGGAACGATACCGGCGGGACCGCGCCGCTAACCAGTCCATCGGCCCATCGCTTCGCTGCTTGCATTTCCGTTGCTGTCGGTGTCATGGTGATTCCTTTCGACCGGCTCAATAGCGCCTTACCCCCGGCCCCCATAGGCGCTAAATTAGGCGGCGCGGGCCGTGTGGAGGGGCTAACATGAAACGGCCCGCCGTTTGGCGAATGATATT
>CAYWBK010000632.1:0-3023 GCA_964455745.1 uncultured Armatimonadia bacterium
CGTCGTAGTTGTGATACGTCGTGACACCATTGGGCAAGCGCTTCGCGGTCTCCAAACCGATGGCATCGCGTTGGTAGTACGTGGTGTACCCCCACGGATCGGTGAGCGACTGTAACAGGTTTCTCGCGTCGTAGGCATAGTACGTCGGCTGCGCGTCCGGGTTGATCATCACCGTTCGGTTGCCGGCTGCGTCGTAATCGAAGTAGAAGCTTTGGTTGCCCCACTGGGTGTGGCAGATCAGCCGACCGGCGCTGTCGTACTGGAACGCCTCGTCGCCGATGCCGGTCTTCTTAACGCTGGTCTGCGCCCCGCGCGCATCATATTGGTAGTAGATCGTGTCCCCCGACGGATAGCGCAGCTCGCTGAGCATCCGTCCCATGCTATCGTAGGCGAAGTACGCTCCCACGCCGCTGGCCTTGTCGCGCTGCGTCACCTGCCCCGCCGCGTCGTAGTGCATGACCTCGGCATTACCGACGGCATCGATCTCCTGCGTCTGCCGCCCATCCGCGTCGTAAGCGTAGTAGGTCGGGTTGCCCAGCGGATCGAGCCTCGCGAGCAACCGGCCCACCGCATCGTAGTTGTAGTAGACCGTCTCACCCAGCGCGTCGGTGGTCGCAATCGTCCGTCCATTGCGATCATACTGCATGTACGTCACATGCCCCAGCGGCGTCCTCTGCCACGTCCGCCTGCTATTGGCATCGTAGCCGAAGTACGTCATTCGGCCCAGGGGGTCCACCGTCGCCGTCACTTGATCGGCCGCGTTGTAGACCGTCTGCCACTGGTTCCCCTTCGCGTCGACGACTACACTATTCTCGTCCACCTGGTTGTACGCGAAGTAGGTTCGATTCCCCAGAGCGTCCGTCACCGTCGTCCGATTGCCTTTCCGGTCGTACTGGTAGTAGGCCGGGTGCCCGTTGGGGTCGATACTCGTCGCCAGCCGATAGTTGACGTCGTACAGGTAGTAGCTCGTGTTCCCCAGTGGGTCGCTTTGAGCCGTCAGGTTGCGCATCAGGTCGTACTGGCTCGTCCACGGCTGGAAGGCCTGATCGACCCGAGCTGTCTGGTTCGAAAGCCCATCGTACTCGTAGTAGATCGCGTTTCCGTCCCGCTGCAGCGTGATCGTCCGGTTCCCGCGGCCGTCGTAGGCCTGCTCGGTAACGCGCCTCAGCGCATCGGTGATTTTCGTCACCCTATCCAGGTTGTCGTACTCGAAGTACGTATTCACCCCGAGCGGATCGGTCGTCGCGATCACGTTGCCCGCCAGGTCGTGCCGGAAACACGCCGTGTACCCGAGCGGATTCTGCACCCAGATGCGATTGCCGTAGGCGTCATAGGCGAAGTACGTTGTTTGTCCCATCTTGTCCGTCGCCGCGGTCATCTGGCCGTGGCTATCGTACTGGTAGTACGCCGCGAACCACAGCGGATCGATCTCGCAGATCCGGTTGGCGTTGGCATCATAGTTGTAGTAAGTCGTTTGCCCGAGCGGGTCGGTGGAGCGGTTCATCGTGTTCCCGTTCGGGTTGCCGACGTTGTACCCGAAACTCCAGTTCCTACCGCCGGGAGCGTCTACGCCGGTGCGGTTGGCGTAGTTGTCGATGCCAAAGGAAGTCTCGTTGCCGTTGCTGTCGGTCACCGACAGAAGGCGATGGTAATCGTCCACATCGTAGACTTCATTCTGGCCGCCGGGGGTGGAGATGCCGGTCAGGTACTGATGGTCGTCATAAGTGTAGTAAGTCATCCGACCGTAGGGGTCGATGATGCGTGAGTGCTCAAACGAGTCGTAGATGTAGTACAACTGCCCGCCGGTAGGGGCAGTGATCGTGCTCACGCGCTGGGAAGTGTCGTAGGCGTAGTAGGTTGTGTAGCCATCCGGGTCGGTTGTGCTGAGCATGAAGTGACCCGAATCGTATGTGTACTGCGTCACGCACCCGGTCGGTCCGATCTGTGTCGTGAGGTTGCCGGAATCATCGTGCTCGTAGTACTGAGTGCGTCCGGCCCAGTCGGTCATCGAATCCATGCGGTTATCGTCGCCATAATCGAAGTAGATGGCTCGACCGCAAGGGGCATCGACCCGGGCGATCAGGTTCTGCGCATCGTAGTTGAAATAGATCTGGTTGCCTTTGAGATCGAGACTCGCGATGATGTGGCCGTAGGCCTGCTCCCCATTCGGATTGATCCAGTACTGCTCGTAGGTGTTCTGACGTCCGTCTACGGCTTGCTCAACCCAATGCTTCAGGCCACTCTCGGTCTCCATCGTGTTGTAGTTGCCCGCGTAGCGCCGATCTTCGTCCCACATCAAGAGCCCACCGTGCACGCGCCGGACGATGACACTGCCCCCGCCAAAGAACATATCCCCGTACAGTGAAAGGTTCCACTGTTTCCCCAACGGCGTATCCAGCGGACTGGCGATGCTGTTGTAGACATGGCGTATCGAGATCGGGTCCCCTATAGTGCGAAGCTCCACATCGGGATCCACCAGCAGCGCGCCTGAAGCCCCTTTGACCCCGGAAGATGGATCCCAGGGCACGACCAGCGCCTCCTCCAGGTCGCTGCCGTCGCCGGTCGACATGGTCTCCGTTGCGCCGCACCCTTCTCCCGTTCGCTTCGGGAGCAAGGGTTCGCGTCCGTCGTGTACTGCCTGATCTTCCATCGGTACTCCCCCTTCATTTATGAAGTGAGTGATGTTCTGAACGACGCGACGTCAGTCCTGGCTCAGCGCCAGCGGGCACAGAGGCACGCCCGGGTTGCAGCTATCTCGGTGGGACAGTTTCCCGCTGGCGATGCAGCCGGAAATCCAGACGCTTATCGCAATGATTGGGCTGACGTCGCCCCCCAGGTCGGGGCTGCCGCAAGATGCGATGAGGTCACAGTTGGGGCACGTAGGTCCACAAGGGGTGGACGACACCCCCGTCCGGGCCGCATTCGGTATGTTGGTTGGGATGAACTGCTGGTACCCATTGACTCCTGGCGCTCTCGAGTGTCCTTGTGGCATATTGGTTCAACCTCCTATTTCGGCGCCCAAA
>CAYWBK010000633.1:0-3000 GCA_964455745.1 uncultured Armatimonadia bacterium
TTCAGGTCGTTGGCCCGTGCAGCGGGAACGCAACATACCGTGCAGTCGGCTACCTTCTGCCCCGCATCGCGATCATGATCGCAAGGAACACGATGAACTGCACCGCGACGATCGCAGCGCCCGAGGGCACTTGCATGACATGAGAGGCATATAGGCCCGCCACGGTCGAGACGACGCCTACACCGACCGCTGCGGCCATCATCGGGCCGAAACGCAGGCCGAGAAGCTTCCCGGCAGCGCCCGGAATGACCAGGAACGCGCTGACCAAGACGACACCGACGATCTTCACCGATACCACGATCGTCAGGGCGAGGACACCTACGAGCAGATAATGCAGCGCCCCCACCGGGATGCCGCTCGCCGCCGCCATCTCCTCGTCGAAGCTATAATACAGCAATTCTTTATACAATAGTGCAACAAATACTAGTACTAATATGGCCAGAATTGCGGCGGCCCAGACATCGCCGACGGTGATTGCCAGAATGCTGCCGAACAGGTAGGTCATCAGGTCGGCGGTGTACTGGTGGCGCAGGGAGATGAGGATGACGCCCAGCGCCATCGACACCGCGAGGAAGATGCCGATGGCGCTGTCGGCGGAGAGCTTTCCACGGCGAGATGCGCCGGCGATCAACATGCCGACGCCGACGCAGAAGACCGCGGTCACGATGTTGCGCCAGGCCTCGGGGGATGACAGGCGGTCGGAGATTACCAGCCCAAGCGCGATGCCGCCGAAGGCCGCGTGCGAGATGCCCTGGCCGATGAAAGCCATGCGCTTGAGGACCACGTAGACGGACAGGACCGAGCACAGCGTCGCGACGACGACCCCGGCGATGAGCGCCTGCTGGAGGAACTTGAACTGCCCGACGGCCTCGAGGAAGCCCATCACCGCTCCTCCGGGCAGTTGTCGGGCTCGTAGCATCGACCATGCTCGTGATACTGATGCTCGTGGGTTAGGAACGCGTCAAGCTCGCAGGCGTAGAGGTTCTTGAGGTCTTGCTCGGTGAGCAGTTCCGCGCGGTCGTGCCAGTGTACGGTGCGACTGATGCAGGCGAGGCTGTCGGCGACGTGGCGGATGTGCTGCAGATCGTGTGAGGACATGATGATCGTGAGGTTGAACTGCGCCTGCATGTCGCGGATGAGGTTAAAGAAAGCCTCCTGGCCGCCGGTGTCGATACCGATCGTCGGCTCGTCGAGCAGCAGCAGACGCGGCTGGGGGAGCAGGGCCCGGGCGACGAACACGCGCTGCTGCTGTCCGCCGGACAACTTGCCGATCATGCGGTCGGCGAGGTCGGAGATGCCGGTGAGTTCCATGAGTTCGTCGGCGCGCTTCCGAAGCTGCGCCGGGACGCGGTGCAGGGCGCCGGCGCGGGCGAAAGCGCCCATGAGCACCACATCACGGGCGGTCGCCGGGAAAGACCAGTCGATTTCAGCCCGCTGGGGCACATACCCGATCAGCGACCGGGCCGACCCGAGCGACGCCGCCTCGCGCCCGAGGATGCGCACCGAGCCGGACTGGGGCTTAAGCAGGCCGAGCATCAGCTTGAGGAGGGTTGTCTTGCCGCCGCCGTTCGGGCCGATGAGACCAAGAAGCACGCCGGGCGGCACCTTAAGCACGCAACGCTCCAGGACCGGCGTCTCCCTCCAGGCGAAGGTAACGTCGTCCACGTCCACGATCAGTTCCGGTTGGGCGGCCGGGGCGGATTGAGCCATCTACAGGGCATCCCTCAACTTCGCGAGATTGTGGCGGATCATCTTGACACAGGTGTCCCGCTCAGGGCACATCCCCTCTTCATTCCTTGGAGCGGGGTGGAGCGGTTGTCGTCCTGACGTTCCCCAAACCTATCACCTGAAACCCACAACCTGCCTTCACGCTACCATGTTGTCGCGGTGGATGATCTCTTCATGGCCGACGTGGCCGAGGCGACGCTCGATCTCGCGGCTGTGCGCGCCGGCGATCATTGCGACCTCCTCGGCGGAGTAGTTCACGAGGCCGCGAGCGACCTCGGCCCCGTCAGGCCCGCACACGCAAACGACATCGCCGGCCAGGAAGTCGCCATGAACGCCCGTGACCCCGGCGGGGAGGAGGCTTTTGCCGCTTGCGAGGGCTTTGAGAGCGCCGTCGTCGACGAGCACATCGCCGGCGGGCTCGGTGGCGGTGGCGATCCAGACCTTGCGACCCGGCATCGGTTCGCCGGGGACGAAGAAGGTGCCGACCTCCTCGCCAGCGAGCACTCGCAGCACGATGTCCGACTCCAGCCCGCAAGCCATCACCACCGGGATGCCGCAGTCCACTGCGATCTGGCTGGCGGAGACCTTCTTGATCATCCCGCCGGCGCTTTCGGGGCCGCCGACGCCTTCGGCGTAATCCTGGACATCCTCGCCGTATCCGACTTCCGAGATGAGGCGCGCGTCCGGGGCGCGGCGGGGATCGGCGGTGTACATGCCACAAAGGTCGGAGAGCAAGATCAGCGCATCGGCGCGGATCTTCGTTGCCACCAACGCCGCCAGGCGGTCGTTCTCGCCGAAAGTGACCCCCTCCACGGAGACGCTGTCGTTCTCGTTGATGACGGGGACGATGTGGTGCGACAGCAGGGCGATGAGCGCATTGCGGGTGTACAGGTATCGCTTGCGGTCGTTCATGTCGTCCTGTGTGAGGAGGACCTGGGCGGGAATCAGCCCGTGAGCCGCCAGGGCTTCGGAGTAGCTGCGCATCAGCTCCGGCTGGCCGACGGCCGCCGCGGCCTGGCGAAGGGCGAGGGTATCGTGTTTCTTGCTCCAACGCAAGGCGCGCCGGCCGAGGTGGATCGCTCCGGAGGTGACGACGACGACCTCGCATTTGCGCTCCTGGAGGCGCGCGATCTGGCGGGCGAGGCCGTCCAGGAAAGCGGTGTTGAGACCGGCCTCCGGGTCGGTGACGACCCGGGTGCCGATCTTGATGACGATACGTTTGGCCCGTTTGAGAAGGGAACGGCTGGACAATTGGATCAGCTCTCGATCATG
>CAYWBK010000634.1:0-2989 GCA_964455745.1 uncultured Armatimonadia bacterium
GAACAAGGCCGCACAACCGGCATGGTAATACTACCTACAACTGAAAGATGCACCCCTATCACCGGGTGTGTTCGGACGCGCGCGGGACGGCAGAGGCAACAGGATTGGCAGGATGAACAGGATTACGGCATGAAGAGACGATCCCAAGGCTGTCATCCTACAGGCCGCCGCAGGCGCGGGATCGGCGGCTGGAGACGGCAAGAGGCCGACACCTCGCCGGAGCGTGTCGGCCTTCCTGCGCTTGTGAAGATGATGGTCGAGGTGGCCGGATGGCCTGTAGGAGCGGTCTCCAGACCGCGACCGCCGTTGGCATATCGTCACAGTGAATCACATCTGGCCGGCCGGGTCGCACTCTGGAGAGTGCTCCTACAGGCTTCGGAAGCCCGGCGAATGTGCGCTCACGACGCGAACGGGTCCCACAGGCGGTTCTGCTCGACCTCATCGAGGCGCAACGCCTTCGCGTGGCCGTCCAGGAAGCCGTAGTCGGACAGGCCGTTGTGGCGGGACGCGATGCGGGAGTAGCGCGTGGCGGTAACGCTCATCCCCATGTCCTGCGCATCGCCGGTCATCTCGAAGAACAGGATGAGGTCCGACGTGCGCTCGATGCTGCCCATTTTCACCGTGAACGGGTAGGTCGTGCCGTAGCCCCGGTTGAAGGTCAGCAGGTAGTTGATGCCATAGCTGTGCTTGAGATCGGTGCTGCTCTTCGCCGTCTGCGGGCTTGGGTCGCTCGGGCAGATGAGGAGTTTGTCCGACTTCATGTACGGTTGCAGCAGATAACACCAGGTGTAGCCGAGGCTGGGCGCGGGGGCTGTGCCGGCCCGGGCCGGCACCAGCGTGCGGTCGTTGTCGTCACTGTACATCTTCGCGGCCATGAGAAGCTGCCGTTCACCACTGAGGCAGTGAACCTTGCGCGCATTCTCCCGAACCCGGGCGAACACCGGCAAGACAATCGCCGCGAGGACCGCGATGATCGCGATCACGACGAGCAGTTCGATGAGCGTGAACCCACCGATGGGACGCGTCTTCATGCTCATTCCCCTTTACATGAAGAAGATGCGGTCTTTGTTCTCCTCCAGCAACTTCTGGTTGTGCTCGTCACCTCCCGGAAGATTGGCGCTGATGAAGACCGGCGGCGTGACCCCTTGCGCCACCAGCCGGCTGATGGTCTCAGCGACAATCGTGTTGACGACGGCTACTCCCAACAGGGTGGACAGCGGCCCGGTCTTCTGCGGGAAGCCCTCGATCTCGACCGCCGCGTCGCCCTCGGGCGCGCAGTTGTCGATGACCAGGTCGGCCAGTTCGTAGAGCTTCTTGCCTGTCGGGTGGCGAGACGGCACCGCTCGGCTGTACTCCATCGAGGTGATGGCGATGACCTTCACCCGCCGCTCGAGGGCGGCCGCGGCGGCGTCGATGACCACCGCGTTGCGGCCGGAGGTGGAGGCGATCACCAGGACATCACCGTGTGTCAGCGGCGAGGCTTCGACCAGCACCCGCCCGTAGTTGGGCACGCGCTCGATCTGCGACGTCAGCGTCATCGGGCGGACGAAAAGCGACATGCCGTGCGGGAGGAGCGGGTTGACCAGCATCAGCCCGCCGGTGCGGTAGACCATCTCCTCGGTGAGGATGAACGAATGGCTGGCTCCGAAGGAGAAGATGCGGCCGCCGGCGACGATCGTGTCGGCGAAAAGTTTCGCGGCCTGCGACATCGCCTCGGCCTGTGTGTCCTGAAGTTTCTTGAGGCCCTCCGCAGCGGCCTCGATGAATGTGGCCCCCATATCGTGGCTAAACCCCCTCTTTGTCGCACTCGGCCTTTTCCTTCTCATTGAAGGCCGGGCCTTCGTCCAGATTGGCGCTCATGAAGATGTGCGGCGTGACGCCGCGCTCCAGGAGTTTCTCCATCGTTTGAGCCATCAGACACCAGGCCACCGTCGCGGCCCCGATGCCGGAGGTCGGCAGGGCTTTCGTGTGCAGGCCGGGCACCTCCATGCACGCGTCGCCCAGCACGCCGCAGTTGTCCAGCGCGATGTCGGCGACCTCGAACAGGCGCTTGCCGGATGGGTGCTTGGAGGTCACCTGCGAGGAATACTGCAGCGAGGTGAGCGCGATGACCTTGACCCCCATCTCCCGCGCGGCAATGGCCATCTCAATGACATTGGGCGTGCGCCCCGAGACGGTGCCGATGATGAGGCTGTCCCCGCGTCGGATGTTGCTGAGGCGAAGCGCGACGCGAATTTGCTCGAGGGCCGGATCGAGGTCGGCCTCGCGCGGGCGGTTCTGCAGCTTCACCGGCACGGGGTCGTTCACGTTGATGCCGAAAGTCAGCGGGGCGAGAGCCATGAACCCGCCGACCCGGTTGACGAGTTCCTGGTTCAGCATGTGGCCGGTGTCGAAAATATGCAGCGCGCCGCCGGTCGCCATGCTGTCGGCGATCATGTCGGCGGCCGCGTTGATCTTGTCCATCTGTGTCTGTTCGATACGCTCGAACAAAGCGCGGATCTGATTGAGATAGTCGATTGCGAGCATACTGGACTCCTAAATGCGGTGCTGTACGGACGACGCGAGGGGATTTCGGTCCGGGATGGCCTGACACCTGCAAGAGGAGGCGATTGCAAAAGTCTGTAGGAGCACTCTCCAGAGTGCGAACAAGCCGTTATTCCCGCTATAATGAAATAGATAATGACTAATGTATGTCATTATGGCGGCATATTAACGGCAATCGCGGTCTGGAGACCGCTCCTACAGACGACGCAGCGACTTCTGCAATTGCCTCAGAGGGAACGGCGGACCTCACCCCCAGCCTCTCCACTCGTATGCGCCTGATGTTACTACGCCCGTGTGCGGCCCTGCTCGGCAATGAGATGCCCTGCGAAGAAATGGAGGGCGATGGACCACAGAGACACAGAGAACGGCAACATCCCTTAACGCCTATCGCGGTGATATGCACCCCATTTCCCGGACAATGGGAAAGGGACAGTTCGGCAGGTAC
>CAYWBK010000635.1:0-2967 GCA_964455745.1 uncultured Armatimonadia bacterium
GCCGCCGTTGCGATGTGCTTCGCCAGGCCGCTCTCTTTGGATGCCGCAACCCGCGCTTAACCAAACCTTCATCCGCACTCCCTGACATGCAAGATAGAATGCGTCTATATTGTCCTATCATTCATCCTTGGCAACTGGAGTCTTCGATGAAGCGAACGACGCCGTGGGTCATTGCCGTAATTCTCGCTCTCGCGCTTGGAGTGAGCACGTTTGCGCGTCATCATCAGACGCCTGCGACGGTGACTGGCGCTCCTCTCCCTCACGCGCCCACAGCGACGACAGGAATCCCCGACCATATCACATTGACCTGGACTGACAACCCGGCCACAACTCAGACGATTACCTGGCGTACGAATACCTCAGTGAAGTCGGGACTGGCGCAGTATGCGCAGGGCGCCACGATACCCGACACGGCCCCACAGGTTGTAGCTGAACCACATGACCTGCAGACCGACCTGGGTGAGTATCGCGTGTTTACGGCGGTTCTCACCAAGCTCTCGCCCAAGACGACATACTCGTACAAGGTCGGAGACGGGAAGACATGGAGCGAAAGGCACACATTCGTAACCGCCGACCCCGGCGCTCACTCTCTCAAGCTATTGGTCTTCGGCGACAGTCAGAGCGGCGTCGCGGAGCCGATCTACGGTCCCTGGGCGACTACGGTGCACAATGCGTTCAACGCCAACCCGGATGCTCAATTCGTGGTGAATGTGGGCGACCTGGTCGAGCTCGGCGCAAGCGAGGCTCACTGGGACGCCTGGTTCGCGGCGGCTCAGGGGATCATCGACACCATCCCGGAAATGGCCGTAGAGGGCAACCACGAGACGTACTCATACTTCTTTGGGCCCACAGGCTCCAAGCCCCGACTCTGGAGCGGCCAATTCGCGTTACCGCAGAACGGCCCGGAGGAACTCAAAGGGCAGGTCTACTCATTCGATTGCGGCCCGGCCCATTTCGTAGTCCTGGACAGCCAGCAGGCTGAAGAGCAAGGGCAACAGGGAACGATGTTGCAGCAGCAGGCAAGCTGGCTGGAACGCGACTTGTCCGCATCCAGGGCAACCTGGAAGATCGCCTTCTTCCACAAGACGCCGTACGACCTGAAACCATCCCGCCATTCGCCCGAAGTCAGAACCGCCTTCTGCCCCGTGTTCGACAAATATCACCTTGATATCGCCTTCTGCGGCCACGACCACGGCGTAGCTCGCACATGGCCCGTCAACGCAGACCGGGCGGTGGCGAAACCGTCTCAGGGAACCGTGTACTACGTGGCCGGGCGCAGCGGCAGAAAGACGTATGATGACCTGCTCAGCAAGCCCCTGCACGCATTCTTCCTTAACCCGCAGCGTGAGCCGGTTTATCTCGTCGTGGAAATAGCGGATCAACGCCTGACGGTCAAGACTTGCGGGCAAGGTGGGAGCTTGATCGACGAGTTCTTCATCGACAAGAAGCAGGATGCTGACTCAGACTCCACGCGGCTGCCCGAATCGCCGGTGGTGTGGTCGGACTAGCGCCGGCCGCCATGCCAACCTATCGCGATCGACGGCCTGCACTCGGTTGGCCGCGGCGACCTGCGAATGCACGCGCCGAATGGAGGCTTGAGGGACACTCAGTGGTCTTATCCGCATATATGGTGACGTGTTCCGTAGCCTGCATTGAGCCCGACCTAAGGCTGGGCGTCGCCTACCTGGGAGGTGTTGGCTTGGCCGCTACGGCCTGTGGGCGCAACGGCCTGTCACGCTTGCGGCTGTCGCGTAGCGGGGCCGTCATTGTCATTGCGGGTACCCCATCATCCACGCTGGCCCCCCTCTTGAGATGAGCGCAGACGTTGACGGTGCCTGTGCGCCGGTCTACAATCGCGCTGTCCGCGTTCATCATCCGCGCAGGCAAAGTCGCCCCGCCACGGCCCCGGAGGTTTCGCGTTGTTCTGCATCGAGACCCATACGCATACCAGTGAGCATTCGGCTTGCTCGATCATGACGGCCGCCGATCTCATCCGCCGAGCCGTAGAGATCGGCCTCGATGGGCTGATCGTCAGCGACCACCACTACGCCTGGCCGGAAGCCGACCTGCGCGAGATCGCCAGGAGCGTTGGGGCCGAGCGCCTGCTGGTCCTGGCGACGCAGGAGATCACCGCGCGTGATGAGGAGACCGGGGAGCACCAGGGCGACTATCTCCTCTACGGGTACAACGAGCCGCTCCCGCAGCCGATGTCGGCGGAACAAGTGGTTGAGGCCGGGCGCGCCCACGGGGCGCTGGTGATCGTCGCTCACCCTTTCCGGCACGGCATGGGGGCGGGAGACCGGGTCTTCGACCTGCCTGTCGACGGTATCGAGGTTTACAACCAGAACCACTCCCCCGAGGACGTGCGGCGTTGCTCGCGGGCGGTCGCGGAATGCGGGTTCCTCGGCATCGCGGGCAGCGACGCCCACCGGGTCGAGCAGGTCGGACAGTTCCTCACCTGCCTGGAGCGTCCTATCGCATCGATGGAGGAGTTCATAGGGGAACTGCGCGCCCGGCGGTTCACGCTGAAGTCAACGCGGCCGGACATGCCGATCAGCGCGGGGTGAAACGTACCGATGAGATACACGCTCGATCTGCCCGACGATCTCCTGGCAGACGCCAGGCGCTTGTCGGCTATCAGCACGAATCGCGCGGTGGCGCAGACGGCGCTGGAGGAATTCGTGCGTCATCTGCGGATTGAGCGCTTGCGGGCGCGACTCGGGTGCGGGTCTTTCGGATTAGCGCAGGAGGATCTTGCGCGGATGCGTGGCGGCGATTGAGCCGCCCGCCTAACATCACGACGCCGCTTTGACAACCGGAGGCCGAAACGTTCAGAATCTTGTCAGGGGCTGACCGGATACCCCGGATGAAGGCCGAACGGCGATTGACCACAGTCGTCATGCCGGTTTCCAGCACTCTGGAACGATGAAAAGGCGACGGCCCTACCCCGTCCCCGCTTCGCGGGGC
>CAYWBK010000636.1:0-2959 GCA_964455745.1 uncultured Armatimonadia bacterium
CACAATCGCACGAACCCCACGCGCTCATAGGCGCGAAGGAAAGCGCAAGAGGCTCAACAGTTCTGGTTTCGCTCTGGTTGCGTTCTGATTCCGACGTGCGCCTGTTCGCCGCCGAAGTGCTTGTCGAGGCGTAGCGGCTCTTACGCCCCCTGCCCCACCAACTCCTCGATACACGCCACGATGTTCTCCGTCGGCACGTCCGACATGATCGGCTTCGTCGGCTCGGCGATGAAGCCCCCGCCTTTGCCGATCTCGCGTAGCATCGTGCGGATCTCCGCGCGCACCTGTTGCGACGTGCCGCGCGGGAGGAGCTGCTGGGTGCCGATGCCTCCGTTGAAGGTGATGTCCCTGCCGTACTCGCGTTTGAGGGCGTAGATGTCCTGGGGTTCGGGCTGGAAGGGGTGGAAGATGTCGACGCCGATCTCGATGAGGTCCGGGAAGATCGCGGTGTTGTCGCCGCAGGAGTGGATGAAGACGTACTTGCCGCGCGAGTGGGCCCGCTCGTACAACACCTTCAGGCGCGGCTTGAGGTAGCGGCGAAACCAGCGCTCTCCCATGATAAGCCCGCGCTGGGACCCGAAATCGTCTCCGAAGTAGATCGCATCCACCTCGGGGATCGAACCCAGGCCGTCGATGGCCGGAAAGTGCCACTCCATCAGCGCGTCGAAAAGCCGGTCCGCGAATTGCGGGTTCCCAACCATGTCGATCAGCAGGTCTTCCATGCCCCGAAGCGCCCAGGCGCGCTCGAAGAAGGTGGTTCCAAAGCCCGCGCGACAGAAGGCTCGGTTCGGCGAAGCCGCGTTGGCCTCCGCGAAGGCCTGGATGCGCGCGTGCTCTTCCGGCGTGTAGACTGCGGGTAACTCGTAGCCGTCCAGTGTCGGCTCAGGCAGGGGGCGCTGCACCGTATGGAAGATGCCCTTGTTCGCCCACACGCAACCCCAAGCGTCTCGCCACCCGCTCCCGTCCGCGAGCGACACGCGCCCGTCCGTCACCTCGATCTTGGCGACGTGGTCGATGATCGGCTTCCGCCACTCATCGCCGCCGAAGCGCTCGTCGAGGCGACGCGTCGGTTCCGGGTCGATGCGGATCTGGTAGGGGACGATGTCGGCTTCTGTGTGCTGGACTGCGGCGAGAACTCGATCGCGCGGGGTCATTGGCGGGGCCTCCGAGAGAGCCGGTAGACTCGGGGAGAGGACTACAGTCTCAGGCTCTCGTGGTCTGAGTGACGGTGGCACGAGCATTGGCGGCGGCCGGCGCGGCGAGGGAACCGAAGATATCGGCCAGCCGCGAACAGACCTTCGTGGGGTGGCACATGCTTACAGCCTTGGCGTGCGCGGCTTCGCCCAGCTCGCGGCGCAGGTCGGCATCTCCGAGTAAGGCCTCCCAGGCCCGAGCGATACCCTCGGCATCCGCGGGCCGGACCAACATTGCGTTGACGCCGTCCTCCAGAAGCTCGACTACGCCTCCAACCGCCGTGGCTACGATCGGCCTCCGGTTCAGCATCGCCTCAACGACGACGTTCGCGATGCCTTCATCCACCGAGGTCAGCGTGAAGACGGTCATGCGCGTATAGACGGATGCGGTATCGGACGGCGCGAACACTCCGGGGAACTGCACGCAATCGGCGATGCCCAAAGCCTCCGCCTCCCGCATCAGGGCCGAGCGCAGACGCCCGGCGCCCCAGATCACATAGCGCACATCCGGATGAGAGCGGTGAAAAATCGCCGCTGCGCGCAAGAAGGTGTGCTGATCTTTCTGTTCGCACAGCCGTCCCACCGTCCCGATGGGTAGTTGTGCCGGCTCACTGCTCTCAGCCGATTCGCACACGGGATCGAATGCGTTGTGCAAGACCTCCAGCCGAGGCGGAAGATACCCCGGAATCGCCTCCAGCATCCTCCGCTCGTGAAACGATACCGCGAGGACGACGTCCGCTTTGCGCGCGAGGCTTGCGGAGCGCCGCTGGACGTGAGCGCAGCCGAGGCCCATCGGGTTCCATTCCTTGTGCACCAGCCGCCACTTGGCGACGGGGCGGAGCCAGGCCAAGGCCCGCCTGTGCTGAACCATCAGTCCGTGGGTGTAGATAACGTGGGGACGCTCTCGCAGCAACATGAGGACTGCGGCGAGGACATTGAGGACATCGGCGACCGGCCGAAGCGGCTTGCAGCGCGGCATACTCCGTACCCGCACCAGGCGCAGCCCGGATTCCCGCACCGCCGCCTCGAGCTGCCCGGTCTCGCGCCGGGATGTGCGGGCGGTCATAAGGGTGACCGCGAATTCGCTGCGGTCCATGTGCTTTGCCTGAGTGAATGCCTGTCTTTCGATCCCGGAGTCGAGAAGGTGGGAGATCAGAAAAACGACCCGTATTCGTTCGTCACCGACTTGCATACCTGTGCCCCCTGAAGCGCGTCTCCGCCGGTCGTCACCCCAAGACAAAACGGCAAACTCGAACGCGCCCCGGTACGGCTCGATGAAATAACACTGAACACTCTCAGCGCCTGGCAATACTGTACTCAATCATACTGAGTCTGACGAGGCTGACGCCGTTGAGGTTCCTTCGGTTCGCGCGCCGCGGGCCCGATGACACCCATTCGCTGACGCCGCTTGCGCGAGCATGGAGGATGAACGACACCAACAATCAAATTCGACGTCCGCAGGCCTTCACCTGCAATCGAAGAAACAGGCCTCGAAGATTCAGAGTAGTGGAGGAACATCGTCTCCGCGCCGCCAAAAACGGATAGCTACCCTGGCGGCGGATGGGTGCCGTTTCCGTATTCCCCTCCCTCCGAGAGAGGGGACAACCGGGCGCAACCCGGCAGGGGTAGGAAGCCTTGCGGCAAGAGGGGAGGGTCCGCCCGCCGATTGTAGGTTGAACTGCCGCAAGCGTGGCGGCAGGGAACGGCGATGGGAACAGGATTGATAGGATTTGGAGGATTACGGCATGACGGATAGTTCCGTAGCA
>CAYWBK010000637.1:0-2958 GCA_964455745.1 uncultured Armatimonadia bacterium
AGTTCACGCTTGACAAACCGTTTCATAGAGGCCGGACTACGAGAGCGCCAGTCGTTAGGCGCTCGAAGTATCCGGCCTCTCCACACGGATCGCGCCGCTTAACTTAGCGCCTATGCCCTTCGAGGGAGGGGGGTAGGAAGCCGTTCGCCGTTACCCCCAATACCGTTCACTTAAGCACGCGGCGTCCGCACATTGTCGCGGATCTGTGGGGTCCCCGTATCCACCTGCTGCGCAGGTGGATACACCCCACAGCTTAAGTGAACCGTATTGCCGTTACCCCGGCAGCGAAAACGGCGCTGGCGCTGCGGCCGAGGGGCCACATCACGCCAGCGCCGTCGCGTTCGCCGCTTAAGCGCACCTATTTCTTGGTGTCGCCCGTCTTATCCGCTAGCAGGCTTACCCACTCGGGATGCGCCGTCGCAAGCTCCTCCTTCGCGCCCTGGGATGGGGTGCGGAAGGTTGCGAGGTTGTCCTTGTTGACCTCAACTGTGCCGGTGTCGATGATGGGCGGGACCTCGGGCAGGGCTGCCTTGGCGGGGTCGGTGTCGCTCTTGGCGCGGAACTTGCCGTGCACCAGTCCGTACAGGTACTTCACGCCCACGTAGGTCATGTAGTACTGCCGCTGCGCGACCGACGCCGTGATGGTGCCATCCTGAATGCGGTCAAGGATGCCGGAGTCGCCATCCATCGCGACGATGGCGATACTGCCCGTCTTGCTGGCCGCCTTGACGGCCGCCGCGAGGCCGACGCCGCTCGCCGCATTGCAGCCGGCGAAGCCCGCGATGTCGGGGTTGGCCGACAGGGCCGCGCTGGCCTTCTGCTGGCCGGTTGAGTAACTGGTCTCGTCGTCGATCGTCTGGACGACCTTGATGTCGGGGAATTCCTTCTTCAGGGTCTCTCTGTAGCCGCGTTCGCGCTCGTCCAGGTTCCACTGTCCCGGTCGCGACGAGATGACGACTTTGTACTGGCCGGGCGATCCGGCTTTGTCCGCGCTGCCACTCTTGAGGGTCCTGATCGCCTTTCCCAGAATGCGCGCGCCCATGCAGCCCGCCTCATAGTTACTGGTGCCGAAGTAGGCGATGCGCTTGCTGTCCTTCGCATCCGTGTCGATGCAGATGACGGGGATGCCGGCGTCGATCGCTTTGTTGATGTAGGGCTTGAGGGTCTCAGGATTGCCGGGGGCGATGAGAATTCCGGCAGGTTTGCGGGCGATGATCTCGTCCATCAGGCTTGCCTGTTGCTCGGGGTGCTGACCCGCCGGGCCGTCGAAGGTACCCTTCACGCCAAGCTCGGCGGCAACGTCCTTGAGGCCCTCCTTTGTGGCATTCCAGTACTCGACGCCGGTCGAAATGCCGATCGCGACGTACTCCTCATTCGATGCCGGCGCCTTTGTGGGCGCCGTGGCTGCCGCCGGAGTTGAGGTTGTCTCCTCTTTTGGCTTCGAGCACCCGACAAAGACCGCGACCAATGCGGCCAGCATCGTGATGAGCGCCGCATATCTCAGGTTCCGGATGTTGATCATCTGATTCTCCTCCTGCCAGGTGAATTACCCGATGCCCTCCATTGAATGGAGAGACCATTGTGCAAGCCTATGGTGGTGGCAAACCTACAGTGGCCGCCAGCCTGTCGTGGGCGCTAGCCTGTCGTGGCCGCCAGTCTGTTGTGGCCGCGACAATCTTGTCGCGGATTCTGGGTGCCTGCCGTCATCCCCGACAAGATTGTCGGGGCCACTGCTCAATGATGGCCACTGCTCAATGATGGCCACTGTCCAATGATGGCCACTGTCCAAAGGGGCCAATGCCCGAGTGCCCTCACGCCCCCCGTGCGCCGTTTGCCGTCTTCCCCCTCCCTACCAGGGAGGGGGGCAGGGGGGTAGGGGCCGTTGCCCGTGCCGTCGAGTTGAGGGCCAATGCCCGAGTGCCCTCACGCCCCCTTGCGCTTCTTCGCCAGGATGATGTCCACGGTCACGAAGAACGCCAGGCCTGCGCCGACGATGACGTACTGCCAGTCCGGCGGCACGCCGATCTGCACCAGCCCGGTCTTGATGCAGTTGACCAGGACCACGCCCAGAAACGCCCCGATGACCGTGCCCTGGCCGCCGATGAGGCTCGCACCGCCGATGACGCATTCGGCGATGACCTGCAGTTCGACGTTCTGACCGGCCTCGTATGTGGCCGTGCCGAAGCGCGCGGAGTTCAGAACGCCCGCAAGCCCTGCCATCAGCCCGCAGATGACATACGTCGCGGCCCGCACCCTCGGCACGTTGATCCCTGAAAGCGCCGCCGCGCGCTCGTTGCCGCCAATGTAGTAGACCTGCCGCAGCCATCGCAGATTGCGTAAGAGAACGTCGCCGATGATGATCGCGACGAAGGTGATCGCGACGATCCAAAACCCCGGCATGCCGAGGACCTTCGCCTGGCCGAGGGCGATGAAACTCGTCGGGAGGTCATTCGAGGACGCCGCCCCATACTCATGGACGTGGACCATAACCAGCCCGCGGGCGACCATCATCATGCCCAGACTCGCGATCAGCGGGCTGAGGCCCACGCGCGCCACCAGAAGCCCGTTGACCAGTCCGCACAGCGCCCCCGCGGCCAGACCGCACACGATCCCCACGGGCACAGGAGCCCCGGCCTTGATCGTCTGCACGCTGACCAGGCCGGCGAGCGCCAGCACGGAGCCGACAGAGATGTCGAAGCCGCCGCCCACGATGACGACCACCATACCCACGACGAGGACGGCCTCGGTCGTGATCCCCATGAGCGTCGCCGTGATGTTGCCCCATGACAGGAAGACCGAAGGCGTCGGCGCGCCGGGCTGCTGCGGCAGGGTCTTCATGTGGAAGAACACGATGACCACGACCACGATCAGGAGGGTGATGACCTCCCGCAAGCGGGCCACGTTGCCCAGGGCCTTCCAGGCCCGTGACGATCCGCCTTGGGGCGGGCCAACCGGTGC
>CAYWBK010000638.1:0-2953 GCA_964455745.1 uncultured Armatimonadia bacterium
GCATGGCTAAACTCCGACGCCCCCTTCGGGGGCTTGACGGCAACGGCTTGAGACCGATTCGCGGCCCCCAGATGCGGAAATGTGGTAAAGCATGGCCGCAAACGGAGAGGGGGGGAACGGCGACGGCTTCCTACCCCCTCGCCCGGCTACGCCGGGCACTCCCCCTCCCTCGTAGGGAGGGGGAGAACGGCAACTCACCCCCGGCCCCTCTCCGCAAGCGGAGAGGGGGGAACGGCGACGGCTTCCTACCCCCTCGCCCGGCTGCGCCGGGCACTCCCCCTCCCTCGGAGGGAGGGGGAGAACGGCAACTCACCCCGGCCCCTCTCCGCAAACGGAGAGGGGGGAACGGCAACGGCTTCCTACCCCCTCGCGCCTGCGGCGGGACACCCCTCCCGTGCCGGGAGGAGGACGGCTAACGGCACCTCACCCCCCGGCCCCCTCTCCTGAGCGGATACGACTCGCTCAGGAGAGGGGGAGCACGACAGCTACAACGGCAAAGGCTGGATAGGAGAAACGTATGGCTACCAAAGAGGATGTTGTGCGGATTGCGCGAGAGACGGTGCGGCAGCGCAAGCTGGGCAAGCAGGATTGGGAGTGCAATGGCGTGGTTTTCGATCTTGAGACCGGCGGCTACTGCGCTCGATTCGTTCGACAGTGCCATGACGCGGCGCTCGGGCAGGGTGAGTGGGCCTGGGCTTACAAGGCACCCACCGCCTGGGACATGGAAATCGTCCTCAAAGCCGCGGGACTGCGCACGGAGAATCCGCAGCCTGGGGACATCGTGTGCGTCAACGGCGACGGCTGTCGGCCGGGGCATATCGCCATCTACCTCGGCGACGAGCAGATCGCCGAAAACACCTCGAGCGGCACGCGCGGCGACCCACAGGCGCCGGGGACCAAGATCAGCCCGCTGTCGGCAGTCGCCTCGCGGATCACCGGATACTACGCGTGTCTGCCCCCTGCCGCGCCGACAGGCTATGAGCCGGGAGCGATCACTATCGAAGTCGTCGGCCTCGGCACCTGCGACGGGTGGTTCACGGATCACAGCATCGTCGGTGTGATGAACATCGCCAAGGTGCTAGGGTACGAGGTGAATGACCAAGTCAAGGAGCGCAGGGCGGTAGTGCTGAGGAAGTGACGACACTTCACCCCCTGCCTCCCTCTCCGCAGGCGGATAAGGCGGAACGGCGACGGCTTCCTACCCCCTCGCCCGGCTGCGCCGGGCACTCCCCCTCCCTCGTAGGGAGGGGGAGAACGGCACCTCACCCCCGGCCCCTCTCCGGGCCGTGCAGAGCGCGGCACAGCGGAGAGGGGAGAACAGCAGCAGTTCCCTGCTGCGCGGGAATCGCCGTTTGCCTCTCCCCTCCCATACCCGCCTGCGGCGGGTCCACGGGAGGGGTGGCCCCGCGCAGCGGGGACGGGGTGGGGCCGTCGCCTTTTCATCGTTTTGGAGTGCCGGAGACCGACATGACGACTGCCTCGAAGAAAGGGAGAACAACGACAACGGCTTTGGCGGGCGAGACGCCCGCCCCACGCGATCCCATGCAGGACGGCGAGGTAAACGAATGACAGAACCTACAGTTGAGCGGAAGTTCGGATGGGTGCAGCCGCAGGCTGATGAGCGCGACTACACGTTTGCGTGTCTGAAGGGCGAGGCTGCGCCCGACCTATCCACCATCCCCAAGCAGTACATCTTCGGCCGGGAGTCGGGATTCCAGTACCCGACGCTGGACCAAGGGGATCACCCGTATTGCGTGTGGTACTCGGGCGCATGGACACTGGGACTGCAAGAGTGGCTTCCACTACATGGCGTTGTGCCCCTCGATCCGCTCGAGGAAGGGATGCTCGCGGCTGTCGAGCAGTTGGACGGCTATCCCCGCAGCAACGGCGCCTCCATCCGCAACTGGGCCAAGGCCGCCAACAGTCTGGGGCTTCTCGCGACCGTCAACGGCGAACAGCGGCGGCTCCGGGTCGGGACCTACGTCAGGGTGAACTCCTGGCAGGAGGCGTGTCAGGCCGTCTACTTCAACCGGCTCGTTCACTTCGGCATCAGCGTCTATAGCGACATCTACGACGTGACCGAATCGAATTGGACCATCACCAAGTGGACCGGCGGATACCTCGGCGGGCACGCCATGAGCATCTTCGGGTACGACATCGAGCAGCGACTATTCTATGTGCAGAACTCGTGGGGACCGGGATTCGGGCGCGGCGGAGTGTTCGGCCTGGGAATGGACCTTGTGTTCGAGCCGGCCGACATGGCGCAGGAGGCTTGGGCGTACGGGTAACGGCAGAAGACAGAAAACAGAGGACGACTTACGGCTTAAGGAGGCTTGAGATGAGGAGAGGCAAGGCTGTCAGTTTGTTGATTGCGCTTGGCGTGCTGGTGGGGGTCATCGGGTGCCATAGCCCTACGCAGGAGGAACTGTTCCAGACGGCGATGAGCGCTACAGGGCAACTGCTCGCCGCCGACATCTCGCAGGTGTCAGACTACATGGCCGCAAACGGATACGCGTTCCCAGCCAGCGCGCCGGACCTGGCCAACTACGTGGAGACGCTGATCGCGGCGTTCAAGGCGGCACAAGCCGCGCCAAGCGAGGACGGCTCAGTCAAAGCGGCGGTGAAAATGGTCAAGACGCCGGGCGGAAACGGCGAGGACTTGCTGAAGGCATTTGGGGCGGGGTGGACGAGGTGAGGGGCGGCCTCACCCCCAACGGCCGCCTACCCCCCCGGCCCCCCTCCCTTGCGCTCTGCGAGCGCGTAGGGAGGGGGGAGAACGGCTGAGGGTTCGCGGCCAACTGCCGCATAGGTGCTAAGTTTAGGCGGCACGGGCTTTCCTTGAACGGCGTATGGGGTGCCACCCCAACGGCCGCCTACCCCCCCGGCCCCCCTCCCTTGCGCTCTGCGAGCGCGTAGGGAGGGGGGAGAACGGCTGAGGGTTCGCGGCCAACTG
>CAYWBK010000639.1:0-2936 GCA_964455745.1 uncultured Armatimonadia bacterium
CAGAAGCCATGTCCGGCCCACATCCCACGGCTTTCATGTCCTCACCTCCCCCCGATCCCGTAGTCCTGGGGCGGGAGGTGCACGCCTTCGCCGAGATTGACTCGACCAGTGCGGAGTTGCTCCGGCGCGCTGCCCTTGGCGCTCCGGAGGGCACGGTTGCGGTGGCGTCCACGCAGACCGCCGGACGTGTCCGCAACGGGCGGGGCTGGGTCGACCGGCCCGATGCCAGCCTGCTGTTCTCGGTGCTGCTCCGGCCCCGCCTGACGCCTGCGCACAGCGGCCTTTTGCCGCTCGCCGCCGGGCTTGCTGCCGCGACCGCGCTGCAGGACCGCACTGCGGCGCTCGGCGGGGGCGCGATCCGCTTGAAGTGGCCGAATGACATTGTCATCGTAGATGCAGAGGCGGAGACGGGTTATCGCAAGCTCGGGGGAATCCTGGTCGAACGATCCGGGTACGTGTTCGTCGTCGGTATCGGCCTGAACGTGAACGGTCAAGCGGACGATTTCCCCGTCGATCTTCAGCCCCATGTCGGGACGCTCGAGGCGATCTGGGGACGCCGAACGCACCCCGAATCCCTTCTGCGACAGATGCTCGCCCGCCTCGAGCAAGCTTATCAGCACCTATTGCGGGGCCGCACGGCGGACATTGTGGCCGCCTTCGCAGCGCTCGACATCTGCTGCGGGCGCAGCGTCTGCGTTTCCGGCCCCGCCGGCGACCTGACCGGCCCTGCGACGGGCATCGCACCCGACGGCGGCTTGCAGATTGAGCCGACCCCTGGCGAGACCGTAACCTTGTACGCGGGCGATGTGTCTGTCCGCTTGCGCTGAGCCGTTCAGCGAACCAACCTCACCCCCCGCCCCCTCTCCATGAATGGAGAGGGGGAGCACGGCGCAGAGCCGCCGCCATATTCCTTATCCCAGAGTGTTGGAACCCGGCATGAGAGCCGTCTCCGACCCTATGCGCCATCTGAAATCGCCCCTGACGACCGTTGCCCTGCTCAGCTTCTTCCTGGCGTCCCTGATTGCGGGGCCCGCTGCTTACGCCGGAACTGAGGCAGGGCTTGCCCATGCCTGCAGCCTCCTGCAGATGCGGGACTGGCCGGAGGCCCGCAAGGCTTTCCTCGATGTCCTCAACAGCGACGTCCGCTGCGCTGAGGCCTCGGCCGGCGTCGCAACCTGCGATCTCTACGCCGGGGATGTCCAGTCGGCCCAGAAGCGCTTCGCCGAGCTGCTCGCCTTGTCTCCGGCCTGTGCCCCCGCACATGCAGGCCTGGCTCTGGCGGCGTACCGAAGCGGCGACGCCGATACTGCCATCCGTGAGTTCCGCCTTGCCGCCGCAGCCGACCCGGGCCAGTCCGGGACCTACCGCGCCACCATCGCTTGCCTCGAGGCCTGCACCGGGCTGTACCAGGCCGCCGCCAATGACGCCTCTGCCGCGCTCGTGCTCGACCCGACGGACGCCCTGGCGATCTACGTCCGCGCGGCATGCCTGTACGCCTCCGGCAGGGCCCAGGACGCGCTGGCGGCTTTGCCCATGCCTCCTTCCAGCGGGCAGTTTCGCTGCGGCATCGACGCACAAAGCTGCCTCTTCGCGCCCGGCACACGCTACTTCGCCGACCGCAATCTCGGCGATGATGTACGCCTCGCCCGGATCGGGCAAGGCGCGCTGAGTCTGGCAGCGCTGCCCACCGGGCAGGCCGGTCGGGAGAACACCGGCGAACCTGCTGCGGCGACCCCCGAAGCCGCGCCCCCGCCGGGGCAGGCGACCGGGGAAGCCGGCATCACCGTCATATCCCCCCGGACGGGAGCCGTCGTCCGCGGCGCGGTCGAGGTCGCCGTCGAGGAGGGCGATCAGGCGCGCATCGACTACATCGCCGTGCTTCTCGATCAGGAGTTCATCGGGATCAGCAATGCGCGGCCCTTCCGCGTCAACTGCGACACCCGCCACGTGTCCGACGGCATGAGGGAGATACGCGTCGACGCCTACGGGCCGGACGGCACCGTTGTCGCCCACGCGTCGGTCAATGTCGCCGTGCAGAACGGCAACCGCACGCTTGCCGACTCCGAGCAGTCGGCCCGGGCCGCTGCGGCCCGCGTTATCGGGCGAATGCTCGTCCTGGAGGCGGACCCACTCTTGCAGTATCAGCTCGCGGGTGCATGTCTGCGCGCGATAGGCCGGCTTCCCGAGGCCGCCAGCGCGTTTGAGACCGGGTTCTCCTTCGCGCCTGACATCCCCGGCCTGCGCACCGATCTGTTGACGACTTACGCCGACATGGGGCTGCTACAGCATCTGCGGTCGCACGAGCTACACGCCCTTCCCGTTCGGGCCGGCCGCAGTGTTGCGCTTACGTTCGATGACGGCCCGCACCCGATCATCACCCCGTTCATTCTCGATCTTCTCGACCGCTACCAGGCGAAGGCCACCTTCTTCCTGGTCGGCAAGCAGGTGGAGCTGTATCCCGACCTCGCCCGGGAGATCGTGCGCCGAGGGCACGTTGTCGGCATCCACGGCTACACACACACGGACCTGCGTCGGCTCAGCCAGCTTGGGGTCGAGCGTGAACTCATCAAGGCCCGCGCCGCCGTCCGCGACGCCTGCGGGTTCCGGCCCGTGTTGTTCCGCCCGCCCGGCGGCGACTACAACCAGTCCGTCCGCCAGGCCACCGTCGCTTGCGGTCTCGTGGCCGTGTTTTGGACCGCCGACATCACCTACTACCCGGGCGCGTCGAGTTCCGCAATCGCCTCGGCGCTCCTCAACCGGGCTAAAGACGGTGGCATCATCCTCTTGCACAACGGCGAGGACCAGACGCCCGAGGTGCTCCCGATTCTGCTGCCCGCGCTGCTCGCCAAGGGCTGTCGGCTGGATACCCTCTACGCCCTGACCGACATCCAGCCGTGGAGCGGGGTTCAGTGATGCCCTCCCGCGGCCTCGAAAAT
>CAYWBK010000640.1:0-2916 GCA_964455745.1 uncultured Armatimonadia bacterium
TCACTGCCGCCGAAGGGCTGGCCGGGCACGACCACCGCCCGGTATTGCTTGACGATGTGCCGGAACACGGGTGTGGGGCCGATGACCTCAAGTCGCGCCACGCCCTCCTCGCCGTAGTGGGCACGCGCGATGTCACGCAGGTCGAGGAGCGCGCTATAACGGCTGGAGTGGTCCCGCACAACGTCGCTGACCGGCAGCCCGAGCGCATCGTACAGCGCCACCAGCCGCGACTTCATCGTCTCCGCCACCCACTTGAAGTAGGCCTTCGATTCCTCCGGGAACGCCCCGTCGAACGCCGCTGCAAGACACACGAGCGCCTGAATCGGCGTCGCCATGCCGCTCATGTGCGAGAAGCTCACCCAGCGGCTGTCCACCGCCACGCGGCGGATGAAAAGGAAACTCATCACATCCGACGCGCGCGTCGCATAGACGGCATCGGCGGCGCGGGCCTGCTCGGGATCGCGCGCAGCCAGCATGTCGTCGATGACGGTATCCTTGTGGACGAGCATCACGCCTGCGCGGGCTCCGGCGAGGGCGAAGTCCTTCGAGAGGCTGTAGAAGGCCAGCGTCTGGCGCGGCAGGTGCTTGATCTCAGCGTCGAGCGGCTCGTCGAGGAAATGCGCGTAGACGTGGTCGCTGAAGATGAGCAGGTCCGGGCGCTTCTCGGCGACAGCCTTAAGCTCCGCGATCGCTTTCGCCGATGCAGTCACCGGCACCGGGTTCCCCGGCGATACCGAGACATAGACCTTGACCGCCGGGTCCAGCAGTTTCTCGAACTCGCCCGGGCAGGGCTCCCAGTCGTTGGCCGGATCGCGCCAGATGTGCACCGCCTCCAGGCCGTGCTGGGTGCAGAAGAGATCCTGGAAAGGCTCGTAGCTGGGCCAAAGGAGCGCCACCTTGTCGCCGGGCTTGAGCAGCCCCGCGCGCACGAGCGACTGCGCCGCCACCGCCGCGCCCGTCGTGGCGCCCTCAAACATGTACACATCGAACTGTGCCGCCAAGTCCTTGTTGCCCTCGAAGAGCAGCGGCGCCAGATACCGGGTCAATACCGGCTGAACGAACGCCAGCGTCGGTGGTTTGGCGTAGTTCGAGGCCCGCATCGCATCCGCGAACGCGGCGATGATGGCGCCGCGCGGGGTCCCGGCCAGCGCATCGCGCTCCAGGTAATCCCAAACGCCTTCAAGGAACCGCACCCCACGGTGCAGGGGGTCATCATCGCAGGCATGAGCCGCGGCGAATTCGGCGAATCGCGCCGCGTGGTCGATGTCGGCCCAGGTCCAAAGCGCGCGAAGGGAGGGATTGCCCGGCACGGTCTCGATGGCGAAATCCACGTACATGCCGAGGGTGTGCCAGGCGTTGAGAATATCGCGTTGTTGCCAGTTCGAGGTGCCGCGCGAGCCATCCAGCAACTCGGAGTAGTCGATTCCGCACTCCGCTGCATACTCGAGCAGTTCGTCGCGAAGCAAAAAAGGCCCTCGTGGGGCCGGTAACGTACTCATCCCGGAAGTGCTCCTTGCATATCCCCCCAACCGTCAGGCGGCCATAATGGGCGGCCCGTGTGGACACAGCAATCATGCCCCAAAAGGGTCGCAAGCGTCAAGGCGCGGGCCGTTCAAGGAGGGGCCGGATCTACGAGCGCAGCGAAGTATCCGGCCCTGCCGTTCACCCTGCGGGACGGCTGGGGCCGGATACAGTTGGCTGCCTACGGCCGCCCAGACCGCCGGTACGACTGGCGCTCTCGTAGTGCGGCCCCTCCTTGAACGGCAATCAGCCTTACCTTCGCGGCTCTGGCCTTCAGCCCTTCTTGACCTTCACCGGCTTCAGGTCCCCGCTTTCGATCATCGACAGGTACGCCGAGTCCTTCGCCTTCAGCGGCAGATCGACTCGCCCCCGGCGGCGGCTGGATTCGTATGTCGCGTAGATGACCTCGGTCGTCTGAAGAGCCTTGCGCGCCGAGAGCAGCGGCTCCGTGCCTGCCTTCAGGGAGTCGATCATGTTGCCAATGGCATCGGCGACCGCCTGCAGCGCGTGCAGGCCGCCCTCGATCTTCGGCGTCTTCCAGGTCCCGCTGCCCTTCGCCCGCACCCACACGGGCTTGTCGCCCTCGCGAAGCTCGATGACGCCGTCGGCGCCGATGAGCCGCATCTGGCAGCCGATGCTGCTGTCCTCACCCGTGAACAGCACCGCCCGCACATCATTGGCGAACTTGAACTCGCAGATCGCCTGGTGCTCGTAGGGCAGCCCGAAGACCTCGTGCCACTGCCGGGCGTCGATCTGCCCCAACACCCACACCGCCGGGGTCTCGTTGTTGAAAAAGAACATCATGTCGATCCAGTGCGTCCCCCAGTCGATCATGTTGTCGCACGCGCCCTCCAGCCGCACCAGTGTGCCGATCGTGCCGCTATCGGCCAGCTCCTTCGCCTTCTGGAAGGCGGGGAGGAATCGCCGCTGGTGGTTGAAGGTAAGTTGCGTGCCGCTCTTCTCGCACGCCGCCGCAAGCTTAACCGCCTCGCCCCACGTCGGGGCCATCGGCTTCTCGCAGTGGATCGCCCTCACCCCGGCCTTCGCGCAGGCGATGATCGCCGCGGCGTGCAGGTGCGGCCACAGGCAGATGCTCACGAGGTCGGGCTTCTCGGCTTTCAGCATCTTCGCGTAGTCGGTGTAGATAGCCGCGTCCGGCGCATGTTGCTGCGCGAACGCCTCGGCATTCTCGGGCCGGATGTCGCATAATGCGACGATCTCGCAGTCGGTTCGCGCCTCGTAGCCTGCGGCATGAAGATGCGCCATGCCCGAACCCGTGCGTCCCTCGCCATGTCGTCCACAGCCGATGATCGCCGCTCGCAGTCTGTCAGCCATTGTCGCTGCACGCTCCCTGGGTGCCGAAGTTCACGTCCCTGCGACTGTTCGCAACGACAT
>CAYWBK010000641.1:0-2910 GCA_964455745.1 uncultured Armatimonadia bacterium
GCCAGCAGGCTGGGTCTTCTGTCGGGCGCTTCGCGCCGCCCGTCCTGCGGACGGGAAGGTCTTTGTGCGGCGGGCATCCCGGACGCTGAAGCATCCGGCTGAGGGTCCCCGCCTACGGCGGGGCCGGGCGTCCTGCGGACGCGACGGCGCGGATAACGACCATGTGTCTGAGGTGGTCTGTTCAGCCACTGTCAAGCTACCCATACACATTGAGGAAGAGCCGCCGTTCGCTTGCCGCCCCCTGCGCAACGGTGCTATAGTGCAGTCGGTATATGACTATGCGCCGACGCCCTGCCGACAACTCGCGCGCGGAGTTTGTTCGCGCGGAAACGCCCCTGTTGCCGCCCCCGGTTGCGGGCGGCGACGTGGTGCGGTGTGCGCTGCTCTTCCCCAACCGCTACCAGGTCGGCATGTCGAGCCTCGCCATTCACGCCCTGTACTCCCTTCTGCCCACGGACGGACTGTCGTGCGAGAGAGTGTTCGCCCCGGAGGACGGTCCCACCGTGTCCCTCGAGACTGGAAGCCTACTGAGTGACTTCGATGTGATTGCAGTCAGCGCGCCATACGAGCTTGACTGGCTGGCCCTGCCGGCGATGCTCGAGGCGGGCGAGGTTCCGGCGCTGGCGTCGGAGCGCAGCGCGGATAGCCCGGTAGTGATCGTCGGGGGGCCGCAGGTCACTGCAAATCCCGAGCCGCTGGCCGGGATCGCCGATGCAGCCTTCATTGGCGAGATCGAGACAATAAGGACAGCGCTCCAGCGCGCACTAAAATGCTGCCGCAATGGCGGGAAAGCTGCCTGCCGGGAAACGCTTAATGCAATCCCCGGCGTTCTCTTATATGACGAGCCGCACTTTGCGCCCGAACTCGGGCCTGAACGTGCGCGGGTGACGCGCCAGATCGCGCGCGACATCGACCAATTCCAGACGCACTCGGCGATCCTGACGCCCCACACGGAGTTTGGCAACCGCTTCCTGATCGAGGTGGGGCGGGGTTGCGGCCGGGGCTGCGGATTCTGCATGGCGGGCTGCATCTACCGCCCTGTTCGCCCCCGGAGGCCGGCGGGCATCATTGACGCCTGTCGCGGCATTGCCGAACATACCCGCCAGATCGGCCTCGTCGGCGCGGCGCTGTCGGATTACCCCTGGATCGACGAACTCGCGCCGGCGCTGGTCGAGGAGGGCTTCAGCATCTCCACCTCGTCGCTGCGAGCGGAGTCGGCGACGGAGGGCTTGCTGGCGGCGCTCGCAGCCTCGGGACAGGACAGCATCACCATCGCCCCCGAGGCCGGCGACTGCTCCCTGCGGCGGGAAATCGGCAAGCCGGTGCCGGACGAGGACTTGTGGCGGGTGTGCGAACTTGCGCAGGGCGTGGAAATGCGGCGGATCAAGCTTTACTTTATGATCGGGCTGCCCGGCGAGACCGATGAACAGGCGCTGGAGATCGCGGCGCTGACGGAGCGCCTCGCCGTGGACTTCCCACGGCTGCGGTTCATCGCCTCGGTCGGGCCGTTCGTGCCCAAGCCACACACGGCGCTCGAGCGACACGCGATGCCCCCGCAAAGCGTCCTGCGACAGCGGCTTTCGGCGATCGAGACGGCCCTCAGCCGGCTGAAGGGGGTGGAGGTTCGCTGCGGATCGGCGAGGTGGGCGGCGGTGCAGGCGGCGCTCAGCCGGGGCGGGCGCAAGCTATCGCTGCCGCTGGTGGAGGCCTCGCGCGAAGGCGGCGGGTATGCCGCGTTCCGGGCGGCGCTCAAACGCCACGGGCTGTCGCTGGAGCAATACATGGCCGCGCCGGATGTGCCGGACGGCGAACTCCCCTGGCATGTCGTTGACCCGGTGTGCAAAGGCGGGCGTCCGTGAGTTTCTTCTTCGATCTGGCGGGGGAGGAGCATGAGCTGGAGCTGGCGGCGCTGGAATTGTGGGCGTTGGCGGGGGCGGAAGGCGCCGCTCGCATCGGCATCGGCCCCGACGGGGCGGATATTGCGCGGTCGGCGTATGTGTCGCTGTGCGCAAGGGAACTCGCGGTCGCAGACTCGCCCGACAAACTGCTCGACAAGATCGCCGGCCTGCATCTGGAGGCCGACCGCTTCCGCATCGAGGTCGTCCGCCGGCCCGCACGAGGCAGCACGCGCACGGACCTGATCGTCGCGGTTGCGGACATCCTCCCCGGCAACCCGGACCTCGACCGTCCGCTGGTGCGCTATGTCATCCACTCCTGCGGCAACGTCTGGCGCTTCGGAGAAGTCGTATCCCGCAGCAGCCGCTCGTATCTACAGTACGAACACATGCCGCACAATCTCTCGCACGCCCTCCCGGTGCGATTTGCGCGGGCCCTGGTGAACATCGCAGCCGCCCCCGGCGACACGCTGATCGACCCCTGCTGCGGCAGCGGCACCTGCATCATCTCGGCGCTGGCGGTAGGGATCGAGGCCTCGGGTGGGGACATCCTGGAGGGTTCCGTCGACATCACCGCGAAGAACCTGGCACATTTCGGGATGCAGCCCCGGCTGTGGGTGGGAGATGCCCGAAGGCTCGGCAGAATCGACGACCCCACCCCCTGCGCCGATGCCTCCGGGAACTATGATGCCGCGATTGTCGATTTCCCTTATGGATTGACATCACACCCCGATCCGCATCTGCAGCGCGAGGTCCTTGCCGCTTTGCGCACTGCAACCGAGCGGGTGGTAATCGTCACCGGAGCGCCCGCCGAGGAGGACCTTGCGGCGAGCGGTTTCATGCCCGTCCGGTGCGCGAAAGTACCGAAGAACGCGCTGGTCCGGCACGTGTACCTGGCGCTGGCCGCGTAGTAGGTAGCTATAATGCCGGGTTCCGGCACTTTGAGACGATCCTGCCTGGGCGGGACGGCGACCTCACCCCCGGCCCCTCTCCGGGCCGCGCGCAGCGCGGCATA
>CAYWBK010000642.1:0-2904 GCA_964455745.1 uncultured Armatimonadia bacterium
CGGGCCAGCGCCACGCGAAACTGCCGCGGCGATATCTGCACGTGCGCCACACAGGCACTTGCACCCTTGCGAGCCCTCTGCCGTGCCTTGTCGACGGTCCCGCTGGGGTCTTCGCAACCCGCAAAGAGGGTGTTCCTGGTTCCAGCGGCGAACCTGCGCATCAGATGGGCGGCCGTTCAGTCCGTGAGGGAACGACACCACCTAAGTGGGTCATCCCGGAAGGAAGATGTCACATGAAGACGCTTGCCCTGTCCTTCGCCCTCATCATCGTCGCCTCCCTCACCCTTGTCGCGGTGTCCACTTGCCAGCCCGCGCCGCCCGTGAGCCTCAAGCCGGGTGATACGGCCCCCAACCTCAAACTGCAAGGCTCCGACGGCAAGACGTATGATCTGGCGCAATTCCGAGGCGTCAAGGCCGTCGCGATCTGCTGGTTCCCGCGTGCCGGCAGCCAGGGAGCGAAGAACCAGTGCGCCGCGCTCGAAGCCGCCATGCCCCAGATCCCGCGCGATAAACTCCAGGTCTTCGGCTGCAGCACCGCGGCGCTCGACGTGACGACCGCCTTCGCCCAGCAGGGCAACTACAGCTTCCCCGTGCTGTCCGACGCCGACACGACTGCCGCCAAAGCCTGGGGCTGCCTGCGGCCCAGCGGTCTTTCCGAGCGGTACACGTACCTCATTGACGATAAGGGGCGCATCCTGGCCGTCAACAGAAGCACGACACCGCAGACCCAGGGCCAGGACTTGCTCAAGATGCTTGCCGATGCGGGGCTGGTGAAGGCCGACGCGGCCGCTGATGTCCCCGCTCCGCCGCCCCCACTGAAGCCTGGGAGCCTGTTCACCGTGAAGTTCTCGGACATGCCGCCCACGCTGTTCGACCTGTTGAACAAGCAGAGCCTTGAGGCCGCGATGACGGTCTTTCTCCCGCGCAACTACGACCCGCAGCGCAAGCATCCACTGCTGATCTTTCTCAATGGCGGGGACGGCGGCAAGGGCGACAACCCGGGCGTGGGGCGCGCGCTGTCGGAGGAGCAGGACTTCGTCTGCGTGTCAATGCCTCTGTTCAAGAAGGACATTGACCCGGCCGACCCCGCGAACACCGCCCCGCTGATCGTCATCCGCGACCAGGACGGCAGATTCGCCTGGCCCTTGTACCGGACGATGCTGGCGAAGCTCGACGAGATCGTTCCCAACATTGACCCCGCGCATCGCATCATCGGAGGGTTCTCCAACGGGGCGCACATGACCGGGGAGCTGATCGACCAATCCGACGGCGAGATCGCCCGCCGGTTTTCCGCATTCCTCCTGGTAGAAGGCGGCGGCAGAACTCAGCGCTATGACCTCATCAAGGGCAAGCCATTCCTCATGGTGTCCAGCAGCGCGAAGTCGCGACCCCGTGCACAAGAGATATGCGATGCAGCAAAGGCTGCCGGGGCCGAGGCCACTCTGGTCAGCGTGGATGTGGGGAAACATGACTTCCCGCTCTCCGCATACCCGGCCGTGAGGCAGTGGCTGCGCGGCCCGGGGATGCAGTAAACCAGGCAGTGGGCGTGCCGACGCCCGGGCCTTTGCTCCGATGTGAGGAATGCACCCATGGGGGCCGTGTAGCCAAGGCCGTCGCCTGGCGAACTGTCATTGCAGTACCAGGAGGATCACCATGCGGGGCAACAGGGGTACGTTTCGGAGCTGGGCTGGTTGGGCACTGGCAGGCGTGGTTGTCGCAGCCGCGGCGCGGATCGCGGCTGCTCCAGCCGGGGAGGGCACTGCCGGATTCTCCACCTATGACTACTCGGAGATGGACGAGGGCCACGAGAAAGCGGTGCGCTTGGCGATCCCGACCGGTATGCAAAGCATTCGCGGCCTTCTGGTGAACACCAACGCGGCCGGCGGTGACACGCGGACGCGCTACACCCTCCCCTATTTGAAGGCGTTTGCCGCGCTTCATAGTCTCGCTTTCGTGGGTGCCCGGGCGTTCGACTCGCACCCCGGCTCTGTCACCATCCTGGAGCACGCCCTTAGCCGCTTCGTCGAACAGAGCGGGCACGCGGAGCTGGCGAACGTGCCTTTCGTCGTCTATGGCTTCTCGGCCGGCGGGGGATTCGCCAACCGGCTGCTGAACACACTGCCCGAGCGGGTAATCGCCAGCGCACCTCTGTCGACTGCGATGCGCATGGAGGTCCCGCCGGGGGCGCTCGATGTCCCGGTGTGCATGTTCTCCGGCGAACAGGAGGAGCGCCTGAACCCTCTGCTGACGGTGACGATGCAGACCCAGCGACCCCTTGGCGCGCACTTCGCCTGGGCGATGGTCGAGGGCCAGGGCCATCGAGAGATCGACCAGGCCACTCTCGCCATCCCGTTCCTCGACCACTGCATCCGCCTGCGCTATCCGCTGGACGCCGATCCGCGCCGCGGCCCCGTGGCACTCAAGCCGTTGCCCCTGTCGTCCGGCTGGCTGGCCGACAACTCGACTTGGCGCAGCGACCTGGTGAAGATCGCCCCGTGCACCGCCCCGGATGCCCAAGCTGCGACGATGAGCTGGCTCCCGGACGAGGACATCGCCTTCATCTACCGGGCCTATGCGACCTTTGCGCCGCCGCTGAAGCTCACGTCTCCTCCGTCGGGGGCGGCCTGGATCCTCAACCAGGGGGCCGGCATCACGATCACTGCGGACGACTCGGCCTTCCCCGGATGGAAACAACTGGCGCTCTACAACGGTGCGCACAAGCTCGCAGAGATCACCCAGGGCCCGGCGCGCTTCCCCCTGACCGGCCTGACGCCCGGCATCTATGCCTTCCTGGTCATGGGAACAGACGCGCATGGCTTACAGCGCGCGTCGCGGCCTGCACTCGTGATCGTCAGCGGCGCACCGGCGTCGTGAAACGAAGCGGGCGTCGCGTTGAAGCGGGTG
>CAYWBK010000643.1:0-2900 GCA_964455745.1 uncultured Armatimonadia bacterium
CGCCGGGAAAAATGTTGCCCCTACATCTGAAAAGATGTGGGGAAAGCATAGCCACAAGTGGAGAGGGGGATGACTGCACGACGCCGTTGTCGTTCTCCCCTCTCCGCTTGCGGAGAGGGGCCGGGGGTGAGGTCGCCGTTTTCATCGCTCCAGAGTGCCGGAACCCGGCATGAGAGCAGCCTTGTACATCGCCCCTAACGCCTCCGCGGCCCCCGCTCCGCGATATGTCACATACACCGGCTCGCGCGACAGCGGCAGCACGATCTCGCCGGCGGCCACCCTTGCCGGGCGTTCGTTGCCCATGAAATCCATGATCGTCAGGCCGCCCGCCTGTGCGCCGGCGGGGAGCCTCAGGCGCAGGTCGGTATGCTGCGCGAAGGATGGGTACTCGGCATACTGCACTGCCGTCGCCGAGGCTCCGTCGGGCGCGACGAAGACGAACACCCGCCGCGGGCCGCTCGACAGCCGCTCCTGCATCTTCTTGCCGTCGATGGCGAGGGCCAATGCCGCATGGGCCGCGCCGATCGGCTTGAGCATTTCCCCCTCGTCCCACATAGTCCCCCCGACCTGCGACGGCTGGAACACGCGTGGCTTGGGGAAGGGCTTGAAACGCCAGGGATCGGCCTGGTCATAATAGAAGATGCGCACGATCCCGCTGCCGAGTGCCTCCATGTAGGTGCGGACCAGCTCGTAACAGGCATTGCGGAAATGATAGCGCGCCTCCGGCTCGGCGTAGTCCGCGCGGCACTGATCGAGAAAGCTCGTGCTCAGCACCGTCTCCTCCGAGTCGATGATCGGCCCGGTGACGCCCTTCGCCGCGAGCATCCGGCGTAGCTCCGGGATCACGCGCGGGCCGTAATCCGGCTCGATGTAGTGGAGCGTGAACCCGTCCATCCAGTGATCTCCGCACGCCGCGAGCATCTGTTTGACCCACGGGAACGAGCGCGGGTTGACGCCGCCGCCCCCCAGGACGATGCCGTTCGGGTTGGCGCGCTTGGTCTCGCGGTAGGCGACGGCCAGCATCTCCGCGTACTGCTCCGGCGTCCCGGAGTAGAAGCCGTTGAAGTGCGGCTCGTTCCACACTTCCCAGTATTGGATGCTCGGCTTGAAATGCAGGACGGTGTTGTAAACATACCTGGCGAAGTCGGACAGGTTCTTCGGCGGGTAAGTGGCGTGGTTGCCCGGCGCATCCGCCTGCGCCCCCCAGGCCCACTTCGGCACCCACAGGAACTCGCCCTGAGTGCCCATGTGAAGATTGTCGACCGTCCCCTGGGCTTCGTCATTCCACTTCCACTGGTCGGGGCCGTCCGGCTGGATTCGGTCCCACCAGGTCCACTGCATCATGTCATGGCATCGCGCCCATTGGATGCCTAGCTTGCGCCCCAGTTCCAGATGCCACGCCAGGTTGATCCCGTCCATGTGGCCGCCGAAGTAGGAGTTCGGGTTGAACGGGCGTTCGTAGAGCGCCTTCGGCACGACGGTGAAACTGCCGAGGTCCTCCACCCACCCGAGGCGGTCCGGCGACAGCCCGGCGTCGAGCGCCACCTTGAAACACCCGCGCTCGGGGGCCTTGAACCGCGCAACGGTTTCGGTCTCGGCATCCGGCTTGAGATCGATCTCCCGTGACTGCACGGCCACCTGCTGCTGGCGCACGTTGATAAGCCGGAAGCGCAGCGCCGCGTGAGTGATTCCGGGTTTCGCAGCCTTCAGCGCGATCCGCAAGCCCGCCGTCTCGCCGTCATAATAGACGTTGTCGAAGGGCGCCGGCGGGGGCGTCAGGCCCGGGTCGCCGCGCACCTGCGTAACCTCGACCACCTCGCGGCCCGTCGGCTGCGGAAGCTGCTCGCGCGGCCATTCGCGCAGATCGGCCTGGTCCGTCAGCGATACCCCCCGCCATGCCAGGTCCGTTTCCCAGCCGCTGATGAGCCCGTACTGCCCGCCGGCGGGGACCGGGTCGGGGTCGGTATACTCGACCAGCTTGCGGTCGTCGATGAACCCCGCGATCTTGTTGCCCACCGCGACCAGCCGCAGTTCGAAAACCTGCGTGTTGCGCGGGTACATCTCGTAACCGGGCGCTTGCGAGACCAGTTTCCACTCGTCGCCGACCTTGTGCATCAGTCCGAGTCGCACGTGCTCGTTGTTGATCTCCAGCCGGTACACGCCTCGCGCCAGCAGGGCCGACCAATCGCAACTGCGCGAGTTGCGTACGGTCGCTCGGAAGGTGAAGTCTCCGTCATGCGCGACTTTGAGCATCGCCGAGGGGTTCGACTGGGCGCTCTTCACCACCAACCAGCCGTCCGCGACGGTGTAGTCCGCGCCGTCAAGCTGCCAGTCGGCGAGGCGCGCGGGCCCGTTCGGCAGCTTCGCGAAGTCGTCCTGGTACAAAGCCGTCGCGAAGGCGGCAGAGACGGCGACGAGGAGCATGACCGACAGCGCAGCAGCGACCCGGATCGCTCTGCCCGTTGGCCCCTGGATATCGGCTCCTGGCTTTGGCCCTATCTTCATACCTGCTGCCTCAAAATGGAGTGGGCGCGACAATCTTGTCGCGCGTGGGGCGGGCGTCGCCCGCCATCGCCGTCATTCCCATCGTTTCAGAGTGCCGGAACCCGGCATGACGACTGCCTCGAAAATCGTCGTTTGCCGGGCGAGCGGCGACCTCACCCTGACCCGCCTACAGCGGGTCGGCCCCTCTCCACTCGTGGCTATGCTTTACCCACATCTTGCGTGTGAATCACGGGCTGTTGCCCCAAAAGGCCCGAAGGGCCGAAAGAGTTTAGCCAGGCTCGCAAGAGCCTGGAAAGCAGCCCCTCCTTGGATAAGAACAGCCCCCGAAGGGGGCGGCACCAATGGCGCGATGTTGTCGGTTCTGTGTCGCCCCTTCGGGGCTTGCGGGCTATGTG